>NZ_JBVISA010000021.1:0-182675 GCF_055575755.1 Kitasatospora sp. NPDC034035 | reverse complement strand
CACCAGGCCCCCGCCGGCCACCGGGACGAACTCGCCCTGCACCTGGAGCTCTTCACCATCCGGCGCACCGCCGACAAGCTCAAGTACCTGGCCGGTGTGGAATCCGGCATGGACGCCTTCGTCAACGACGTCTCGCCCGAGGCGGCCGCCCGACACCTGAGGGAGGTCGGCGCATGACCGACTTCGAATCCGTCTTCGGCACCACCCCCACCGGCGTCTGGGCCGCGCCCGGCCGGGTCAACCTGATCGGCGAACACACCGACTACAACGACGGGTTCGTCCTGCCGATCGCCCTGCCGCACACCGCGCGGGTGACCGCGCGCCGCCGCAGCGACGGCCTGCTCCGGCTGTACAGCACCCTGGGCGACGGCGGGGTGGTCGAGTTGTCCGTCGACGAACTGGCCCCCGAGCGGGTGCCGGGCTGGGCCCGGTACCCGGCGGCCGTGGTCTGGGCGCTCCGCGAGGCCGGCTGCCCGGTCGGCGGCGCCGACCTGCACGTGGACAGTGACGTGCCCAGCGGCGGCGGCCTGTCCTCCTCTGCGGCACTGGAGGCCGCGGTCGCCCTGGCTTACCGCGATCTGTACGAACTCTCGCTCACCAGGCCGCAGTTGGCGCTGATCACGCAGCGGGCCGAGAACGAGTTCGTCGGCGTGCCCTGTGGCGTGATGGACCAGATGGCCTCGCTCTGCTGCACCGAGGGCCACGCCCTCCACCTGGACACCCGCGATCTGACGCAGCATCCGATTCCGTTGGACCCGGCCGCCCAGGGGATGCGGCTGCTGGTCGTCGACACCCGGGTCAAGCACGACCTCGGCGACGGCGCGTACGCCGACCTGCGGGCCGGCTGCGAACGGGCCGCCACCCTGCTCGGACTCCCCGCCCTCCGGGACCTCCGGCCGGACGGCCTCGCCGCCGCCCTCGACCGGCTCCCGGACGAACTGCGGCCGCTGGTACGGCACGTGGTGAGCGAGAACGAGCGCGTCCGGCTGGCCGTGAAGCTACTGCAGGCGGGCCGGCTCGACGCTCTGGGCGCCGTGCTGACCGCCGGACACGCCTCGCTGCGCGACGACCTCGGGACCTCCTGCCCGGAGACCGACCTCGTCGTCGAGACCGCCGTGGCGGCCGGCGCCCGTGGTGCCCGGATGACCGGCGGCGGCTTCGGCGGCTCGGTCATCGTCCTGGTCGACGAGTCGGACGCGGACCCGGTGTCCGCCGCGATCGTCGAGGCCTTCCACCGGGCGGGCTACGCGCAGCCCCACGTCTTCCCCGCCCTCCCCGCCGCCGGCGCCCGCCGACTGCGCTGAGCCCGCCTTCGGATGGGCGGTTGTGTTGACTCTTGTAGGTTTCCGATCAGTGAAATGTCATATGACACTATCGTCGATGCCAGCGGCCCAGCGGTTTCGCCGCGTCAGCGCCTCGCCGATGGCGACTGTCTGAGCTGTCGTCACACCCGCCACCGCGGTGCCGCCGGCGCCGACGTGCCCCCCATCAGCACATCGCTGCGCCAGAGCTCAGAGCACCGCACCCCCACCAGCCGTGCTCAGGACCGCCCTTCGGGCGGCCCGTCCCGGCCCGCCTCTCGGGAAGCCCCCACATGCGCACACCGCCACCTCGCGTCGTCGGCATGCTGGCCGTCCTGGCCCTCGCCGCCTCCGGCATCAGCGCCACCGCCCTCGCCACCGCTGCTCCGGCCGCGGCCCTGGGCAACGGCAACGCCCTGACCCCGCCCATGGGTTGGAACTCCTGGAACAGCCTGGGCACCCAGGTCAACGAGAACCAGGTCAAGCAGACCATCGACTTCATGTCCGCCAACGGCCTGGTCCAGGCCGGCTACAACACCGTCACCATCGACGACGGCTGGTCGATGCGCCACCGCGACGGCCAGACGACGGACTTCGCGAAGACCGCCGACAACGCCATGCAGCTGTACGACAACAACGGCAATCCGGTGTCCGGCACCGACGGCACCGGCAACGACCCCACCAGCGGACACCTGGTGCCCGACCCGAACACCTTCCCCTCGCAGAGCGTCAACGGCCAGACCGTCAACGGCATCCAGTACCTGGCCTGGTACGCCCACAGCAAGAACATGAAGTTCGGCCTCTACGCCACCGACACCTACACCACCTGCCAGGGCCACCCCGGCAGCCTCGGCCACGAGAGCACCGACGCCAACGACCTCGTCTCCTGGGGCGTCGACTTCGTCAAGTACGACGACTGCCCGTACGGCCCCACGATCGTCGGCCCCGACGGCTACAGCTACTACCCGCAGGGCGAGGGCAAGGAGCTCACCCAGTCCGTCTACGCCCGGACGCAGACCTTCCAGCGAGCCCTCGACGCGGCGACCGCCGCCAGGGGCAAGCCGAAGGTGACCCTCAGCCTGTCCGCGCAGCCCGCGCACACCGGCATCCCCTACCTGCTGAACGCCAACGACCCGGCCCGCACCGACCCGCTGATCGTGGCCGCCGGCACCC
This sequence comes from Kitasatospora sp. NPDC034035, assembly GCF_055575755.1. Classification (NCBI taxonomy): domain Bacteria; kingdom Bacillati; phylum Actinomycetota; class Actinomycetes; order Kitasatosporales; family Streptomycetaceae; genus Kitasatospora; species Kitasatospora sp. NPDC034035. The sequence continues at coordinate 180,201 of NZ_JBVISA010000021.1, read as the reverse complement.
AGCCGCACCAGGCACCCGGCTACTCGCCCACCGGCGTGTGGTGCGGGCAGGTCGCCAACATGTGCCGGATCGGCGGCGACCGGGACAGCGAACTGGACGGCGTGCTCTACAACGGCCAGCTGCAGACCGCGCTGAAGTACCCGGGCAACGTCCACCCCGGCAGCTGGAACGACCTGGACATGATGTTCGCCGGCTGGCAGGACACCAACGGCATCTGGGGCGTCACCGACACCTACAAGGGCAACAAGCCGTTCACCGACGACGAGTCGCGCACCGAACTGTCCGTCCTGTCGATGATGGCCGCCCCGCTCGTCTCCGGCGCCGACCTGCGCACCGCGGCCGACTCGCAGCACACCGCGAACGGCTACACCTGGTCCACCGGCATCAAGTCCTCCGCACTGGCGCTCCTGAAGAACCCCGACATGATCGCCATCGACCAGGACAGCCTCGCCAAGCCCGCCACCCTGGTCGGCAGCGCGCCCTCCTCCCCGACCGCGCCGGTGATCCTCAAGCGCCGGCTGGCCAACGGCGACCTGGCCGTCGCCCTGGTCAACCAGGACCCGAACAACTGGGCCATGCCCAGTGCGAGCTTCACCGACCTCGGCCTGACCGGCTCCAGCTACGGCTACCGGGAGATCTGGAGCGGCGCCACCGGCACCACCACCGGCACCCTCGGCGGCAACTGGATCCCCGCGCACGGCGTCGCGCTCTACCGCATCACCGGCGGAAGCGTCGGCATGGGCGGCGACACCGGTTCCGGCGGCACCCGGGCGAGCGTCGTCGGCGACGGCAGGTACCACGCGATCAGCGCCGGCGGTACCGGCGGCCAGGCGCTCGAGGTCCAGGGGGGCTGCTACGCCGCCGTCGGCGGCAACTCCGGCATCAACGCCTACCAGAGCGGCAGCGCCGCCCAGCAGTGGCTGTTCACCCCGAACGCGGACGGCACGGTGACGATCACCGACAACTGCTACACCGCCGCCCAGACACACGCCGTGCTGGCCGGCGGTGGCGGAGTCGGCAGCGCCTACCTGCTCAACCCGTCCGCCGACAACCCCTGGCAGAAGTGGAAGGTTACCCAGAACAGCGCCGGTGCGCTGACCGCTACCAACGTCGGCAACGGCCTGGTCCTGGACGTCGCCGGCACGACCGCCGGCTCGACCGGGATGACCAACCCGGCCAACTCGGCCGCGGCCGGACAGAGCTGGACCGTCCTGTCCTGACCCCGGCCGGGCCGGGCCGGGCCACGCCAGACGGGCCGGGCCCGGTGCGCGGGAGTTCGCGCACCGGGCCCGGCCCGGAGGTCCGCCGGCAGGTCCTCGGACCGCCGACGCCTCGTCCCGTCGTCACCTCACCGTCGTGTGTCCGCCGCCGTCACCGCCCGGGCCGCAGGGCCGCGGTCGCCGTCCGGCCGAGCCAGACGCCCAGCAGCGCCTGGACCAGGCCGATCAGCAGGGTGATCGCGACCACCAGCGAGGCCAGCGCCGGCAACCCGGCCAGGGCGGCCACCGTCCGGGCGGTGCCGGCCACGGCCTCGCCGGACGCGACGCGCCACAGCAGCGGGGCGCCCCAGCCGGCCAGCGCGGCCATCGCCGCCACCAGCACCGCCGCGCGGGCCCGCAGGCCGCGGACCGCCGTCACCGCGCCGATCAGCAGGCCGCCGGCGAAGGGCAGGTACCACAGGCTCCACAGCGAACCGACGGCCACCAGGACGCCGGCGCCGACCAGCGCGGCGGGGAGCACCAGCCGCTCGGCGAGGGCCCGGCCGCCGTCGGCCGGGGCCGGCGCCGCGGACTCCTGCGGTGCGGACTGCTTCTGAAGGTCGGTCACGGTGCTCACGCTCCCGGTCGCAGGGTCCACACCTTGGTGGAGGCAGGTTGGTCCGCGGCCATCAGCAGCGGCAGGGAACGGCCCGCCCACCAGTACGGGATGAAGTTCCGGTACCACGGCGAGGCCGGGTTCTCGCTCTGGCCGCCCGGGTAGACGGCCTGGGCGGTGGCGGTGCCCGGTCCCTTCCAGTCGACCACCATGCGCCAGCTGGGGCCGAAGGTGGAGTTCATGCCGCCGTCGGCCGCGTTGACGGTCCAGCGGTCCCCCTCGGCGGGCTCGGGGCCGTAGCCGAGCGCGTCGGCGCCGGTCAGCGAGGGGATCTGCCGGGTGTGCACCCGGTCCCAGGTCCAGGTGGCGGGGTCGTTCCCGAGGTCCTGGGAGAGCTCGGAGACGGCCTGGGCGAACGCGGTGCGCATGGCCTCCGGCGCGGTGCGGGCCGGGCCGCCGGGGGAGGTGAACGCCGGGTTGGCGGGGTCGTGCAGGGTCCAGCTCTCCAGGTCCTCGTCGAGGCTGGGCAGCGCGCTGGACACCTTGAGGTACCAGCGGTCCCTCTCGACCGGCACCTTGGCCTGGTCCCACCAGGGCTGGAAGGTGGTCTGCAGGTAGTCGTTCCAGAAGGTCCACCAGATCGGCCCGCCGGCGACGGAGGGCCGCATGGTGGTGTCCCAGTGGTCGAGGACGTCGAGCGCGGCCTGCTGGCGGGTGTCGAGCTCGGTGCCGGCCAGCGCCTCCTTGAGGTGCGGCAGGATGACGGTCGCGAGGTAGTCGGTCGTGTCGTTCTGCAGCGTGGTGAAGTCGGCGGCGGTCATCGCCGGGTGGCTCTCCAGGAACTGGTAGATCCGGTTGGCCCGGTAGCCGTTGTCGAAGGCGTTGAAGGAGGTGCCGATGTAGTACGGGTAGTCGGCCGACACCGGGCGCTGGTTGGCCGTCGCGATCACGTGGTTCGGCGGGTTGTGGGCCTGCGGGGTGGCGTCGAAGGGGATGGCGCCGACCACGTCGTACTCGCCGGTGCCGGGCAGCGGGAACCAGGGGTTGCCGCCCTTGGTGAGCGGGAAGTAGCCGGCCGCGACCACGCCGATGTCGCCGCCGCCGTCGGCGTAGGCGAAGTTCAGCGTGGGGGCGTGCCAGTCGGCCAGCGCGGTGCGGAACTCCCGGTAGTCGCGGGCCTTGTCGATGGCGAGCAGCACCGCCAGGTCGGGGGAGGGGACGTTGCCCATCCAGCTGACCGAGGTGGTCTGCCCGGCCCGGGTGATCACCGGCCCGTGCACCGTCAGGTCCACGGCGAGCTGCTCGGTGTCCCCGCCCCGGACCGGGATGGTGTACTCCACCCGCTGCATCGGGTGCCAGGCGTTGTTCCAGAAGTACTGGCCGGGGTGGTCGGCGCTGGTCTGCTCGCTGTAGAAGACGGTCGACTGGTTCTGGGCGTCCGTCAGGGACCAGGAGATGTCGGCGTTGCGGCCGATCAGCACCCCGGGCAGGCCGGCCATGCTGGCGCCGGTGGCGTTGGTCTCCGGAGAGGAGAGCGCGATCTGGTACCAGTACGAGGGCAGGGTCATCGGCAGGTGCGGGTCCCCGGCCAGCATCGCGTTGCCGCCGGCCGTCGCCGGGCCGTTCGCCACCCAGGCGTTGCTGTCCGGGAAGGTGTGCATCTGGGTGGCGGGCAGCGCGCGGATGGTGTCGAGCAGGGTCCGGGCCGCGGTGGCCTCCCCGGCGGGGTCGGGCGTGCCGGTGGGCGCGACGGGTGCGGTTCGCGGCTGCGAGCGGTTCGCGGCGGCCGGGGCCTCGGGCCCGGCGGCGTTGACGTTGGCGGGCAGCGGCGCGACGCCGAGGTCGCGGTACGGCCCGGGGTCGTACGGGCGCTGGTCGTTGGGCGCGTGGACCGGGAACCAGTCCATGGTGCGCTGCTCGCCGAGGGAGTCCCGGAAGATCGCGTAGTCCAGCGGGGTGCTGGTGAAGTCCATGCTCTGGGTGAGGACCTCCTGGATCACCAGGCTGTCCACCGGGGTCCAGTCGGCGGGGTAGACGCCGGTGAGGGAGAAGAGCGTCGGCCACTGCCCGTTGTGGCGCAGCTCGGAGATCCAGGCGTTGACGCCCCGGGTGTAGCTGGTGAGGGCGCGGCCCGCCGGGCTGTCCGGCGGGGTGGCGGCCCATTCGGCCTCGGCGGTGCGCAGCAGCCCCATCCGGAGTTCGAAGCGGTCGGATTCGAGGCCGGCCGGCCCGTTCAGCTCGGCCAGCCGGCCGCGGCCCGCGCGCCGTTCCAGGTCGAGCTGGGCGAGCCGGAACCGGGCGTGCAGGTAGCCCTGGGCCTGGAACAGGTCGTCGTCGGAGCCGGCCTTGACGGTGGGGACGCCGTTGTCGTCGAAGGCGACCGTGACGGGCGCCCTGAGTCCGGCCAGGTGGAGGGTCTCGGTGTGCGGGAGTTCGGCGCCCGCGGCGGAGTCCCACACTCCGGCCCCGGGGACGAGGGCGGTTCCGAGGGCGGGGACCGGCCCGATGCCCAGCGCGAGCAGCGCGAGGACCAGGCCGGAGACGACGGCTGCCACCGCCGCGTGGGTGGCTGTGCGTATTCGCCGCGGCACGTTGACTCCAGGGGTGCGAGGTCGGTCGGATGGTGCGGTGGGGGTGGGGCGGTTTCCGGGGCGGTGCGGCCTCAGGACCAGAAGGCGTCCATCCGGCGGTGGATGCCCTCGACGGTGGTCCGCAGTGCGGCGTGCCCGGCCGCGGAGCCGTAGACCGTCCCGATCAGCCACTCGGTGCCGGCTCGCCAGTCGGCTCGCCAGGCCGGGTCGATCCGGGTGTCCACCAGGTCCACGCCGGGGACGGCATGGAGGTCGTCGACCAGCTTGCGGTCGCCGGGGGCGAGCCCGTCGGCGGGCGGGGAGAGGAGGTACTGGAAGGCGACGGCCGGGCAGTCGGTGCTCGGGCCGAGCACCGGTGCGGGCGGGGTGAGGTCGCCCAGGGCCAGCCGCAGGGCGAGGACCAGCAGGTCCGTGCCGGCCGAGCGCTTGAGGACGTCCGGGACGTGCCCGCCCAGGCGTCCGTTGACCTCGATCAGCCGCGGCCCCTCGGGGGTGAACTTGATCTCGGTGTGGGTGACGCCCTCGCGGATGCCGAGGGCACGCAGCGCGCTGCGCTCCAGGGCCACCACCTCCTCGGCCAGGCTGCCCGGGAGCAGCGCGGGCGCGAAGTAGCCGGTCTCCCGGAAGGGGTGGGCCGGCGGCAGTCTGCCGGTGACCGCGACGGTGTGGATCTCGCCGTCCCTGCTCGCGGACTCGATCGAGACGTAGTCCCCCCAGAACTCCCCCACCACGGTGGGGTCGCCGGGCAGGTACTCCTCCAGCACGAACACCGCCGGGGTGGCCGTGCCGTCGGTGAACTCGGCGTACCGCTCGGCCAGTTCGGCGGCGCTGCGGACCAGGCAGGTGTCCACGCTGCCGGCACCCGAGCGGGGCTTGAGGACGGCGGGCAGGCCGGTCGCGGCGAGCGCCGGGGCGAGGTCGGCGGCGGAGCGGACCGTCCGGCAGGCGGTGGACTGCACCCCGGCCGCGGCGAGCGCCGCGCGCTGCCGGAACTTGTCGACCAGCACCTCGACGGTGGCGCGGTCGTGGAACGGCACACCGCACCGCTCGGCCAGCGCGGCGGCCGTGCGGAGCAGGTGGTCGCTGAAGGTGATCACCCCGGAGACGCCGAACTCGGCGGCCCGGTCGCCCAGTTGCTCCTCGGTCAGGCCGGCGGTGTCCACCACGGTGGCCGACTTCGGCAGTTGGGCCAGGTCCGCGGCCGCCTTCGGGTCGCCGTGGTCGCCGAAGAAGACCACGGTGCAGACCCGCCGGGCGGCGGTGAGGACGCCGCGCGGGGTGGCCGAGCCGCGGCCGTAGACCACCAGCAGCACCGGCAGGGCCGAGGCCGAGGACTGGGGCTTGGTGTCGGAAGGTGCCACGGTCAGTGCTCCTGAGGCCGGATCGGGGTGAACGCCGCCCGCTCGGCGGCGACGGAGCGGTGCTCCCAGGCCTCCCGGTCGCGCAGGTAACGGGGCCGGTCGGCGACGATGGCCCGGGTCTCGGCCGAGCCGGCCGCGAGCCGCCAGCGCACCGAACCGGTGACCCGCGCCGAGCAGACGTCGATGAACGCCTCGGCGGCTTCGCGCAGTTCGCCGAACCAGCGGCCCTCCAGCGCCTCGCGCACCCACAGCTGCTCCTGGTGGATCTTCTCCCGCAGCAGCTCGGCCGAGAGGGTCGCGGTCTCCAGGTGGCGGCGGGTGCGCAGCAGCAGCCAGGCGGCGGGCATCTCGCGGATCTCCAGCACCTTCGGCCCGTGGTCGAGGTGTTCGAGTCCGCTGTAGCGGCCCAGCCCGTGGGCGCCGACCAGGTGGTTGAGGGTGTCGATCAGTTCGGTCAGCGGCAGGGTCCGGCCGTCGACGGCGACGGGCCGGCCGGCCTCGAAGGCGACCTCGACCGACTCCGGGGCCTCGGCGGGGCGCAGCGCGCTCCAGCGGTAGAGCTCCTCGGGCACGGCGTGGTCCTCGGGGTCGTCGAGGACCCCCGCCTCGAACTCCCGGCACCACAGGTTGGAGTCGCCGCTGACGAGCCGCCCGCTGAGCTGCTCCAGGCCGGCTTCCTTGAGTTCGCGCATCTTCTGCTCCCGGTCGACCGGGTCCAGGTCGTACGGGCTGCCGTAGCGGCCGGCGAAGCCGAGCAGGCCGATGGCTCCGTTGAGCCGGCGCAGGGTGTTCTGCGAGCGGTTGGCGGTGTGCAGCACCGTGGCGGCGCCGAGTTCCCGGGCTTTGCCGAGGGCGAGCTTGGCGATCAGCGGCCGGCTGAGCGTGGAGCTGACCGGGTGGGTGTCGAGGTAGACGGCGTGCGCGGTGATCGCCGGGCGGACGAAGTCCTCGGCGAACTCCCGTCGGCCGTCGAGCAGGTGGAGCCGGATGCCGAGCCGTTCGGCGATCCGCTGCTTGTGCTCGCTGCTCTCGTCCTCGCCGAGGTCGACGCTGACGGCGTGGACGTTGCGGGCGCCGGCCCGGACCAGGCGGTGCAGCAGGTAGCTGCTGTCCAGCCCGCCGCTGAACAGGGTGACGACGGGGGCGGACGGGTCGCGGGCGATCGCGTCGAGCTCGCCGAAGGAACGGACGACCTGGGGCGTCATCGGGCGGACACCGCCACCCCGTGCTCGGCGAGGGCGGCGGTGAAGGCCGTCACGGTGGGCTCGTCGAAGGCGAGGTCCATCGGGACCTCGACGCCGAGCAGCGCCTCCAGCTTGCGCACCGCGCGCACCACCTTGAAGGAGTCCCCGCCGATGTCGAAGAAGTCGTCGTCCGGGCCGATCGCGGGCAGTCCGAGGACCTCGCACCACACCCCGGTGACCACGCCGGCCAGGTCGTCGCCGGCCGGGGCCTTGGCCTCGGCGGCGGCGCCGACGCTGGGCAGCACCTCCCCGGCGCGCTCGGTCAGCAGCGCGCGGTCCAGCTTGCCGTTGGCGGTCAGCGGCATCGCCGCCAGGGTCGCGAACGACGCCGGGACCATGTACGGGGGCAGCGCCGCGCGCAGCGCCTCGCGCACGGCGGCGGTGACGGCCTCGGGCCCGGCGTCCGCCTGCGGCACCAGGAAGCCGACCAGCCGGGCGTCGCTGCCGCGGCCGTGGGCGACCGCGGCGGCCTGCCGGACGCCGGGCACGCGCAGGGCGGCGGACTCGATCTCGCCCAGTTCGATCCGGTAGCCGCGGATCTTCACCTGGAGGTCGATCCGGCCCAGGAACTCCAGGCCGCCCACCGGGTGGGTGCGGACCAGGTCGCCCGAGCGGTAGAGCGGGCCGGTGCCGTCGCCGAGGTGGTCCGGGACGAAGCGCTCCGCGGTCAGCTCGGGGCGGTTGAGGTAGCCGAGGGCCAGGCCCGCGCCGCCGATGTAGAGCTCGCCGGGCTCGCCGTCCGGCACCGGCTTGCCGTCCTCGTCGAGGATCCACAGCGTGGTGTCCTCGATGGCCGGGCCGATGTAGACGGTGTCCAGGTCCGGGTCGCGCGGGGGCACCCAGGCGGTGCAGTAGATCGTGCACTCGCTCGGGCCGTAGAGGTTGGTGAGCGGGGCCGTGGACTGGGCGTGGAAGCGGCGGACCAGCTCGGGCGCGAGCGCCTCGCCGCCGGTGAGGACGCGGCGCAGGCCGTCGAAGCGCTCCTCGGGCCCGCGGGCCAGCAGGAACAGCTCCAGCAGGGAGACCACGCAGTAGAAGACGGTGATCTGCGCGGAACGGATGGTCTCGGCGAGGTAGTCGGCGTCGCGCTGGCGGCCGGGGGTGGCGATGACGACGGTGGTGCCGGTGATGAGCGGCCAGTACACCTCGATCAGGAACATGTCGAAGCTGCACGCCGTGTGGTGCAGCATCCGGTCGGACGGGCCGAGGCCGTGGCCGCGCTGCAGCGCCCGCAGCCGGGTGGTCACCGCGCGGTGCGGGATCAGCGAGGCCTTCGGGCGGCCGGTGGAGCCGGAGGTGTAGATGACCACCGCGGGCTGTTCGTCGAGGTCGGCGGCGGGTTCGAAGGCGGCGGCCGGTTCGGCGGCCGCGCACTCGGCGACGGTGACCACCTCGACGGCGAGGCCCTCGGGGAGGCGGGAGCGCAGTTCGGGGGTGGTGATGAGCAGCCGGGGCTGGCAGTCGCCCAGCATGTCGAGGGTGCGGGCGACCGGGTCGTTGACGTCGAAGGCGACCTGGGCGGCGCCGGCGAGGACGACGCCGGTCACGCCGATCACGAAGTCGGCCGAGCGCTCCAGGTAGACCGCGACCCGCTCGCCCGGGCGCACACCCCGCTCCCGCAGCAGCGAGGCCACCCGCACGGCCCGGTCCCTGACCTCGCCCGCCGGCAGCACCCGGTCGCCGTCGACGACGGCGGGGTGCTCCGGGGCGGCGTCCCACCGGGACAGCAGCAGGGTGTCGAGCCGGCGTGCGCCGTCGTCGAGAAGCGTGGCCGTAGTGCTAGCCATGGCGGTTCTTGTCCAATCAGTGGGGTCGGTGCAGGGGCGTCCCGGCCGGGGCCGGCCGGGACGCCGGGCGGTTCACTGGCCGGTGGTGCCGAGGACCGAGCCGAGGGCCGAGGTCAGCTCGCGGACCGTGGCCGCATCGAAGAGCAGCTCGATGTCGAGCTCGCAGCCGAGTTCCGCCTCCAGCCGGGAGAGCAGGCGCAGGGCGCGCAGCGAGTCGCCGCCCAGTTCGAAGAAGTCGTCGTCCGGACCGACCTCCGGCACTGCCAGGACTTCACGGAACAGCCGGGTCACCAGCGCCTCGTGATCCGCCGCCACGGCGGGCCGGCCGGTCGGCGCGGGCTCGGTGGTGGACTTCGCCGGGGTGGGCAGGGCGAGCAGGTCGGTCTTGCCCGCCGGGGTGAGCGGCAGCTCGGTGAGGACGGTGACCGCTTCGGGGACCATGTACGAGGGCAGCGAGCGGCGCAGCTCGGCCTGGAGCCCGAGGGCGTCGAACGGGGCTCCCCGTTCGGCGGGCACCACCCAGGCGACCAGGCGGTCCTCCCGTTCGGCGACCGCGGCGCCCGCCACCGCGGGCAGGGCGAGCAGCGCCTGCTCGATCTCGCCGGGCTCGATCCGGTATCCGCGCAGCTTGAGCTGGCGGTCCATCCGGCCGAGCAGCTCGATCCGGCCGTCGGGCAGGCGGCGGGCGTGGTCGCCGGTGCGGTACATCCGGCCGCCCGTGAACGGGTCGGTGACGAACCGTTCCGCCGTCAGCTCGGGCCGCCGCCAGTAGCCCTGGGCGACGCCGTCGCCGCCGATGCACAGTTCGCCGACGCAGCCGACCGGCAGCAGCCGGCCGTCCACGGTGTCCAGGACGTGCAGCACGGTGTTGGAGATCGGGCGGCCGACGGTGACCCGGGTGGTGTCGGCGGTGATCGGCTCGACGCTGGAGTACACGGTGGTCTCCGTCGGCCCGTACATGTTCCACACCGAGGAGCCGCGTTCGGCCAGTGGCGCGGCCAGGTCCGCCGGGAAGGCCTCGCCGCAGCTGTAGAGCCGGGGCCGCCCGGCGCCCTGCCAGCCGGACTCCAGCAGCGCCCGGTAGCGGGAGGGGGTGGCCTGCACCGCGGTGATGCCGTGCTCCACGGTGTAGCGGTCGAGCTCCCGGCGGCTCAGCCCGAGGGTCTGGCCGCCGACGTGGACCGTCCCGCCGACCGCGAGCGGCACCAGCAGTTCGGCGAGCGAGGTGTCGAAGCTGAGCGTGGTGAGGGCGAGGAAGCGGGTGTCGCCGTCCAGGCCCGGGTGACGGCGGGCCAGGCTGTCCACCAGGTTCGCCAGCGCCCGGTGGCCGACGGCGACGCCCTTGGGGCGGCCGGTGGAGCCCGAGGTGAAGATCAGGTAGGCGAGTCCTTCCGGATCGGCGCCCGGGAGATCGTCGGCGGCCGGGGAGGGCGAGAGGTCCACGGCGGCGAGGTCGACGACGGTGCCGTCCCAGCCGGCCAGTGCGGGCACTCCGGTCGCGTCGACGAGCACCACGGCCGGCGCGGCGTCCTCCAGGACGAGGCCGATCCGCTCCACCGGGTGGGTCGGGTCGAGCGGGACGAACGCGGCCCCGGCCCGGGCGACCGCCAGCGTTGCGGTCACCAGGTCCACGCAGCGGCCCAGGCAGATGCCCACCCGGTCCCCCGGCCGCACCCCGTGGTCGGCCAGCCACCGGGCGAGGGCGTCCGCCCGCAGGTCCAACTCCCGGTAGCTGTACCGGGTCTGCGGGTCGATCACGGCCGGATGGTCGGGCCGGCTGCGGACCGCCTCGTCGATCAGCCCGGCGAGCAGGGTCGGCGGCTCGCTGCGGTCGACCTCGGTTCCGTTCCAGGTGTCCAGCTGCCGGGCGCGGGTCTCCTCGGTGACGTCCAGCAGCTCCCCGACGGCACGGCCGGGTTCGGTGGCGAAGCGGGTCAGCACGGCGACGACGTGGTCGAGCAGCGCCCGCGCCTCCTCCGGGGTGATCCGGCCGGCGTCCACCACCGCCTGCAGCTGCATTTCCGCGGCGGCCCGGACGACCAGGGTGACCGGGTAGTTGGTCCGGGTCTCGTAGCGGACGTCGCTGACCGTGACCGCGCCGTGGGAGAGCACCGCCTCCGTCCGGTCCGGGTAGTTCTCGACCACCACGACGGTGTCGAACAGCGGCACGCCGGGGGCCGTCTCGGCCCAGCGCTGGATGTCGGTCAGCGGGGTGTGCTGGTGGTCCAGCACGGGGTGACGGGTGGCGGCGTGGCCGGCCAGCCAGGCGTCGCCCGGCAGGTCCCGGTCGATCCGCACCCGCACCGGGACGGTGTTGATGAACATCCCGAGCATCTGCTCGGCGCGGTCGAGGCCGACCGGGCGTCCGGAGACGGTCACGCCGACCACCACGTCGTCCCGGCCGGAGTGACGGGCGACCGTTCCCGCCCAGGCCGCCTCGACCAGGCCGCTGAGCGTGGTGGCGTTGGCGGCGGCCAGGCGCCGGAGCGCGGTGAGGGTCTCGGCGGGCAGTTCCGCCCGGACGGTCCGGAACTCGCCGGACGGCTTGGCGCCCGGGTGCATCCCGGGCAGGGTCAGTGCCGCCGGCTCGCGATAGCCCGCCAGGTAGCCGGTCCAGAACTCGCGGTCGCGCTCCGGCTCCTGACGGCCCAGCCAGGCGATGTACTCGCGGAAGGCGGGCGGCGCGGGCAGCTCGGCCGTGTCGCCGGACAGCCCGGCGGTGACCTCGGCCAGCAGCAGGGCGGCGGACCAGCCGTCCAGCAGCAGGTGGTGGTACGTCCACACCACCAGGTGCTCGCCGGGCAGGCGCAGCACCAGCAGCCGCATCAGCGGCGGCCGGGTCAGGTCGAAGCGCTCGCGGGCCCGCTGCTCCAACTCCTCGGCGACGGCCGCCGCGCGGGCCGCGTCGTCCACGCCGGTCAGGTCGCGGAACTCGATCGGCAGGTCCGCCTTCGGCAGCACCACCTGGTGCGGGGTGCGGATCCGCTCCCGGACGAAGGCCGTGCGCAGCACCGGGTGCCGGGCGATCGCCCGCTGCCAGGCGGCGCCCAGTACGGCGACGTCCAGCTCGCCGTGCACCCGGAAGGTGGTCAGCTCGACGTAGAGGCCGTGCTCGGGGGAGGTGGTGCTGTGGTAGAGCATCCCCTCCTGGGTGGGCGAGAGGGGGTAGATGTCCTCGATGTCGTTCACTTGGTGTCCTCTCCTGACCGGAACAGGGCGAATACCCGGGCCAGGTCGTCTTCGCTGAGATCCGCGTCCGAGAAGGCCTCGCGCGGCCCCGGTGCGGGGGCCGGGTCGGATCCGGCGGGAGCGGTGGGCGGGGCGGGGGTGTCGGGCGCGGGCGCGGCGGCCGGTTCGCGGTCCGTGCGGAGCCGGGCGGCGAGCTGCCCGACGGTGGGGTGGGCGAAGAGGTCGCCGGGGGAGACGGCCAGCCCGAGCCGCTGGAGCTCACCGGTGATCTGGACGATCAGCAGGGAGTCGCCGCCGAGCTCGAACAGGCTGTCGTCCGGGCCGATGTCGGGCACCCCGAGCAGTCGGGACCAGACCGCGGCGATCCGCTCCTCCAGCTCCTCGGGCGCGGTCGGCCCGGGCTCCGGCGGCGCGGTGGCCGCCGGGGCGGTGCGGGTGGCGCCCGGGGCGGTCGCGGTGGTGGCGCGGGGGCTGACCAGCACGTGCGGGAGGTGACGGTTGGCCAGGATCCGGTCGAAGGCCAGCAGGCCCTCGCGGGTCGGGATGCCGCCCCGCTCGGCGGCGGCACCGGCGGCACCGGCGGCACCGGCGGTACCGGCGGTACCGGCCGTCACACCTGTGCCGTCCGGGCCGGGCGCCGGGGCCGGGCGCAACACGAAGCCCTCGACGATCACGCTCGGCGTGCCGTCCGGCCCGGCGACGGTGACGTCGACGACCAGGGTGCCGCCCGCCCCGGCCGCCCCGGGGCGGCGGACCACCCGGACCACCGCGTCGGGGCCGAGCGGGCCGAGCACCACCAGCCGCCGGTAGGCCACCGGCAGGTGGCTGCCGGTCCGGGCGGTGACCGCCCCGGTGGCGGTGTCCAGCAGCGCGGGGTGCAGCGGGTGTGCGGCCAGGTCGCCGTGGAAGCGCTCGGGCAGCTGCAGCCGCAGCATCGCCTCGGGCGCGTCCCCGTCGGTGCCCTCGCGGACCTCCAGCAGGCTCTCCCAACGCGGTCCGGTGCGTAGCCCGCTGGCCCCGGCGGGCTCCCGGCCGGCGGCCGGGGCGACGGGGGCGCAGCGGCCCGCGAGCGCGTCGAGGTCGAGGCGCTCGGGGGAGCCGCCGCGGTACGGCGCGATCCGGCCCTGGGCGTGCGGCCTGGACGGCGCGGCGCTGGAGCGGACCTCCCACAGGTGCCCGCCCTCGGGCGCCGGACGCAGCCGCAGGGTGACCTGCGGCGGCTGGTCGGCGGGCAGCCGCAGCGGGTGGGTGAAGACCGCGTCCAGTTCGACCGGACCGTCCCCGAGCGTCAACCGGTGCCCGGCGACGGCGAGTTCGAGCAGTGCGGTGCCGGGCAGCACCGGGACGTCGCCGATCCGGTGCTCCGCGGCCGGCCACTCGGTCTGCTCCGCGCGGCGCAGCCGCAGCTCCACCGTGCCGTCCGGCTCGGTGCGGCGGGCGTCGAACAGGGCGTCGTCCAGTGCCTCGCCGCCGTCGAGCCAGTCCCGCAGCCCGGAGCGGACCGCCATGCCGGTCTGCGACCAGCGGTCCCAGCCGATCGACACGGCCGCCGGGCTGCCGGTGGCGAAGCTGTCCAGGAAGGCGTTGGCCCCGGTGTAGTCGGCCTGGCCGACCGCGCCGGTGACCGTGAGCGCCGAGGAGCAGAGCACCAGCAGCGGCCGGTCCCGGGCCGTCAGCCGCTCCAGCAGGACGGTGCCGAGGACCTTGGGGGCGAGCACCCGGGCCATCTCCTCGGGCCCGCGCAGGGCGGCCACACCGCCACCGGGCACCCCGGCGGCGTGCACCACCCCGGCGAGGGGGCCGTACGCGGCCCGGACGGCGTCGAGGGCGGTGGCCAGCGCGGCCTCGTCGGTGACGTCGGCCTGGACTAGGCAGAGCCGGGCGCCGTGGGCGGTCAGCCCGGCGAGCGCCTCGGCCAGCTCCGGCGGGCAGTTCCGCGCCGGAGCGGAGCCCGCGGGCCGCACGCTGTGCCAGCCGTCGCCGTCGGGGACGGCGCGGCGGGTCAGCAGCACGAGGGTCCGCGCGGGGTCCTCGGCGAGCCGGCCGGCCACGGCCAGGCCGATCCCGCCGAGACCGCCGGTGACCAGCCACGGGCCCGCGGGCAGCGCGCGCTGCGGGGCGTCCGGGTCGGTGAGCACGGGCCGGTCCGGGGCGGGCACCAGGTGGGCCCGGCCGCGGACCGCGGTGAGCGGCGCGGGCGCGAGCTCGGAGCACAGCCGGGCCACCACCGTGTCGGCGGCCAGGGCGAGTTCGGCGGGCTCCCGGGTGGGGCAGTCCAGGTCGAGCGCCTCGGCGGTGAGGCCGGGCACCTCCTGCGGCAGCACCCGGACGGCGCCGAGCCCGGCGGCGGCCTGCGGGGTGCGGGCGGGCTGCCCGTTGACCCCGTGGGCGGCGTCGGTGACCAGCAGCATCCGCAGCGGCCGGCCCGGGAAGGCCTCGCCCAGGGCGCGGGCCAGCTGGACCGGGACGGTCAGCGCGCGCAGGGCTCCCTCGGTGGCCCGGCCGGGGGTGGCCCGCTCCAGCGGCGGCTCGTCCAGGGCCCAGCAGGAGACCACGGCGTCCGGCGGGGTGCCGCGCCCGGCCAGGGCGGCGGCCAGCGCGGAGTGCGCGGCGGCGTCGGCGGGGTCGAGGGTGAGCGCGTTCGTCTCCTCGGCGGCCGCTCCGTCGGCGGTCCGGACCACGGTGACGGCGGCGCCGGCCGCGGTGAGCCGCTCGGCGACCGGCCCGGCGAGCCCGGCGTCGTCGGCGAGCAGCAGCACCGAGGCCGGGACGGGCCCGGTGCCGACCGGCGGGAGGGCGGGGGTCCAGAACAGGACGTGCAGCCAGGAGTCCACCCCCTCGGCGGCCGGGACCGGCGCCGGGGCGGCGGGCCCGGCGGGGGCAGCGGGCGGCGCGCTGTCCTCGGCCGGTTCGAACCAGTGCCGGACCGGCTCGAACGGGTAGCCCGGCAGCGAGGCGTGCCGACGCCCGGCCCGCTCGCCGAGGGCCGACCAGTCGAGCTCGGCGCCGCGCTCCCACAGCCGGCCCAGCGCGGTGAGCCGGGCGGGCGGCGGCGTCCCGTCGGTGGCCGTGTCCAGGGTGGGCAGGGCCGGCCGGTCGGTGCGCAGGGTCCGCACGGCGAAGCCGGTCAGGCCCCGGCCGGGGCCGAGCTCCAGCAGCGGGCCGTCGCCCGGCAGGGCGGCGAGCGCGTCGGCGAAGCGCACGGTGTGGCGCAGCTGGCGCGCCCAGTACTCCGGAGAGACGGCCTCTTCGGCGGTCAGTTCACGCCCGGTCAGGCCGGAGACCACGGGCAGGGCCGGGGCCTGCGCCGGGACACCCGCCACCAGCCGGGCGAACTCGGCCAGCAGCGGCTCGGCGTCCCGGGTATGGAAGGCGTGCCGGACGGCCAGCGGCCGGGCGGAGACGCCGCGCGCGGCCAGGTGTTCGGCCAGCCGGGCCACCGCCCCGGGGGTGCCGGCCGCGACGCAGCGGTCCGGGGCGTTGACGGCGGCGAGCTCCGGGCCCTCGGGGTCGTCCAGCAGCGCGCGCAGCTCCGCCTCGGGCAGCGGGACGCTCAGCATCGCGCCGGGCGCCATGGTGCCCATGAGCCGGCCGCGCTCGGCCACCAGCCGGGCGGCGCCGGGCAGTTCGAAGACCCCGGCGGCGCAGGCGGCCGCGAACTCGCCGACGCTGTGGCCGGCCAGCGCGACCGGCCGCAGGCCGAGCGCCGTCCACCACGCGGTGAGCGCGTACTCCACCGCGAACAGGGCCGGCTGGGCGACCTCGGTCCGGTCGAACAGGTCCGCGTGGGCCGGGTCGAGCAGCAGCGCGCGCAGCGGCGCGGCCGTCCACGGGCGCAGGGCGTCCAGGCCGCGGTCGAGCGCGGCGCGGAAGACCGGTTCGGCGCGGTACGGCTCCGCGGCCATGCCGGGGCGGCCGGCGCCCTGGCCGGGGTACAGGAAGGCGACCTCCCGGCCGGTGGCGGCGGCCCGGACCGGGCGGGAGCGCAGCTGCTCCCCGGGCCCGGTCAGGACGGTGCGCCGCCACGGGTGGTGCCTGCGCCGGGTCTGCAGGGTGAACGCGGCGTCGGCGGTCGTGGGCGCGGCCGGTCCGGCCAGTGCCGCGTCGAGCCGCTCGGTGGCCCGGTCGAGCGCCGCCTCGGTGCGGGCGGACACCGGCAGCAGCTCCCACCCGCCGGCCGGCCCGGCGGGCGCGGCGGGCAGCGGGGGAGCGTCCTGGAGGACCAGGTGGGCGTTGGTGCCGCCGATGCCGAAGGAGCTGACCCCGGCGACCCGGGTGCCGTCCGCGCCGGTCCACGGCTCGGCCTCGGTGAGCACCCGGAACAGGCGGGGGTCCAGCTCGGGGCTGGGGCTCTCGAAGTGGACGGTCGGCAGCAGGGTGCGGTGCTGCAGCGCGAGCACCGTCTTGATCAGCCCGGCCATCCCGGCGCAGGTGTCCAGGTGGCCGACGTTGGACTTGACCGCGCCGAGCACCCGGCGGGAGTCCGGCGCGTCGCCGAACACCCGGGCCAGCGCGGCGAGTTCGATCCGGTCGCCGAGGGCCGTCGCGGTGCCGTGCGCCTCGACGCAGGAGACCTCGCCGGGCGAGACCCCGGCCACCGACTGGGCCGCGGTGATCACCCGGACCTGGCCGTCCAGGCTCGGCGCGGTGAAGCCGACCTTGCGGTTGCCGTCGTTGTTGACCGCCGAGCCGAGCAGGACGGCCCGGACGGTGTCGCCGTCGGCGACCGCGTCGGCCAGCCGCTTGAGCACCACCACGCCGACGCCGCTGCCGAAGACCGTGCCGGTCGCCGTGGCGTCGAAGGGGCGGCAGTGCCCGTCGGCGGAGAGGATCCCGCCCTCGGCGTGCAGGTAGCCGAGCCCCTGGCCGACCCCGGCGGAGACCGCCCCGGCCAGCGCCACGTCGCACTCGCCGCTCAGCAGCGCCTCGGCCGCCAGGTGGACGGCGACCAGGGCGGAGGAGCAGGCGCTCTGCACGCTCAGGCTGGGGCCGGTCAGGCCGAGCCGGTAGGAGGTCTGGGTGGCGAGGTAGTCCTTGTCGCCCGCGGCCAGCCACTGGACCTCGGCGCGGTCCGCCAAGTGTGCGGCGCGGGGCAGCAGTTGGTGGGTCAGGTAGGAGTTGAAGCCGGCCGAGGCGTAGACCCCGACGCCGCCCTCGACCCCGCCGGTCGGCTGCCCGGCGTCCTCCAGTGCGGTGACCGCGCACTGCAGGAACAGTCGGTGCTGGGGGTCCATCAGCTCGGCGTCCCGGGGCGGGATGCCGAAGTACTCGGCGTCGAACTCGGCCAGGCCCTCCAGGACGCCGCCGGCGCCCACGAACCGCGGGTCGGCCAGCCGTTCGGCCGGGACGCCCAGGGCGGCCAGCTCCTCGGGGGTGCGGAAGGTGATGTTCTCCCGGCCCGCGACCAGGTCGGCCCAGAAGGTCCCGGCGTCGGGGGCGCCGGGGAACCGGCAGGCAAGGCCGGTGACGGCGATCGCGTCCGGCAGGTCCGGCGCTGCGGTGGCCGGCCCCTCGGGGGCGTGGGTGGACATCGGACTGTTCTCCTCACAGGTGGTCATCGACGCGGCTCGGTGGGTCGGCGGTCGGGCCGGGCAGGGGCGCCCGGCCCGACCGCCGACCGTCCGGGTCAGCCGGTCGGTGCGGTGCCGGAGCCGCCTCGGCGGGCGGCGCGGCGCCGTTCGTGGTGCTGCCGGCGGTCGCTGCCGGCGGTCTGGGCACTGCTCTCCGGGGCCGGCGAGGGTTCCGCAGCCGCGACCGGAGCCGCGACCGGGGCGGGGGCGACGGCGGGGTCCGGCCGGTCCAGCAGCTCGGCGAGGTGCCGGATGGTCGGTCGGTCGAACATCTCGACCACCGACAGCTCCCGGCCGAAGTCCTCGGCGATCCGCCGCTGGACCCGGACCAGGTGGATGGAGTTGGCGCCGGCCTCGAAGAAGTTGGTGTCGAGGTCGACCTCCGCCCCGTCCATCACCTCCCGCCACAGTGCGGTGAGCCGCTCCACCGCTCCGGGCCCGGTGGGCTGGGCCACCGCGCGCGGCGCCGGAACCGGTGCCGCGGGTGCCGCCGGGGCGGCCGGGGTGCCCGGTCGGGCCGGTGCGCCCGCCGTGACGGCCGGGGCGCCGAGCCGGGCGAGCGCCGCCCGGTCGACCTTGCCGTTGGCGGACAGCGGCAGCGCCTCCACCGCCCGGACCAGCTGCGGCACCATGTAGCCGGGCAGCCGCTCGGCGAGGGCCTCCCGCAGCCCGAGCGTCCAGTCGGCGCCGGAGTCCGGCTGCTCGGCCGCCGCACCGGGCGGGCGGCCGCCGACCAGGGTGTGCAGCACGCTCTGGCCGTCCTCCAGCAGCAGCGCTCCGCGCAGCGGCTCGGGGAACACGTCGCCGATCGGGCAGAGTGCCACCGTGCAGTCGCCGGCCCGGTGGCGCAACAGCTGCGCCATTGCCCCGGCCTCCAACAGGCAGAACCGGTCGGCGAGTTCGCCGTACACCGGGGCGATCGCGGTATTCCTGGCGACCAGGAAGAGGGCGAAGCCGGCCCGTTCGAGCAGCGGCCGGTTGGCCTCGCTGTAGAGCGCCGGGTCCAGCGCCCGCTCCGCGCCCGGCGCGCCGTCGAGGGGGACCAGGGCCGGTCCGGCCGGGTCGACGTAGTAGGTGCCGGCCGCCAGGCCCGCCACCCCGCCGGGGGCGACGGCCAGGTAGGTCTGCACCGGGTACAGGCCGCCGGCCGACCCGTAGGCGTACCGGGGCACGCC
Source organism: Kitasatospora sp. NPDC034035 (assembly GCF_055575755.1). Classification (NCBI taxonomy): domain Bacteria; kingdom Bacillati; phylum Actinomycetota; class Actinomycetes; order Kitasatosporales; family Streptomycetaceae; genus Kitasatospora; species Kitasatospora sp. NPDC034035. The sequence goes on along the minus strand of NZ_JBVISA010000021.1, from coordinate 161,469 downwards.
GTCCTCGTCCTGGCGGGCGAGCACGGTCAGCAGCGCGTCCAGGTCGGTCCGGTTCACCGGGACGTCGGCGAAGCCGGTGGCGGCGCCGCGCAGGGCGGCGGCCCGGCGCAGCTCCAGGGTGTCGGCCGGCAGCGCGAACGGCAGCACCTCACGGCCCGCCAGGTCGGCCCGGCGGCCGGGCTGGCGCAGGCGCGCCTCCAGCCGGCGGACCCGCTCGGCGTCCAGTGCCGGGGCTGCCGCCGGGGCCGGGGCCGTGGTCGCCGGGGCGGCCGACAGCGGACGGGCGGCCTCGCGGACCACGTAGACCGCGAGCCGGGCACCGAGCCCGTCGCCCTCGACCAGTGCCGCGGCCTCCCGCACGCCGTCCATCCGGACCAGGGCGGACTCGATCTCGCCCAGCTCGATCCGCATGCCGCGCACCTTGACCTGGGAGTCCTCGCGGCCGAGGAACTCCAGGTCGCCGTCGGGCAGCAGTCGGGCCAGGTCGCCGGTGCGGTAGAGCCGCTCGCCGGTGACCGGGTGGGCCGGGAAGGCCCGGGCGGTGATCTCCGGGGCGTTGCGGTAGCCGACGGCCAGGCCCACGCCGGTGATGAACAGGGCGCCGGCCACCCCGACCGGACGCGGCCGGAAGGCCTCGTCCAGGACGACCATGCCCTGGTTCCGCATCGGGTGGCCGTACGGGATGCTCGGGCGGCCCGGTTCGACCTCGCCGACCGGGTGGAGCACCGACCAGATCGACGCCTCGGTGGCGCCGCCCAGGCTGATCACCTCGGCCTTGGGCGCGAGCGTGCGGACGTTGCCGGGCATGCCGACCGGGATCCAGTCGCCGCTGAGCATGACCAGGCGCAGCGACTCCAGGTCGGCGGCCGGGTTGCCGTCGGCGTACGCCAGCAGCATCTCCATCAGCGCGGGGACGGAGTTCCAGACCGTGACCCGGTGCTCGGCGACCAGCCGGGACCAGCGCGAGGGGTCGCGCTCCTCGCCGGGCCCGACCAGCACCAGGGCGGCGCCGGCGGCGAGGGTGCCGAAGACGTCGTACACCGAGAGGTCGAAGCCGAGCGAGGAGATCCCGAGGACCCGGTCGGACGGCGTGACCCGGAAGCGGTCGTTGACGTCCACCACGGTGTTCAGCGCCCCCCGGTGGTCGATCATCACGCCCTTGGGGTCGCCGGTGGAGCCCGAGGTGTAGATGACGTACGCGAGGTCCGCCGGGGTGGTCGGGACCGGGGCCGGTGGGGTGTCGGCCGGGGTGTCCAGGGCCTGTTCGAAGCTCAGCAGGGTCACTCCGGCGGGCACGGCGTCCTCGGGGGCCCAGGACTCCCGGGCGAGCAGCGCGGTGGCGCCGGCGTGTTCGAGCGAGCGGGCGACCCGGGCGGCCGGGAGGCCGGCGTCCAGCGGCAGGTAGGCGCCGCCGGCCCGGACCACGCCGATCGCGGCGGCCACCTGCTCCCAGCCCCGGTCGGCGCGCACGCCGACCAGCTCGCCGGGGCGCACCCCGGCCGCGCGCAGCGCGTGGGCGACGGCCGCCGAGGCCCGCTCCAGTTCGCCGTAGGTCACCGTGCCGGTGGCCGAGACCACGGCGGTGCGGTCGGGCGAGGTCCTGGCCCGGTCGAGGAAGGGCTCGTGCAGCAGCCCGTCGGGCCGCGGGCCGTCGGTGGCGTTGAGCGCCCGGTAGGCGTCGAGCTGGGCGGCGGGCAGGACGACCAGGTGCGGGTCCGTCCAGGCGCCGGGCTGTTCGGCGAGCGCGGTGAGCAGGCCGGTGTAGGCCTCGAACATGGCGTCGAGCACGCCCTCGGGGAAGAGCTCCTCGACGGCGTCCCAGGTCAGCCGCAGCCGGCCCTCGTCCTCGGAGATCTGGTGGTCCAGCCAGACCTGCGGGGTCTGGGTGATGGTGTGGGCGACCTCGGCGCCCAGCTCGCGGAGCACCTGGCTGCCGCCCACGCCGTCGGCGCCGAGCTCACTGGTGAAGACGACCGGCATGGCCGCCTCGGCGACCCCGCGCCGGCGGGCGAGTTCGCCGCCGACCCGGACGCCGCTGACCAGCTGGTGGTCGAGGTCCTCCCAGAGCCGGTCCTGCAGCCGGCGGGCCCGGTCGGCGAAGGAGCCGGCGGTGGCGCCGTCCACCTCGAAGAGGCTGAGCGCGGTGAAGTCGCCGACCATGGCGGCCAGGTCGGGGTGGTCGCCGACCCGGTTGAACAGGGTGAGGTTGAGGGTGAAGCGGTCGGCCGTCGACCAAGTGCCGATCACGGTGGCGTAGGCGGCCAGCGCGAGCGCCGAGGGGGTGACCCGGCCGGCGGCGGCCCGGCTCTTCAGCCGCTCCCACAGCTCGGCGGGCAGGTGCGCCTCGCGGCGGCGGAACCTGGTCTCGGCCAGCTCCTCGGGGCGCCGCGCCAGCGGCAGCGCGGGGGCGGGCGGCAGGGTGTCCAGGCGGCCGTGCCAGTAGTCGAGGTCGCGCTGCAGGGCCGGGCCCCGGCGGCGGTCCTGCTCGGCCAGCACGTAGTCGCGGAAGGAGAGTTCGAACGGGCTCGGGTCGAGCGTGCCCTGGTAGACGGCGAGCAGTTCGCGCAGCAGGATCTGCACGCTGCCGCCGTCGGCGATCAGGGTGTCGATGCTCAGGTGCAGCCGGACGTCGGCACCCGCGGTGCGGCTGGCGCGCAGCTCGAACAGCGGCCAGGCGTCGGCCGGCAGCACCTGGTGCGACATCCGGGCGCGGGTCCCGGTGAGGTGCTCGGCCCGGTCCCGCTCCGGCAGCTCGCGCAGGTCGTCGACGGTCAGCTCGTACGCGGGCACCTCGGGCAGGACGCGCTGGGTGCCGTCCTCGCCGAAGACCAGGCGCAGGGCGTCGTGCCGCAGCACCATCGACCGCCAGGCGTCCTGGAGGCGCAGCGGGTCGACGTCGGCGACGTCCACCTCCAGGTAGAGGTGGCAGGCGACGTCGCCGCCGACGGCGCCGCTGCGGCCGATCCAGTAGGCGCGCTGGACGTCGGTGAGCGGGAAGGGCTCGTGCCGGCGGGCCGGGTCGGGGAGCAGCGCGGTCCGCTCGGCGGGCGCCTCGGCGGCCCCGTCCGTGCCCAGCGCGTCCACGGCCCGGGCCAGCGCGGCCACGGTCGGCGAGTCGAACAGGGTGCGCAGCGGCAGCTGCACGTTCAGCCCGTCGCGGATGCCGGCGACCATCCGGGCGGCCAGCAGCGAGTGACCGCCGAGCTCGAAGAAGTCCTCCCCGGTGCCGACCTCGTCGAGGCCGAGGGCCTCGCGCCAGATCGCGGCGATCCGCTCCTCGGTGGGCGTGGCCGGCGGGGTGCGGTCGCGGCCGGCGGCGGGCACGGACTCGGGCGCGGGCAGCGCCGCCCGGTCGACCTTGCCGTTGCCGGTGAGCGGCAGCGCGTCGAGCGCGATGAAGCGGGACGGGATCAGGAAGCCGGGCAGTTGCCCGGCCAGGGCGGCCCGCAGCTCGGCCGGGGCCGGCGGCGCGGCCGGGTCCGCGGGCACCAGGTAGGCGGCCAGCGCGGCCCGGGAGGTGCCCAGGCCGTAGGCGGTCACCACGCACTGGCGGATCCCGGGCAGCGCGGTGAGCGCGGCCTCCACCTCGCCGGTCTCGATCCGGAAGCCGCGGATCTTGACCTGGTGGTCGTTGCGCGACAGGTACTGGATCCGGCCGTCGGGGCGGGTGCGGACCAGGTCGCCGGTGCGGTACAGCCGCCCCGTTCCGGCGCCGGCCGCCTCGGGGTCGGTGACGAACCGTTCGTCGGTCAGCTCGGGCCGGTCGAGGTAGCCGGCCGTCACGCCCGCGCCGCCGATCAGGAGTTCGCCGGGCACGCCGACGGGCACCCGGCGCCCGTACGGGTCGAGGACCCGTACGGTGGTGCCGGCGATCGGGCGGCCGACGGTGACCAGGCCCTCCTGCGGGTCGACCTCGTCGGTGGTGGACCAGACGGTGGTCTCGGTCGGCCCGTACATGTTGAGGATCCGGCCGTCGAGGTGCCCGGCCAGGCGGCGCACCAGGTCGGCGTCGAGGGCCTCGCCGCCGAGCAGCAGCCGGCGCAGGCCGCGCAGCGCCTCCGGGTCGGCCTCGTCCAGCAGGGTGCGGGCCCGCGAGGGGGTGCACTGCAGGTGGGTGACGCCGTGGGCGCGGATCAGCGCGGTCAGCTCGCTGTCGGCCGGGCCGGTGGCGGCGGGTGCGGTGGCCGCGGTGCGGCGCAGCTCCGCCAGCCGGGGCAGGGCGGCCAGCGCGACATCGGTGTCGACGCCGAAGTCGACCAGGCAGCCGATCTCGTCGACCCCGATCTCGGCCAGCCGGTGCACCAGCGGCAGGCACTCCTCGGCGGTGCCGATCAGCGAGCCGTGGCCGAGGTAGCGGGCGCAGGCGTGGTCGAGCAGCGCCTCCTGGTCCTCCGCGGTGAAGTCGCTGCTGCGGACGTCCATGCCGAGGCTGCGGGCCAGGTTCTCGATCAGGCCGACCGAGCTGCGCAGGTAGTCCCGGAACGGCTGCCAGGCGTGCGCCCGGACGTCGGCCGGGTCGGCGCCGAGGTAGCTGTGCAGCATCAGGGTGACGTGCGGCTCGCCGGCGTGGCCGGCCTCCCGCCAGGCCTCGCGGTACAGGGCGATCTTCTCGGCGAGGTCCTCGGTGCTCTGGCCCAGCAGGTGGGTGAGCAGCTGGGCGCCGACCCGGCCGGCCGTGCGGCAGGTCTCGGGGTTGCCGGAGGAGGTGAGCCAGTACGGCAGTTCGGCCTGGACCGGGCGGGGCAGCACCTCGACGTCGACGGTGCGGCCGCCGGGCCCCTCGAAGGGGAGTCGCTCGCCGCGCCACAGCCGCCGGACCTGCTCGATGCCGCTGACGGTGAGCGCCTGGCGGTCCTGGTAGGCGTCCTTGGCGAGGACGAAGTCGTCGGCGTGCCAGCCCGAGGCGAAGGAGAGGCCGACCCGGCCGCCGGACAGGTTGTCGACGACCGACCACTCCTCGGCCACCCGCACGGGGTGGTGCAGCGGCAGCACCACGCTGCCGGCCCGGATGCCGATCCGCTCGGTCGCCCGGGCGATCGCGGCGGCCAGCACCGAGGGGGCCGGGAACGGCCCGCCGAAGGCGTGGAAGTGCCGCTCGGGGAGCCAGACCGCGGAGAAGCCGTTGGTGTCGGCGAAGCGGGCGCCGTCCAGCAGCAGCCGGTACTGCTCGGGGCCGGGCTCGGCGCCGGCGGTGCCGCTGGCGAAGTAGAACAGGCTGAACTCGGGGACGGCCCGGTCGGCCCGGGGCGCCGGGGCGGTGGTCGGGGCGGGCAGCGCCGCCCCGGGGTCGGGGTTGACCACGACCCGGTGGCCCCGGCTGAGGGTCCAGAGCAGTTCCAGGACGGAGATGTCGAAGGAGACGCTGGTGACGGCCAGCCAGGTTGACGGCTCGGCGGCGGCGGTGCCGTCGGTGGCCTCGGCGCCGTCGGTGCCGTCCGCGCTGTCCGTGCCGTCCGCGTCCTCGGCGAGTACGCGGTCCATCGCCGCCAGGAAGGCGGTGAGGTTGCGGCGCAGGACCACGACGCCCTTGGGGCGGCCGGTCGAGCCGGAGGTGTGGATGACGTAGGCGGGCGCGTCCGGGTCCACCGGCGCGGGTTCGGCGGACGCGTTCCCGGCCGGGGCGGGGGCGTCCAGGTCGAGCAGCGGGGCACCGGCCGGCGCCGCGTCCCGGGTCGCGGCGTGCACCAGCACGGCGGTGGGCCGGGCGTCCTCGACCACGTGGGCCAGCCGGGCGGCCGGGTAGTCGGGGTCCAGCGGCAGGTAGGCGGCGCCGGCCCGGAGCACGGCGAGCATGGCGGCCGGCAGGTCGGTGCCGCGGCGCAGGCACAGGCCGACCCGGTCGCCGGGGCGCACCCCGGCGGCGCGCAGCCGGACGAGCAGCTCGTCGACCCGGGCGTCCAGGGCGGCGTAGGTCAGGGCCTGGTCCGGGCGGCCGCCGGGCAGCACGGCCTCGGCGCCGGGGCGGGTGCGGACGGCCTCGGCGAAGGCCGTCACGACGTCCACGGCGTCCTCGGGCAGCGGCCCGCCGTCCCCGGCGGCGGCCAGCAGGGCCTGCTCCACGGGGGTGAGCGCGAGCAGTTCGGACAGCCGCAGGCCGGGGTCGGCGGCGCCGCCGGCGAGCACCCGCCGCAGCGCCTCGGTCAGCTCGCGCACGGTGTCGTCGTCGAACAGGTCCCGGCTGAACTCGCAGACGCCGGCGGTGAGTCCGCCGTCCCGGGCGAGTTCCAGGCTGAGGTCGGTGCGGCACAGGCCGTTGTCCAGGTCGACGAGCTCGACGCCGACCCCGGGCAGGTCGATGTCCGGGGCGGGGACGTTCCGGTAGCCGAACTGCACCTGGTAGAGCGGGGCGTGGCTGAGGTCGCGGTCCGGGCGCAGCTCGCGGACCAGGCGCTCGAAGGGCACCTGGGCGTGGGCGAGCGCGCCGAGGGCGGTCTCCCGGACCCGGTCGAGCAGTTCGCCGAAGGTCGGGTCGCCGGAGAGGTCCGAGCGCAGCACCAGGCTGTTGACGAACATGCCGACCAGGCCGGCGAGTTCGGGCCGGTCGCGGCCCGCGGTGGGCACGCCGACCAGCACGTCCTGCCGGCCGGAGTGGCGCATCAGGACGGCCTGCCAGGCCGCCAGGGTGACCATGAACGGGGTGGCCCGGGCGGTGCGCGCGGCCTGCTCCACGGCCTCGGTGGTGGCGGCGTCCAGGGTGAAGTGCACCCGGCCGCCCCGGTGGCTGGGCACGGCCGGCCGGGGCCGGTCGGTGGCCAGTTCCAGGACGTGCGGGGCGCCGTCCAGGCGCTCGCGCCAGTAGGCGAGCGGCTCGGCCAGCGCGCCGTCGGTGAGTTCGGCGCGCTGCCACTGCGCCCAGTCGGCGTACTGCACCGTGAGCGGCCCGGGCACCGGGCCGCCTTCGCGGAAGGCCCGGTAGCGGGCGCAGAGTTCCTCCACCAGCACCGAGCGGGACCAGGCGTCGCCGACCAGGTGGTGGTTGACCACGACCAGCAGGGCGCGCTCCGGCGCGGAGCGGATCAGCAGGGCGCGCAGCAGCGGGCCGTGCTCCGGGTCGAACGGCAGGGCCGCCTCCCGCTCGGCGAGTTCGCGCTCCCGCTGCTCGTTCCAGTCGTCCTCGCCGTCCTGCGGCTCGACCACCCGCAGGACCGGGCCGGTGTGCTCCAGCACCCGCTGCACCGGGCCGTCGGCACCGTCGGCCACGACGGTGCGCAGCGCCTCGTGCCGCTCCACCAGGCCGGTCAGCGCGGCCTCCAGGGCGGCGACGTCCAGCGCGCCGGTGAGGCGCAGTCCGACGTACTCGTTGAACACCCCGAGGCCGGGGGTGAGCTGCTCCACGAACCAGAGCCGCTCCTGGCCGAAGGACAGCGGCGCGGGCACCGAGCGGTCGCGCGGCGGCAGCGTCGGCGCGGCGCCGGGACCGGCGGGACCGGCGGCGGTGGGGCCGGTGGCGGTGACCGGGGCCGTGCCGGCGCGGCCCCGGGCGCGCGCCTCGAAGGCGGCGCGCTGCTCGGGGGTGAGCCGGGCGAGGCGGTCCTCGCGGCCCTTGGGGTTGCGGCCTGCGGGGTTGGTCACTGCTGCTCCAGTTCGGCGATGATGCGGTCTTCGATCTCGACGGCGAGGTCGGCGATGCGGCCGCCCTCGAAGAAGACCCGGGCGGGGACGTCGACCTCGAACTCGGCCCGCAGCCGGGCCGCGACCTGGGCGGCCAGCAGCGAGTGGCCGCCGAGCTCCAGGAAGTCGTCCTCCACCCCGACCCGGTCGAGGCCGAGCAGTTCGGCGTAGATCTCGGCCAGGCGCTCCTCGGTCGCGGTGGCCGGGGCGGTGTACGGGGTGGCGAGCTCGGGGCGGGGCAGGGCGGCCGTCCGGGGCAGGTCGGCGGCCGGGGCGGCGGAGGTCCGCAGGGTCCCGTCGGTGATCCCGGCGCCGACCCGGGCCACCACGGCCCGGCCGGCCGGGCCGTCGAGCAGGGCGGCGAAGGCGCGGGCGCCCTGCTCGGGGGTGAGCGCGCCGGCCAGCATCTCGGCCTGGAAGGCCCGCAGGGCCTCGGGGACCTCGGCCTGGTCGGCCATGCCGACCTGGGCCCACATGTCCCAGTCGACGGCCACCGCGAACCGCTCGCCGCGCGCGGCCTCGGCCTCCGCGACGGCGGCCAGGTAGGCGTTGGCGGCCGCGTAGTCGCACTGGCCGTAGGTCGGGATCAGGGTGGCGAGCGAGGAGCAGAGCACCAGCACCTCGGCCTCGCCGGGCCGCAGCGCGGCCAGCAGGTGGCGCAGGCCTGCGGTCTTCGGGGCGAGCACCGTGCGCATGCTGTCGTCGGAGCGCAGCTCCACCGAGCCGCCGCCGGGCACACCGGCCGCGTGGATCACGCCGTCGATCCGTCCGAAGGCGGACCGGGCCTGCTCCAGCGCCCGGTCGAGCGCCTCGGCGTCGGTGACGTCGGCGCGCACGGTCAGCACCTCGGCGCCGGCCGCGCGCAGTCCGGCCAGGGCGGTCTCGGCGGTCTCGCCGCCGGCCCCGCGGCCGAGCAGGACGAGCCGGGCGACGCCGGCGCCGGCCAGGTAGCGGGCCAGGGTCAGGCCGATCCCGCCGAGGCCGCCGGTGATCAGCCAGGTGCTGTCGGCGCGCACCCGGGCCGGGGCGGCGGGGACGGGCCGCTCGGCGCGCTCGACGGTGCGGGCGAGCAGGGCGCCGTCGCGCAGGGCCAGCAGCGGGGCCGGGCCGGTGAGCACGGCGCGCACCACCGCGGTGGCGGACGCCTCGTCGAGGACGGTCCCGGCGGCGAGGTCGACCTGGGTGCAGCGCAGGTTGCGGTACTCCTCGCCGAACACCTGGACCGGGCCGCTGAGCAGGGCCGCGGCGGGCCGGGGCCGCTCGCCGGGGGCGGCCGGGAAGGCGCCGGCGGTGACCACGCCGAGGCGCACCTCGTGCACCACGCTCTCGGCGGACATCGCCCGGGCGAGGTGGACCAGGCCGAAGTAGCCGTCGGTCTCGTCCGCGGTCTCGTCCAGTCCCCAGCCGTACAGGACGGCGGTGGGCGTGCGGACCAGGGCGCGCAGGTCGGCGAGCAGCTTGGCGTACTGGGCCGGGTCGGCCGGGTCGAGCTCGTAGACGCCCCGGCGCACCCGGCGGTAGCCGGCGCCGGGCTGGACGGTGGTGACGATCTGGCCGCGCGCGGTCAGCAGGTCGACCAGCGGCTGGGCGGTGCCGGCCCGGTCCAGCAGGACCAGCCAGGTCTGGCGGCGCCCGCTCAGCGGGTCCGCCTCGGCCGTCGGCCCGGCCGGCGGGTGCCAGCCGATGGTGGCGTGTACCGCGTCGGGGTCCGAGGCGGGCAGCGCGGTGGCGGGCGCCCGGCCGGGGATGGCGGGCTCGATCCAGTGCGGCAGCCGCTCGAAGGGGTAGCCGGGCAGGTCGGCGGGGCGGGCGGCGTCGAGCGGCTCCCAGTCGACCGGGGCGCCGTGCGTCCACAGGCTGCCGAGGGCGAGCACGGCGCTGCCGGGCTCGTCCTCCGGGCCGCGGCGGCCTCGGGTGGGCAGCGGCGGCTGGGCGAGCCGCGCCGCGGCGGTGCCCTCGGCGGCGGAGCGGGCCAGGTCGGTCAGGACGCTGCCGGGGCCGGTCTCCACCAGCACCATCCGCTCGTCGAGCGCGGCCAGGCGGGTGAGCCCGTCGTGGAAGCGGACCGGGGAGAGCATCTGGCGGGTCCAGTACGTGGGGTCGGTGGCCTGCTCCGGGGTGATCCAGTCGCCGGTGAGGTTGGAGAGGAACGGCACGGTGGGTTCGCGCAGCGTCACCTTGGCCAGCTCGGCGGCGAACTGTTCGGCGGCCGGGGCGCACAGGGCGCTGTGGAAGGCCCGGTCCACCGGCAGCGCGAGGGCGCGCAGGCCGCGCTCGCCGAGTTCGGCGGCGGCGCGCCCGGCGGCCTCGGGAGTGCCGGACAGCACGGTGGCGGCCGGACCGTTGACGGCGGCGAGGTCCAGGCCGTGCCGGGCGGCGAGTTCGGCGGCGGCCGCCTCGTCCAGCGGGACGGCCAGCATCGCGCCGGGCGCGGTGGCCTCCATCAGCCGGCCGCGGGCGGCGACCAGGGCGAGCGCCTCGGGCAGGTCGAGGACGCCGGAGAGCAGCGCGGCGGTGTACTCGCCCAGGCTGTGGCCGAGCAGGGCGGCCGGGCGCACGCCCCAGTGCCGCCACAGCGCGGCCATGGCGTGGCCGACCGCGAGAACGGCGGGCTGGGTGACGGAGCTGCGGCGCAGCTGCTCGGCGTCTCCGTCGCGGAGCAGCTCGACCAGGTCGAGGCCCAGGTGCGGGCGCAGCAGGTCGGCGGCCTCGTCCAGGGCGGTGCGGAACACCGGGTGCGCCGCGTGCAGGCCGAGGGCCATGCCCGGGTACTGGGCGCCCTGGCCGGGCAGCAGGAAGGCGACGGGCGCGGCGCCCTGGCCGGCGCGGGCCCGGACGGACTCCCGGCGGCCGCCCCCGCGCAGCGCGGCGATCGCGCCGGCGGTGTCCCGGGCGACCACGACCCGGCGCTGGACCAGTCGGCGGCGGCCGGTGCGCAGGGTACGGGCGACGTCCGCGAGCGGGCGGTCCGGGTGGGCGGCGAGGTCCTCGGCGAGTCGCTCGGCGGCGGCGTCCAGGGCGGTGCCGGTGCGGGCGGACAGCGGCAGGGCCACCGGGACGGCGGTCGGCTCGGCGGCCTCCCGGGCGGCCGCCGCGGGGGCCTGCTCCAGGATCAGGTGGGCGTTGGTGCCGCCGATGCCGAAGGCGCTGACGGCGGCCCGGCGCGGACCCTCGGCGACCGGCCAGTCGGTGAGGTCGGCGGGGACGAAGAACGGGCTGTCGGCCAGGCCGAGTCCGGGGTTGACGGACTCGGCGTGCAGGCTGGCCGGGATCCGGCCGCTGCGGACGGCCAGGATGGTCTTGATCAGGCCGGTGATGCCCGCGGCGGTGTCCAGGTGGCCGAGGTTGGACTTGACCGAGCCGAGGCCGCACCAGCCGGTGGCCGAGCGCAGCTCGGCGTCCTGCTCGGCGCGGAAGGCGGCGGTGAGCGCCTCGACCTCGATCGGGTCGCCGATCGGGGTGCCGGTGCCGTGTGCCTCGACGTAGCCGATGGTGTCCGGGGCGACGCCCGCGACGGACAGCGCCTCGCGGATCACCGCGGTCTGCCCGGCCACCCCGGGGGCGGTGTAACCGGCCTTGTTGGCACCGTCGTTGTTGACGGCCGAGCCGAGGATGACGGCGTGCACCCGGTCGCCGTCGGCGAGCGCGTCGGCGAGGCGCTTGAGCACCACGACGCCCGCGCCGTTGCCGAAGACCGTGCCGGCGGCCTCGGCGCCGAAGGGCCGGCAGTGCCCGTCCGGGGACTCGATGCCGCCGGGCACCGGCAGGTAGCCGGAGCGGTTCGGCACGGTGACGGTGACGCCGCCGGCCAGGGCGAGGTCGCACTCCTCGGAGAGCAGGCTCTGCACCGCGAGGTGCACCGCCACCAGCGAGGTCGAGCAGGCGGTCTGCACGCTGACCGCCGGGCCGCGCAGGTTGAGCTTGTACGCGGCCCGGGCGGCCAGTTGGTCGGGCTGGTTGCCCTGGAAGAGCATCGGCACGCCGAGCGAGTCCCGCAGGTCGGTGCGCGGCAGCAGGTTGTGGATCAGGTAGGTGCTCAGCAGCGATCCGGCGTAGACCGCGACCGGCCCGCGCGCCCGGTCGGGGTCGCAGCCCGCGTCCTCCAGCGCCGCCCAGGCGCACTCCAGGAAGATCCGCTGCTGGGGGTCGATGACCGAGGCCTCCAGCGCGTTGTAGCCGAACAGCTGGGAGTCGAAGCCGGCGACGTCCGACAGCACGCCCTTGGCGGCCACGTACCCGGGCTTGCCCGACTGGTCGTCCGGCACCCCGTCGGCCCGCAGCTCCTCCGGACCGAAGCGGCTGATCGCCTCGGTGCCGGCGGCCAGCAGCTCCCACAGCGCGTCGACGGAATCGGCTCCGGGGAAGCGGCCCGCGAGGCCGACGACGGCGACCCGGCCGTCGGTCTCGGCCGGGTCGGGAAGGACCGGCTGTGCGTTCAAGGTGTTCTCCGTGGTGTGGTGGGCTCCGCGCGCGGCGGGGCGGGCAGGACCGGGGACGACCGGGTACGACCGGGGCTCAGACCGCCATCAGGTAGCGCTGGAAGCGGGGCATGAGGATCTCCAGGGCCCGGACCTCGACGGGCGTCAGCTCGGGGTGCCAGACGTCCCAGAGCAGGACGGCACGCTGCTGGGTGCCCTTGTTCCACGCCTCGTGGATGAAGCTGTCGTCGAAGAGGATCACCTTGCCCTCCTCCCAGCCGCGCTCGTCGTCGGCGACCTTGATGGCGCAGCCGGGCGGGACGATCAGCGGCAGGTGCGCGGTGAGCAGCAGGTTCACGCCGCCGGTGTGCGGGGTGATGTGCACGCCGGGGTTGAGGATGGTGAACATGCCGTCGCGCGGCCCGTGCGGGGTCGCGGACACGGCCGCGTGGGTCTCGGGGCAGCGCTCCCGGACCTCGTCGCGCCACTGCCCGTTGCGGTACAGCTGGTAGGTGTCCCAGCCCTGCCAGCCGAGCTCCTTGGTGTACAGGTCCTCGTACGGGGCGAAGCGGGCCTGCTCCTCGCGCAGCGCCAGGAACTCCGCCTTGATCGCCTGGTACGACTCCTCCACCCGTGCCACCCAGGGCAGTTCGGCGGTGTCGTGCCAGGGCAGGGCGCTGATCCCGGGGAAGAACAGCCGGGTCGGCTCCTGGTCCTCGTGCAGGTACTCGGGGACCTGCTCCCCGGTGAGGATGCGCAGGCACTCCTCGACCCGCTCCAGCCCCTCGGTGCCGAGGGCGCCGTGCAGTTCCGTCATCACGCTCTGGACGTCCATGGATTCAGTCCCTCCCTGTCGGTGTGTACCGGTCGGCGGCGTCCGCCCCCTCGGCCCGGTCCCGGGCCTCGCGGCGGGCCCTGGCCCGGGCGCGGACGGCGTTCTGCCGACGCTCGCCGCGCGGTTCGGCGGTGGCGGCCGGGGTCCGGCCGTCCGCGGTGCCGGTGCCGTCGGTGAGGCCGGCCGCGAACTCGGCGATGGTCGGCCGGCCGAAGACGTCGACCAGCCGGACCGGCCGGTCCAGCCGGCGGGCCAGCTCCAGCTGGAGCCGGGCGGCCAGCAGCGAGTCGCCGCCGGCTTCGAAGAAGTTGGTGTGCCGGCCCACCGGGCCGCCGCCCAGCAGCTGTTGCCAGGCGTCGGCGACGAGCTGTTCGACGCCGGCCAGCGGGGTGGCGTCGGCGGGCCGCGCGGCGGCCTCGGGGAGCGGCAGCCGGGCCCGGTCCCGCTTGTTGGTGCGGGTCCTGGGCAGCGCGGCCAGCAGCATCACGGTGTCCGGCACCACCGCGGCGGGCAGCCGTTCGGCCAGGTGCGCCCGCAGGTCGGCGCCGGTGACCCCGGGGGCGGCGACCGCGTAGCCCACCAGCCGTCGGGCCGAGCCCTCGCCGTGCGCGGCGGCGGCGGCCTCGCGCACCCCGGGGTGCAGCTCCAGCAGGGCCTCGATCTCCTCCAGCTCGATCCGGTTGCCGCGGATCTTCAGCTGGCTGCCGATCCGGCCGGTGAACGCCAGTTCGCCGTCCGGCAGTCGGCGGCCGAGGTCCCCGGTGCGGTACAGCCGGCCGCCGTCCTCCCAGGGGTCGGCGACGTAGGCCCGCTCGCTCTCCTCGGGCCGGCGGTGGTAGGAGCCGGCCAGCAGGTCGCTGCGCAGGTGGATCTCGCCGACCACCCCGACCGGGCAGAGCCGGCCGCGGTGGTCCAGGACGACGGCCTCGCGGCCCGGGATGGGCAGGCCGATCGGCACCCCGTTGGGGAACTCCTCGCCCGGGGCCAGCTCCCGGTGGGTCGCCAGCACGCACTCGGTGGGCCCGTACAGGTTGTGCAGCCGGGGCCGGTCGGGGCGGTGCGCCCAGGCGGCGGCCAGGGCCACCGGGAGCACCTCGCCGGCCATCAGCACGTGCTCCAGGTCGGGCAGCTGCGTGCCGGTGGCGTCCAGTGCCTCGGTGACCAGCTGGAAGAAGGCCGGGACGGTCTGGATCTGGGTGATCCGCTCGGCCCGCAGCCACTCGGCCACCGCCAGCGGGTCGCGGCGCAGCCCGTCCGGCGGCAGGCAGAGCACCGCCCCCGAGCAGAGCGCGGCGAACACCTCGGTGTACGCGGCGTCGTACGTGAACGGCGCCCACTGGGCGATCCGGCTGTCCGGGCGGATGCCGAAGCGCTCGCGCTGCCAGTCGGCGAACTGGGCGAGCGCCGCGTGCGGCAGGGCGATGCCCTTGGGGGTGCCGGTGGAACCGGAGGTGTAGACCAGGCAGAGCGGGTCGCCGGGGTCCGCGGGGGAGGCGGCCGGGGCGGGGCCGGCGGGGGTCGCGGCGTCCGGCGGGCACGGGTCGAGGGTCTCGACCGGGACGCCGGCGAAGCCCCCGTCCTCCGCGCGCAGCCCGGGGTGGCGGGCCAGGGCCGCCTCGGCGGCCAGCAGGCAGACCGGTTCGGCGTCGGCCAGCAGGGTCGTCAGCCGGGCGTCCGGGTCGGCCGGGTCGAGCACCGCGAAGGCGGCGCCGGTCTTGGCGACGCCGAGGATCGCGGCGGTCTGCACCGGGCCGGCGGGCAGCAGCACCGAGACGAACCGGCCGGGTCCGGCGCCGTGCGCCAGCAGCCGGGTCGCGACGGCGTCGCTCCAGGCGTCCAGCTGCCGGTAGTCCACCGTCAGGCCGTAGGCGCGGATCGCGGGCGCGTCCGGGTGGGCGGCCGCCCGGGCCCGGAACAGCTCGGTCACCGACCGGGCGTGCCCGGCGCGCACCCGGCCGGCCGGGCGGGCCGGTACGGGGGAGGGCAGGGCCGGGTCGGCGAGCTCGACCGCGTCCAGCGGGGCGTCGGGCGCGGCCAGCGCGGCTCGCAGTAGGGCGTCGAGGTGCCGGGCGAACCGGGCGGCGAAGTCCGGGCCGAAGCGGTCCGCGGCGTACTCCAGGCCGCCGTCGATCCGGTCGGGGTGCTCGTCCAGGGCCAGCGTGAGGTCGTACTTGGCGGTGCCGGTGGGCAGTTGCCGCAGCACGCCGGTGGCCTCGCCCAGCCGGAGTCCGGCCGGCGGCGCGTCCTGGAACACCAGCGAGGCCTGCGCCAGGGTGGGCCGGCCCGGTTCGCGGGGCAGGCCGAGGCCGGCCACCAGCCGGTCGAAGGCGACCAGCGGACGGCCCAGGTCGGCCGCCAGCGCCCGCCCGGTGCGGGCTACCAGTTCGGCGAAGGACGGTACGCCGGACAGGTCCACCCGCACCGGCAGGGTGTTCACCAGGGAGCCGACCAGCGGCTCCAGTTCGGGCCGGTCCCGGTTGGCCACCGGGACGCCGACGACCACGTCGTCGCTGCCCGCGTAGCGGCCCAGCAGGGCCGCGTACACCGAGAGCAGCACGGTGAACGGCGTGGTGCGCAGGCGCGCCGCGCCCTCGCGCAGTGCGGCCGTCAGCTCCGGTGCCAGCGCGACCGGCAGGGTCTCGCCGGAGCCGACCGGCCGGGTCAGGGCGGGTACGTCGGTGGGCAGGTCCAGCACCCCGGGGTGCCCGTCGAGCCGCTCCAGCCAGTAGTCCAGCTGCGCCTGACGGTCCGTCACGGCCTGCGCGGCGGCGAGGCCGGCCGCGTGGTCGGCGAAGCCCGGCTCCAGCGCGGCCGGCGGCTCGGCCAGGCCGAGGCGCGCGGCGTAGAGCGCGGCCAGCTCGCGCACGGCCACCCCGATGGACCAGCCGTCCACGGCGAGGTGGTGCGCGGTGCACAGCAGCACCGAGCGCTCGGGGCCGATGCGGACCAGGGTGAGCCGCAGCAGCGGCCCGGCGGCCAGGTCGAAGGGCCGGACCGCCTCGGCGCGGGCGAGCGCGGGCACCTCCCCGGGCGTCGCGTCCAGCACCGCGAGGGCCGGTACGGCGGTCGGCGCGAGCAGCAGGACCGGGCCCTCCTCCCGCAGTTCGCAGCGGGCGGCCAGCACCGGGTGGCGCGCCACCAGGTCGGCGAAGGCGCCCTGCAGGGCGTCCCGGTCCACCGGGCCGGTCAGCTCCAGCGCGGCCGGCAGGTGGTAGGCGGGCGAGTCCGGGTCGAGCCGGTGCAGCAGCCACAGCTGGCGCTGCTGGTCGGTCATCGGGACGGTGTCGGGCGCGGACCCGGCGGTGCGGGCGGCCGGGCCGGGCGTGGCCGGCCGGGTGCGGGCCAGCGCGGCCGGCGTGGGGTCGGTGTAGAACTCGGCGAGCGAGGGCGCGCCGCCGAACCGGGCCCGGACCCGGCCGAGCAGCCGGGTGGCGGCGATGGAGTTGCCGCCCGCGGCGAAGAAGTCGTCGGTGGTGCCGACCCGTTCGGCGGGCAGGCCCAGCACCTCGGCCCAGAGCGCGACGGCGGCCCGCTCGGCCTCGCTGACCGGCTCGGTCCGCCGCGCGGCGGCGAACTCGCCGACCCGGCGCAGCAGTTCGGGCCGGTCGACCTTGCCGCTGGTGTTCAGCGGCAGTGCGGGCAGCACGGCGATCGTGCCGGGCACGGCGGCCGCGGGCAGCCGCTCGCGCAGGTGACGGCGCAGCGACTCGGGCAGGGCGTCGTCCCCGGGCAGCGCGTCGTCCTCGGGCAGGGCGTCGTCCTCGGCGCGGGCGGTGACGAAGGCGACCAGCCGGGGGCCGGCCGGCTGCTGCCGGTCCACCACCACGGCCGCCTGCCGGACCGCGGGGTGGGCGCCCAGCAGGGCTTCCACCTCGCCGACCTCGATCCGGTGACCGAGGATCTTGACCTGCTGGTCGGCCCGGCCGAGTACCAGGATCCGGCCGTCCGGGAGGTGCCGGGCCAGGTCGCCGGTGCGGTAGACGGTGCCGCCGGCCGGGTCGACCGGGTCGGGCACGAAGGCGGCGGCGGTGAGCTCGGGGCGGTTGCGGTACCCGGCGCTCACGCCGGCCCCGCCGATCACCAGTTCGCCGACGGCGCCGCGCGGCACCGGCCGCAGCCGCCGGTCGAGGACGTAGCAGACCGTGTCGGCGACCGGGCGGCCGACCGTGACGGGCTCGCCGGAGCGCACCCGTCCGACGGTGGACCAGATGGTGGTCTCAGTGGGCCCGTACAGGTTCCACAGCTCCGCGCAGCGGGTCAGCAGCCGTTCGGCGAGGTCGCCGTCCAGGGCCTCGCCGCCGCACAGCGCCCGCAGTTCGGGCCGGCCCGGCCAGCCGCCGTCCAGCAGTCCGCGCCAGAGCGAGGGGGTGGCCTGCATCGCGGTGGCGCCGCTGCTCTCCAACAGGGCGCCGAGCGCCTCGGCGTCCCGGACGCTCGCGCGCGGGGCGACCACGACCCGGCCACCGGCCAGCAGCGGGGCGAACAGCTCCAGGACCGAGATGTCGAAGGTGATCGAGGTGACGGCGAGCAGGGTGTCCTCGGGGCCGAGGCCCGGCTCGGCGGAGACCACGCTGTGCAGCAGGTTGGCCACGCAGCCGTGCGGCACCGCGACGCCCTTGGGCAGCCCGGTGGAGCCCGAGGTGTACATCAGGTACGCGAGGTCCTCGGGCGCGGGGCCGGGCGTCGGGGCGGTGGTCGGCTCCGCACCCTCGGCCAGCAGCGCGGCCGGGTCGGCGGCGGGCAGGCCCGGGAGGCCGTCGCCGACCAGCAGCCGGGCGCCGCTGTTGGTGAGCACGTGCTCGGCACGCGCGGCGGGCATGGCCTCGTCGAGGGGGACGAGGACGGCGCCGGCCCGCCAGATGCCGACGATCAGCGGCACCAGTGCGGCGGCACGGTCCACCCGCAGGGCCACCCGGTCGCCGGGCAGCACGCCGTGCCGGGTGGTCAGCCGGTGGGCGACCCGGTCGGCGGCCGCGTCGGCGCCGGCCCGGGTGTAGGCGGTGCCGGGGGACTCGACGGCCGGTGCGGCGCCGTCCCGCCGGGCGAGCCCGGCCAGCGCCTCGGGGACAGTGGCCCAGCCGCGTGCGCCGTCGGGCGCCCGGTTGAAGTCGGTCAGGACCTGGTGGCGGCGGTGCTCGGAGAGCACCGGCAGCTCGGTCAGCGGCCGGTCCGGGTCGTCCACGGCGGCTTCCAGCAGGCACAGCAGCGAGTCCGCGAAGTCGGCGGCCGTCTCGGGGGCGAGCAGCGCGGTGCGGTACTCCAGGGTGGCGTCCAGCGCGCCCGAGGGGCGTGGCCGGAGGAAGAAGGTCAGGTCGTACTTGGCGGTGCCGCTGTGCGAGGGCGCGGGGGTGGTCCGGACGCCGGGCAGCTCCAGGGTGGTGGTGGGGCCGCTGTGGAAGGAGTACATCAGCTGGAACAGCGGGGTCCGCCCGCCGGCGGCGCGGCCGAGGCGCTCCACCACCAGGTCGAACGGGGTGTCCCGGTGCCGGAGGTCGGCCTTCAGCTGCCGGCGGGTGCGGGCCAGGGCCTGCCGGAAGCCGGGCTCGCCGCCGAGGTCGCCGCGGTGGGCCACGATGTTGAGCAGCGGGCCGACCACGCCGGCCAGGGCGGTCCGGTTGCGGGTCGCCACCGGCATGCCGACCACCAGGTCGTGCTGGCCGGTCCAGCGGGCGGCGGTGGCGCAGAAGGCGGTGAGCAGCACCGTGGACAGGCTGGCGAGTTCGGCCCGGCCGAAGGCGCTGAGCCGGGCCGCCAGTTCGGCGGGGACGGTGAAGTGGTGCAGCGCCCCGGCGACCGGGTCGCCACCCCGGCCGGGGTCGGCGGGCAGGTCGGCGGTGGGCAGTTCCCCGGCGAGCCGGGACGTCCAGTGGTCGAGCCCGCCGCCGTCGCCCGCCCCGGCGCGCTGCCAGGCGGCGTAGTCGCCGAAGTCGGGGCCGCCGGCCGGGGCCTCGGCGGTGCCGGGCGCGGCGGCGTAGCGGGCGGCGAGGGACTCCAGGAAGACGCCGAAGCCCCAGGCGTCGACCACGATGTGATGGGCGGTGAACAGCAGCAGCGAGCGGTCCTCGCCCAGCCGGAACAGGTGGGTCCGCATGAGCGGGGGCCGGTCGAGGTCGAAGGGCACGGCCACGGCGCGGGCGACCAGCTCGGCGAGCCGCTGCGCGCGGTCGGGCTCGGGCGCGTCGGCCAGGTCGACGGTCTCGACGGTGGGCCGGACCTGCTCGGCGAACAGCTGCCAGGGCTCGCCGGCGGCGTCGGCCACGACGGAGCAGCGCATCATCTCGTGCCGCCGGGCGGTCTCGGCGAGCGCCCGCTCCAGGGCGGCCGGGTCCACCGGGCCGCTGACGTGGAAGGCGGCGCTCTCGTTGTGCAGGGCGGTGCCGGGCAGGACCTGCTCGGCCCGCCAGATGGAGCGCTGGGCGTAGGAGAGCGGGGCGCGGCCGCGGTCGGCGCGCAGCGGCAGGGAGGTGTCTCGGCTCATCGGGGCTCACCGTCCGCGGCGGCCCCGGCGCGGCCGGCGGCGACGGCCGCGGCCAGCCCGGCGACGGTCGGGGCGCCGACGTACACCCGCAGCGGCACCTCGACGCCGAAGCGGGTGCGCAGCCCGTCCAGCAGCCGGGCGATGCCCAGCGAGTCCCCGCCGAGCAGGGCGAAGTCGTCGTGCCGGCCGACGGCGGGCACGTGCAGCAGTTCGCGCCAGAGCTCGGCGATCCCGGCCTCCAGGCCCTCCAGCGGCTGTTCGCCGGTGTGGCCGGCCCGGGCGGCGGCGGGGCTGGGCAGCGCCCGCCGGTCGGCCTTGCCGCTGAGGGTGCGCGGGATGGCGGCGAGCCGCAGGTAGAGGGCGGGCCGGGCGGCGGCGGGCAGGGTCTCGGCGGCGTAGCCGCGCAGTTCCTCGTCGGTGACGTCCGGGGCGACCAGGTAGGCGCACAGCACGGGCTCGCCGTCGGTCTCCTCGACCAGCGCGGCGCAGACGTCGGCGACGCCGGCGTGGCGGCGCAGCCCGTCCTCGATCTCGCCGAGTTCGACCCGGGCGCCGTGCACCTTGACCTGCTGGTCGCGGCGGCCGAGGACCTCCAGGGCGCCGTCGGCGCGCAGCCGGCCGAGGTCGCCGGTGCGGTAGCGGTCCGGCCCGGCGAAGCCGCCGGGAGTGTCGCCCAGGTAGCCGCGCAGCGGGAACGGGGTGCGGATCTCGATCTCGCCGATCGCCTCCGTGACGGGGCGTCCGGCGACCAGCACGCTGACCTCGACGCCGGGCATCGGGCGGCCGGCCGGGACGGTCTCGGCCTCGGCGTCCTCGGCGGTGAGCCGGCGGAAGACCTTGGTCATGGTGGTCTCGGACGGGCCGTAGAGGTTGACCAGCTCCTTGTCGGCCCCGAACAGGCCGCGCCACCAGGCGATGTCGGCGGGGCGGACCGGCTCGCCGGCCAGCAGGGCGGCGCGCAGCCGGGGCAGCGAGCCGGTGTCGAGCCCGGCGGCGCGCAGGGTGCGGAACACGGTGGGGACGCAGTGCAGCAGGTCGATCCGCTGCTCGGTCAGCCAGTGGCCGAGGGCCGCGCCGACCGGGATCGGGCCGGGCGCCGGGACGACGGCGGTGCCGCCGGCGCAGAGCGGGACGAGGGCGTCGCGCAGGAAGGCGTCGAAGCCGGGGGAGGTGAGCATGGAGACCCGGGTGCCGGGCGCGACACCGAACTCGGCGATCTCCCAGTCCAGGAAGTGGGCGACGGCCTCGAAGCTGCCCCGGATGCCCTTGGGGCGGCCGGTGGTGCCCGAGGTGAAGTACACGTACCCGGCGTCGGGGCCGCCGAGGCCGCGCCAGTGGTCGGCCGTCCACGGCAGGCCGGTGACGGACTCGGCCTCCAGCAGGGGCGGTTCGTCCGCTCCGGCGGCGGCCAGGCCGGCGCGGCCGGCGGCGTCGGCGAGCACGGTGCCCGGCCGCAGGTCCGCCAGCAGGGCGGTCCAGCGCGCGGCGGGCTGGCGGGTGTCGACCGGGGCGAACGCGCGGCCGGTGGCGGCGCAGGCGAGGACCGCGGCGACCACCGGGACGGGGTCGGCGCAGGCCACCAGGACGGGGCCGGTGCCCTCGGCGAGCCGGGCCCGCAGACCGGTGGCCAGCTCGGCCAGGTCGCTGTGGCTCCAGTCCCGGCCGGCGGTGGCGAGGGCGGGTTCGGCGGCTCGGCGCTCGACCTGGTCGGCCCAGCGGTCGAGGATGCTCGTGTGGCTCACAACTCTCCGTTCATGATCCGGCGGGCCACGACCGTCAGCGGGTCGAGGGAGGGCAGTTCCCCGCCCAGGCCGGCGTCCTCGATCGCCCTGGTGACCAGGTGCAGTTCGGTGCAGGCGGCGACGAAGGCCCGCACGCCGTAGCGGGGCAGGGTCTCGCGCAGGAAGTCGATGGTGCGGGCGGGGTCCTCGCCGCGCTTGAGGCGGTGGATCTGCTCGTGCAGCGCGTCCTGGTCCGCCGGGCGCAGCGCGACCAGCCGTTCGGCGGCGCGGGCGCCGGCCGGGCCGGAGGTGAGCAGGCCGGCCCGGGCGGTGCCGGAGGAACAGAGCAGCAGGTGCGGTTCGGTGGCCGCCGCCAGTTCCTCGTGCACCACGTCGACCAGGGAGACGCAGCGCGCCGCGAGGTCGGCGGGCAGGTCGCCGAGCACGTGGTGGGCGGTGATGCAGGCGATCACCGTGCGCTCCGCGCCGGCCGCCTGCAGGCCGCGCAGCGAGGTCTCCACGGCGCGCCGCAGCACGTCGAGTTCGCCGCTGCCGATGGCCTCGGTGCGGTCCACCACGGCGGGGTCGGACCACAGCAGCAGCCGGGGGGTGTCCTGTTCGGGGTGGAGCCGGCAGGCCCGGTAGACGGTGCGCAGCAGTTCGGTGGAGGCCAGCGGCCCCATGCCGCCCAGCACCCCGATCAGCGGGTGGTCCGGGCGGGCGCCCGGGGCGGCGGACGGTGCGGCGGCGGTGAGGGTCATCCCAGGCACGGCAGGTCGAACTCCTCGACGAAGAGGGCGAAGGTCGCGACGAGCATCAGGTAGTCGGTGTCCAGGTGGGCGTGCACCTGGTGGCCGTCGGTGCGCTGGCGCGCGGTCAGGGCGGCGACGGTGTCCGGGTCGAAGTAGCCCTGGCGGCGGACGGTCGCGGGGGAGATCAGCTCCTCGAACCAGTCGGCGCCGGTACTGAGCAGGTGGCTGCTGGTCTGGCCGCGGAAGCCGTACTTCTGCCGGCCGAGCACCTCGACGGGAACGAGCCCCTCGGCGGCCCGGCGCAGGACGGCCTTCTCCCGGCCGTGGGCGAGCATCAGCTCCGGCGGCACCGTGGTGGCGTGGTCGACCACGGCGTTCGCGAGGAAGGGGAAGCGCAGTTCGACGCCGTTGGCCAGGGCCATCCGGTCGCCGTGGTCGCCGAGCAGGTGGTCGGCGAGCCGCAGCCGGTAGTCGAGGTAGGAGCGCTGGTGCAGCGGGTGGCGCCCGGCCAGCCGGTCGGGGTC
Source organism: Kitasatospora sp. NPDC034035 (assembly GCF_055575755.1). NCBI lineage: Bacteria > Bacillati > Actinomycetota > Actinomycetes > Kitasatosporales > Streptomycetaceae > Kitasatospora > Kitasatospora sp. NPDC034035. The sequence continues at coordinate 139,130 of NZ_JBVISA010000021.1, read as the reverse complement.
GACCAGGCGCTGGCTGGTGACGGAGAACTCGTCCAGCGCGTGGGCCAGGTCCTCGGCGTACAGTTCGCGGCGGAACTCCTGGGCGGGCAGCTGGTCCTGTTCGTAGGCGAGGTCGACGCCCCACATCCGGTGCCGGAACTCCCGCTCCAGGGAGGCGTCCAGGCCGGTGAGCCGGCTGCCGCCGAGGCCGGTGGCGTCGAAGCGGTAGCCGGGGTAGCCGCCGAACAGCTCGTCGGCGCCCTCGCCGCTGAGCGCGCCGACCGTCCCGGCGGCGCGCACGGCCTCGGACAGCGCGAGCGAGCAGACGTTGTACGACTCGCGGACGGGGGCCTCGGCGTGCCGCACCATGGCGGCGATCCGCTCGGCGACCTGGTGCTCGCCGACCGGCACCTCGTGGTGGTCGGTGCCGAGCTTGCCGGCGACCAGCCGCTGGTGCGGGCCCTCGTCGAAGTCCCGGCCGGGGAAGGTGACCGAGAAGCTGGGCCAGGCGTGGCCGGGCCGGGCCCGGGACATCAGGGCGCCGATCAGGCTGGAGTCGAGGCCGCCGCTGAGGTACATGCCGATCGGCACGTCGGCGAGCAGCCGGCTGCGCACCGCGGTGTCGAGCAGTGCGACGGTGCTGTCGGCGTACCGGTCCAGCTCCCGGTCGAGGTCCGCGGGGCCGACCGGGGCGAGGTCGGTGGCGAGCGGGAAGTCGAGGTCCCAGTACTGCTCGGTGCGCACCCCGGCGTGGTCGGCGATCAGCCGCTCCCCGGGGCGGAGCGCGCTGATGCCCTCGAACATGGTGCGCGGGCTGACCAGCCCGGGCAGGGTCAGCACCTGGTCGAGGCCGCGCAGGTCGACCCGGGCGCGGACGGCGGGGTGGCGCAGGATCGCCTTGACCTCGGAGGCGAAGATCAGCAGGCCGTCGGTGACGGTGTAGAAGAGCGGGACGATCCCGGCGCGGTCCCGGGCGAGCAGCAGCCGCCGCTCGGCGGCGTCGTGCAGGGCGAAGCCGAACTGGCCGTCCAGGTGGGCGGTCAGCTCCTTGCCGTACTCCCGGTAGAGGTGGACCAGCACCTCGGTGTCGTTCTCGGTGCGGAAGCGGTGGCCGCGGCGGCCCAGCGCGGTGCGCAGCTCGCGGTGGTTGTAGATCTCGCCGTTGCAGACCGAGACGAGCGTGCCGTCCTCGGTGCGGTGCGGCTGGTTGCCGTGGGCGAGGTCGTTCAGGGCGAGCCGGCGGAAGCCGAGGCCGATGCCGTCCGCGAGGTGGTGGCCGTCGTCGTCGGGCCCGCGGTGCACCAGACCGGCCGTCATCGCGGCGACCGCCTCGACGTCGACCGGGCGACCGCCGCCCAGGACGAATACGCCGGTTATTCCGCACATTGCGTCCGCCCTCTCCGGTGGATGTTCACGCGTGCCGTTGGAAATACTTCGGAAATATCCGCAAGAAGCCCGGACGGATAGCACCGTAACAGAGTCGGATGGCCCGGGAAAGGGTGGGATTTCCTCAAGGAATTGGCCGTTTTCGGGCACGGCAAAGCCCCGCCGCGGCCCGGCCGAGAATATCCGGGAAATGGCGAATGATGGGCTGGACCCAGCTGAAAATCAGCGCATAAAGTCTTCCCGGGAGCCTGGTCGACAGGCTTCTCTCATTGACCGGGAACGAAAGCGAATAATTGATGACCGGATGGCCCGCCGTATTGCCCGACGAGGTGACCCGATGGACGCCGTGGCACCGTGACGCCGAACCGGACGGGGGGTCCGGGCCCGTACGCGTCTACTGCCTGCCGCACGCCGGCGGCTCCGCCAGCGCCTACCTGCCCTGGGCCCGGGACACCGGCCAACCGGACCTGACGATCGTTCCGGTGGAGATCCCCGGCCGGGGCACCCGGCTCGCCGAGCCGCCGATGACCGCCATGGACGAGGTCGTCGACGGCCTGCTCGCCGTCCTGGCGAGCCGCCCGGCCGACGAGCCGTTCATCCTCCTCGGCCACAGCATGGGCTCGCGGATCGGCTACGAGACGACCCGCCGGCTCGCCGCCGAGGGGCGGCCGCTGCCGCTGTCCCTGGTGGTCTCCGGCGGCCGGGCGCCCGGCACGCCGGACGTGGCCCGGCTGCACGACCTCACCGATGACGACCTCCTGGAGCGCCTCGTCGACCTCGGCGGCACCCCCGCCGAGGTCCTGGAGTTCGAGGACCTGATGCGGATGGTCCTGCCGGTGCTGCGGGCGGACGTCACGCTGCTGGCCGAGTACAACGAGCGGATCCGGCCCACCGTGCTGCCCTGCCCGGTGCTGGCGCTCGGCGGCTCGGACGACCTGATGGCCGGCCCGGAGTGGATCACCGGCTGGCGCTGCACCACGGCGGCGCGCTTCCGCCACCGCATCCTGCCGGGCGACCACTTCTTCCTGCACCGGCAGCGGGGCGAGGTGCTCGCCGAACTCGCGGCCGAGGCCCGGGCGGGCCTGGAGGCCCCGAGCGCCTGACCCCGGCTGTCCGGCCCCGTGGTGCGGGGCCGGACAGCGGGCGACGGTCCGTCCGCGGCGCGCCGGACGGACCGTCATCGCCGGCCCTGGTCGGCCCGGCGGAGGGCGGCGGCGACGACCCGGGCGATCTCGTCGATCGGTCCGGCTTTGGTGAGGTCCAGGTGCCGGGCGGCGACCGGGTGCTCCACCACCGGCCCGGTGGTGTGGGCCGACCACGTGGCCACCGTCCCGTCCGACCGGTGGTCGGCCGTCGCGGTGAAGGCGAGCAGCGGGGCGTCGAGCACCCCCGGTGCCCAGCCGGTCATCAACTGGGCGTGGTAGCGGCAGGAGTCGAGGAGCACCGCCAGCTGGTCCTCGTCGCGCGGCGCGGTCTCGCGGAGCGCGACGGCCAGCCGGTCGAGCAGCTCCGACGGCTTCGGCCGCCACCGGCCCGACCGGACGGCGGCCACCTCGGCGTCGGACGCGCCGATCGCCGTCAGCAGCTCGGCCACCACGACGGAGTCGGTGACCTCGCCGGATTCCGCCGTCGCCGGATGGCTGTCCAGCAGCGCGACCAGGTCGACCTCCTCGCCCGCCTCGCGCAGCAGGACGCCGATCTGGTGGGCGACCAGCCCTCCGAAGGACCAGCCGAGCAGACGGTAGGGGCCGTGCGGCTGGACGGCCCGGATCCGGGCCAGGTACTCCCGCGCCAGCCCGTCCAGGGTCGCGGGCCGCTGCCCGCCGCCGACCGGGCCGACGCCCTGGAAGGCGTGCACCGGCTGGGCCGGGTCGAGGCCGCGCAGCAGACCGAGGAAGCCCAGGCCGTGGCCGGTCACCGGGTGGACGCAGAACAGCGGCGCCCGGGTGCCGGCGCTGCGCAGCGCCAGCAGCGGCTCGAAGGCCGCGTCGGCGGCCTCCGGCCGACGCTCCGCCAGCCACTGTGCGAGCCGGGCCGGGGTCGGTGCCTCGAACATCGCCCGCACGGGCAGCTCCACACCGAGCTCCGTCTGGATCCGCTCGACCAGCCGGATCAGCAGCAGCGAGTGGCCGCCGCGCAGGAAGAAGTCGTCGTCCGGCCCGACCTCGGTCACGCCGAGCTCCTCGGCGAAGAGCGCGACCAGTGCGCGCTCGGCCGGTGTCCGCGGTTCCCGGGCCCGGCTCTCCTCGACCTCGCCGAGCTCGATCCGTCCGCCGCGCGCCCTCACCTGACCGTCGGCCCGGCCGAGGTACTCCACCGCGCCGTCACGGCGGCGGCGGGCCAGGTCGCCGGTGCGGTACATCCGGCTGCCCGGCGCTCCGTGCGGGTCGGCGACGAAGCGCTCGGCGGTGAGCGCCGGGCGGCCGAGGTAGCCGTACGCGAGCTGCTCGCCGGACACGTAGAGCTCACCGGGCACGCCCGCCGGGACGGGGTTCAGGGCGGCGTCCAGGACGTGGGCGCCGGTGTTCCGGACCGGCCGCCCGATCGGCACCGGGCGGGGCTGCTCGTCGGCCGGCCCGCACTCCCAGGCCGTCACCTCGACGGCCGCCTCGGCGGGGCCGTACAGGTGGTCCAGCCGGACGCCCGGGAGCACCTGCCGGAACCGGCGTACGGTGGCCGCCGACAGCGCCTCGCCGCCGGCCACCACCAGGCGCAGCCCGGTGCAGTCGGCGGCCGCCGGGTCCTGCAGGAAGGCGTCCAGCACGGACGGCACGAACCGGGCGACGGTCACGTTCTGGCGTCGGATCAGCTCCGCCAGGCAGGCCGGGTCGCGGTGGCCGTCGGACTCGGCCAGCACCAGGGTGGCGCCGGTCATCAGCGGCCAGCAGAGTTCCGGGACCGGGATGTCGTAGCCGACCGAGGTCTCCTGCAGCACCGCGTCGCCGGATGCCAGCCGGTACTCCTCCTGGCCCCACTCCAGCCGGTTGACGACGGCCCGGTGCGGGACGAGCACGCCCTCGGGGCGTCCGGTCGAGCCGGAGGTGTAGATGACGTACGCCGTGTCCTCGGGACCGGGGGCGGTCAGGGTGGCGCCCTCGGGCGCCGGCAGGTCCTCCGGCGACAGGCACGGCACGCCCTCGGTGGGGCTCAGGGCTGCGAACTGCTCCGGGGCGGCGACCACGGCGGCCGGCCGGGCGTCCGCCAGCACGAGGGCGAGCCGGTCGGCCGGGGCGCCGGGGTCGAGCGGCAGGTAGGCGCCGCCGGCCCGGTGGACGGCGCACAGCGTCACCACCAGCTCCACCGAGCGGGGCACGGCCACCGCGACCCGGCTGCCCGGGCGGACGCCCGCGGCGGCGAGCCGCAGGGCCATCGCCTCGATCCGGCGGTCCAGTTCGGCGGGGCCGAGCGCCCGGCCCGCGAAGACCAGCGCCGGGGTGCCGGACGGCGCGGCGAGCCCCTCCCGCACGAGTGCGGCCAGCGTGGTCGGCGCCAGGTCCCTGCGCTCGCCGAGGGACTCCGCCAGCAGCCGGGCCCGCTCGCCCTCCGAGGCCAGCGGGAGCCGTCCGATCGGCTGCTCGGGGTCGGCCGCCACCGCGCCGAGCAGCCGGACCAGGTGGCCGGCGATCGCCTCGACGGTGGCCCGGTCGAACAGGTCGGTGCGGTACTCGATGGCGCCGATCAGCTCGTCGTGCGGTTCGGCCGGTGTGCTCAGGGTGAGGGTGAGGTCGAACTTGGCCGGTGCCGGGCCGGCGGTGAGCAACTCGGTCTCCAGGCCGGGGATGTCCACGGCGGGACCGCTCTGGTCCATCACCAGGGCGACCTGGAAGAGCGGGTGGCGGCCGGGGGAACGCTCCGGGTTGACCAGTTCGACGATCCGCTCGAACGGCAGGTCCTGGTGGGCGTAGGCGGCCAGGTCGGCGTCCCGGACGCGGAGCAGCAGCTCACGGAAGCCCGGGTCGCCGCCGGTGTCGGTGCGCAGCACCAGGGTGTTGACGAAGAAGCCGACCAGGTCGTCCAGGGCCTCGTCGGTGCGGCCGGCGATCGGGGTGCCGACGGGGATGTCGGTGCCGGCGCCGAGGCGGGTGAGCAGCGCCGCCAGACCGGCCTGGACGGCCATGAAGAGGCTGGCGCCGTGTTCCCGGGCGAGGTCCGCCAGGGCCCGGTGGTCCGGGCCGGCCAGCCGCAGCGGGACGCGGCCGGCCGGCGCGCCGGTCTCGGCGGTGCGGCGCCGGTCCACCGGCAGCGCGATCTCCTCGGGCAGGGCGTCCAGGGCCCTGCTCCAGTACTGCCACTGAAGGGCGGCCGGGCTGCCCGGGTCCTGGTCGTCCCCGAGCAGCTCGCGCTGCCACCGGGTGTAGTCGGCGTACTGGACGGGCAGGTCGGTCCACTCGGGTGCGCGGCCGGCCGCCCGGGCCCGGTAGGCGGTGCCCAGGTCGCGGGCGAGCGGGCCCAGCGACCAGCCGTCGCAAGCGATGTGGTGGACCGTCAGCAGCAGGACGTGCCGGTCGGGCGCGAGAGCGAGCAGGTCGGCGCGCAGCGGCGGCTCGGCGGCGAGGCCGAAGGGCCGGGCGGCGGCGGTGCGCAGGGCCTCGGCCAGGCCGTCCCCGGTCACCGGCGCGGAGCCGGCCGCGGTGGCGTCGGCCGGGTCGGGGCGGCGCAGCAGCGGGGGGAGCCGGTCCGGGTCGAGGACCAGCTGCCGGGGGCCGTCCGCGTCGGCGGGGAAGACGGTGCGCAGCGCCTCGTGGCGGACGGCGCAGTCGTGCAGCGCGGCGGCGAGCGCGTCGGCGTCCAGGGCGCCGGTGAGGCGCAGGGCGAGCGGGATGTGGTACGCGTCGCTCAGCGGGTCCAGCTGCTGGAGGAACCAGAGCCGGCGCTGGGCGTGCGAGAGCGGGATCCGCTCGGGGCGGGCGGCGGCGGTCAGCACCGGGCGACATCGGCCGGTCTCCACCAGGCGGGCCAGTCCCGCGGCGGTGGGGCTCTCGAAGACCGCCCGGATGGGCAGTTCGGCGCCCAGCGCGGTGCGCACCCGGCTGACCAGCCGGGTGGCGAGCAGGGAGTGGCCGCCGAGCGCGAAGAAGTCGTCGTCGGGGCCGACCTCGGCGACGCCGAGCACCTCGGCGAGCAGCACGCAGAGCGCGGCCTCCCGGGCGTCCCGGGGGGCTCGGGACGGGCCGGTGGCGGCCCGCAGCCCGGGCTCGGGCAGCGCTGAACCGTCCAGCTTGCCGCTGGAGTTGAGCGGCAGCCGGTCGAGCACGGCGTACGCCGCCGGGATCATGTAGTCGGGCAGCCGGCCGGCCAGCAGCTCGCGCACCTCGGCGAGGTCGGGGGCGCTGCCGTCCTCGGTCACCAGGTAGGCGGCCAGGTAGCGCTCCTCGGCGCTGTCGCCGCGGGCCAGGACGGCGGCCTGCAGGACGGCGGGGTGGCGCAGCAGCACCGCCTCGACCTCGCCGGGCTCGATCCGGAAGCCGCGGATCTTGACCTGCCCGTCGGCCCGGCCGAGGTACTCCACCTGGCCGTCGCGGCGCATCCGGGCGAGGTCGCCGGTGCGGTACATCCGGGCACCGGGCGGCCCGTACGGGTCCGCGACGAAGCGCTCGGCGGTGAGGCCGGGGCGGCGCAGGTAGCCGCGGGCCAGGTGCGGCCCGGACAGGTACAGCTCGCCGGGCACGCCGAGCGGGACGGGGCGGAGCTGCTCGTCCAGCACCTGGGCCCGGGTGTTGTCGAGCGGGCGGCCGATGACCGGGGTGTCGCTGTCCGTCAGGTTGCAGGCCAGCGCGTCGACGGTGCACTCGGTCGGGCCGTAGTAGTTGAACACCTCGACGTCCGGCAGGGCGGAAAGCTCGGTCCACAGGGCCGGGCCCACCGCCTCGCCGCCGAGCATCAGCACGGTCGGGCGGTGCTGCTCGGCGGCGAACAGGCCGGCCGCGGTGAGCGCCGGGACGTACGTCGGGGTGAGGTCGAGGAAGTCCAGGCGCTCGCGGCGGACGTAGTCGACCAGGGCCCGCGGGTCGAGCCGGACCTCGTCGCTCAGCAGGTGCAGCGGGTGGCCCTCCAGCAGCCAGAACAGCGGCTCCCAGGCCGTGTCGAAGGTGATCGAGGCGACCAGGCCGAGCTGGAGGCGCCGGCCCCCGGGGCCGCCGGACGGCCGGACCATCCGGGTGCGGTGGTGCTGCATCAGGCTGCTGAGGCCGCCGTGCGGGATCACCACGCCCTTGGGGACGCCGGTCGACCCGGAGGTGTGGATGACGTAGGCGGGGTCGAGCGGGCCGGTGGGACCGGTCCGGTCGGCGTCGGTCAGGTCGCCGCCGGGGTGGGCGGCGACGGCGGACCGGACCGCGGGCTCGTCCAGGACCAGCACGGGTGCGGTGTCCGGCAGCCGGGCGGCGTCCGCGGCGGTGGCGAGCACGCAGACCGGGGCGGCGTCGGCGATGATCCCGGCGAGCCGCTCGCGCGGCGCGGCGGGGCTGACCGGGATGTAGGCGGCACCGGACTTGAGCACGGCGAGCAGCGCGATCAGCAGGTCGGTGGTGCGCGGCAGCGCCAGCACGACGTACCGCTCGGGACCGGCCCCGCGCCGGACGAGCTCCCGGGCGAGCCGGTTGGCCCGCTCGTTGACCTCGGCGAAGGTGAGCCGGCCGTCCTCGGCGACGAGGGCGGTGACCTCGCCGTCCAGGGCGGCGCGCTGCTCGAAGGCGGCGTGGTAGGTGGCGGTGGCGGCGGGCAGGGCCGGCCCGGCGGCGCGGTCGAGGACGTCCCGCCGCTCGTCGGCGGAGAGCAGGTCGTACCCGCCGATCGGCCGGTCCGGGTCGGCGGCGGCCGCGGCGAGCAGCCGGCCGAGGCGGGCGGTCAGGGCCTCGGCGCCGTCCCGGGTGAACAGGTCGGTGCTGTACTCGACGAAGCAGCCGAGCCCGGCCGGGGCGCCGTCGGCGTCGTGCAGCTCACGGATGTTGAAGGACAGGTCGAACTTGGCGCCGCCCGGGCCCGCCTCGGCGATCTCGGTGTGGATGCCGGGCAGTGTGAGGGCCGCCTCGGGGGTGTTCTGGAAGGCCAGCATCACCTGGAACAGCGGGTGCCAGGCCAGAGAGCGGCGCGGGTTGAGCGCGGTGATCAGCCGCTCGAACGGGAACTCCTGGTGGGCGAAGCCCTGGAGGTCGGTGCGCCGGACCCGCTTGAGCAGTTGGCGGAAGGTCGGGTCGCCGGAGGTGTCCAGACGCAGGACCAGCGGGTTGACGAAGTACCCGACGACCTCGTCGTAGCGTTCGTCGGTGCGGCCCGCGATCGGGCTGGCGATCGGGATGTCCGTCCCGGCCCCGGAGCGGGTCAGCACCACGGCCAGCGCGGCCTGGAGCACCATGAACATGCTGACCCGGCAGGTACGGGAGAGCGCCAGCAGCTCGCGGTGCAGCTCGGCCGGGAGGTTCCAGGGGAAGTACTCGCCCCGGTGCGACATCGCGGCGGGCCTGGGGTGGTCCGTGGGCAGTTCCAGGAAGTCCGGCAGGCCGGCCAGGGCATCGCGCCAGTAGGCGAGTTGGCGTCCGCCACTGCTCTGCGGGTCGTCCAGGTCACCGAGGTCAGCGTGCTGGCGCACGGCGAACTCGGTGTACGTGGCGGGCAGTGGGGACCAGAGGGGGGCCCGGTTCTGCGTCCGGGCCAGGTAAGCGGTGCTCAGGTCGCGGGCCAGCGGGGCCAGCGACCAGCCGTCGCCGGCGATGTGGTGCAGCACCATCAGCACCACGTGCTCCTGCGGACCGAGCACGAACAGCCTTACACGCAGCGGGATTTCCGTCCGCAGGTCGAAGACGTGCCCGGACTCGGCGTCGATCAGGGCGGGCAGCTCCGCCTCGCCGGCGGGCACCACGGTGAGTATCGACGGCACCTCCGCCGTCGGCAGCACGTGCTGGCGCGGTATGCCGTCCCGGTCGGGGAGGACAGTGCGCAGTGCCGGGTGCCGCCCCACCACGTCCGCCAGCGCGGACCGGAGGGCCTCGGGGTCGACCGGGCCGGTCAGCCGCATCGCCACCGGAACGTTGTACGAGGCGTCGCCGCCCTGGAGACGGTCGTTGAACCAGAGCGCCAACTGCGCGTACGAGAGCGGTGTTTCCGCCGGCAGGCTGTGTTCGCCCAGCACGGGGCATCCCTCCAGGTGAACCCGCCCGCCGGCCTGGTGGGCGGGGCGGGCCGGATGGTGGTTTTCCGGTGGCTCTTGGCCGTTGGGGGCCGCCGACGTCCCTCGGCGGGGTACTACCGCTCGGTGCGGGCGGGCGTCACGCGGTCCAGCGGTAGGTCATGTCGGGCTCGTTCTCCTCGTTGCGGCTGCCGTCGTCGGTGTCCACCACGACGAAGCCGTGCCGCTCGTAGAAGGCGCGGGCCTCGGTGTTCTTCTGGAAGACGTGCAGCGAAAGCTCCTGCGGACCGGCCGACTTGACGGCTTCCAGCAGCAGCGTGCCGATGCCGCGACGGCGCGCGTCGGGGCGCAGGTAGAGGTGGTCGAGCAGGTTGCCGTCGAGCGAGGCGAAGCCCAGGAGGGCCCGGGTGCGGGCATCCTCGGCCAGCCAGACCCGCGAACCCGGCAGCACCACGTGGGTGATCCAGCTCAGGGTGGCCTCGTCGCTGTGCAGGCGGGGGAGATACGGCATGGTCGCGGCGCGCGAGGCCAGGAAGACCTCGGTGACGGCCCCGGCGTCCTCGGCTTCCGCGGTCCGCAGGTGGACGTTCCCGGTGAACGGTTCGTCGGATTGCATCCACATCTCCTCGATCAGGCAACAGGCAGTGCTGCCGCAGGGGGACCACCGAGGAAGGAGCATGCGAACGACACCGCTGCGCACCGATGTCGAAAATCGGGTGTGCAGCGGGTGATTGAGTCGAATCTCCCCCCGGATGAGCCACGTGAAAACGGATCCGGCGGCGTTGATCTTCCGTCAACATACACACCGGGTCATGGACATGGGAACCCTCTCGAGCGGGTTCCTGACAAGCCCGATTCTGCGGTTAGATGAGTGTGCGCCAGGTGTTCGATCGGATGTGAACCGGCCACGCCCCGGAGGCCGTTGTTCAGAATCGGGTCGACCCGAAATGCGCTCCGGCCCGCCCGGAACGGGCCCGAATTCCCGGGGCCGGAGGATGCCGGCCCACCGGGGCGGCGACTCGCGCGACTGCCCCGGTCACTTCCCAGAGCCTTCCCGAAAGGAGCGGCCCGCGTGGACACCCCTGCCGTCCGAATCAGCAGTGCGGTCAAGACCTTCGGCGCCACCACGGCGGTGGGCGGCCTGGACCTGGAGGTGCCGGCCGGCATGTTCCTGGGCCTGCTCGGGCCCAACGGCGCCGGCAAGTCCACCACCATGCGGATGCTCACCGGACAGACCCGGGCGGACTCGGGCACGGTGGAGGTCTTCGGGCACCGGATGCCGGACGACTCCCGCCGGGCCCGCTCCCTGGTCGGCGTCGTGCCGCAGCACGACAATATCGACCCCGAACTGACGGTCCGGCAGAACCTCGACGTCTTCGTCCGCTTCACGGCCCTGCCGCGCGCCGGGTATCGTGACGCCGTCGACCGCGCCCTGGCCGCGGTCCGCCTCACCGACCGCGCCGACACCCGGGCCGACGCGCTCTCCGGCGGCATGCGCCGCCGGGTCCTGCTCGCCCGGGGCATCGTCAACAACCCGCGGCTGCTGCTCATGGACGAGCCCACCGTCGGCCTCGACCCGCAGATCCGCCAGGACCTGTGGGATGTCATCGACGGGATGCGCGAGAGCGGCACCACCGTGGTGATGTCGACGCACTACATCGAGGAGGCCGAGCGGCTCGCCGACGAGGTCGCCGTGGTGTTCGGCGGCCGGCTGATCGCCCGGGGCACCCCCGCGGAACTGCTGCGCGCGCACGCGGGCGCCCAGGCCGCCGAGTACCGGGGCGACGCGGCCCGGCGCGAACTGGTCGAGGCCGAAGCCGCCCGGGCCGGGCTGCCCAGCCGCCGCACCGGGCCGGCCGTCTCCGTCCTGCGGGCCGAGACCATCTCCGCGCACCTGCACGAGCGCCTCGGGCCGCCGGACGTGCTGCGCCCGACCTCCCTGGAGGACGTCTTCGTCGCCCTGACCGGCGAACTGTTCGGCTGACAACCGCCCCCGCCGCCGCGCCCCGCCGGCCGGCCGCCCCCGACGGGCCCGGCCGGCGGGGCGCGCACCGGCCACCGGCGGGGGCCGGCCCGCCGACCCCCAGAGAAGAGGACACCCGATGACCACGGCGACGCCCACGCCCCGAACCCGGGAACAGGCCGGCCCCGCCGCCGAACCCGGCCGCCCGCCGGCCCTGTGGCCGACCATGCGCGCGGTCTGGCTGCGCGAACTGCTGCTCTTCCGCCGCTACTGGCCCGCCGTCACCTTCGGCTCGCTGATCGAGCCGCTGGTCTACATGACCGGCTTCGGTCTTGGCTTCAGCCGGCTGATCGACTCCGTCCAGGGCCACCCGTACCCGCAGTTCGTCGGCGTCGGCATGGTCGTCACCTCGGTGCTCTTCGCCTCGGCCTTCGCCGGGATGTTCGAGAGCTTCAACCGCCGCAAGTACCAGAAGATCTACGACGCCGTCCTCTGCCAGCCCGTCGACGTCTGGGAACTGGTCACCGCCGAGGCCTCCTGGATCGCCGTCAAGTCCTCCGTGTACGGCACCACGCCGCTGCTGGTCACCCTCGCCATCGGCCTCCCGCCGACGCCGGAACTGCTGCTCGTACCGCTGGTGGCGCTCGTCTCCGGCTTCGCCTTCGCCCTGCTCGGCATGTGGGTGTCCTGCCTGGTGCCGGCCATCGACTGGCTGCGGCTCGTGGTCTCCGGCGTGCTGACCCCGCTGGTGATGGCCGCCGGCGTGTTCTTCCCGCTGGACGGCCTGCCCGGCTGGGTCCACGCCGTCGCCGCCGTCAACCCGATCTACCACTGCATGCAGACGGTCCGGCACGCCGCCTTCGGGACGCTCGGGGCGGCCGACGCGCTGCACGGGGCCGTGCTGGCCGGCTTCGCCGCCCTCGCCTGGTACCTGGCCGTCCGCGGGATGCGCCGGCGGCTCATCGACTGAAACGGGGACACCCCCGACCGACCCGGACCCGGCCTTCCCCCGGGCACCGCGCAGACCAAGGAGAACCACGTCCATGACGGACACCGCCCGACCGGGCCCGCGCGAGCGGCCGCCGGTCCGCACCGCGAGCCCGCGACGCTTCCTGATGTGCCGGCCCAGCCACTTCGGCGTCAGCTACTCCATCAACCCCTGGATGCACCCGGAGAAGCCGGTCGACGGCGAGCGCGCGCTCGCCCAGTGGACCGGGCTGCGCGACCTCTACCGCGAACTCGGCCACACCGTCGAGGAGATCGACCCGCTGCCCGGCCTGCCCGACATGGTCTTCGCGGCCAACGGCGCCACCGTGATCGACGGGAAGGTCCTGGGCGCGCGCTTCCGCCACGCCGAGCGCACGGCCGAGGGCCCGGCCTACCTCTCCTGGTTCCGCGACCAGGGCTACTCCGACCTCCTGTGGCCCGAGCACATCAACGAGGGCGAGGGCGACTACCTGCTGGCCGGCCGCCGCCTGCTGGCCGGCACCGGCTTCCGCACCGACCAGCGGTCGCACGCCGAGGCCCAGGAGTTCTTCGGCGTCCCGGTGACGAGCCTGACCCTGGTCGACCCGGAGTTCTACCACCTGGACACGGCCCTCGCCGTCCTCTCCGACGACGAGGTCATGTACTACCCGGCGGCCTTCACCCCGGGCAGCCGCGCGGTGCTGCGCGAACTCTTCCCGGACGCCATCCTGGCCACCGACGAGGACGCCGCCGTCTTCGGCCTCAACGCGCTCTCCGACGGCCGCCACGTCCTGCTGCCCGAATCGGCCACCCACCTGATCGGCGAACTGCGCCTGCGCGGCTTCGAGCCGATCGGCGTGGACCTCACCGAACTCCTCAAGGCCGGCGGCAGCGTCAAGTGCTGCACCCTGGAACTGCGCGGCCGGTGACCGCGCCGTCCCCACCCATCAGAGAGGACGACCCGATGACGAACCCCTTCGACGACCCCGACGCCGACTACCTGGTCCTGGTCAACGACGAGGGCCGGCACTCCCTGTGGCCGGCCTTCGCCCCGGCCCCCGCCGGCTGGCAGCAGACCTTCGGCCCGGCCGGGCGGCAGGACTGCGTCGACCACATCGAGACCACCTGGACCGACATCCGGCCCAGGAGCCTGGCCCAGGCCTAGGGGGCGGCGGTGGGGGCACCGGTGGGGCAGCATGGTGCCCGACCACTGCCGGGTGCGTGGTGCCTGCGCGTCCGCGCGGGCACGCACCGCCGCCTGACCCGCATCGCCGCCTGAACGGAAGACACCTTCGTGACCGGTACCGCCGCCGTCCCCGCCGAGCAGATCAGGGCCCGCCTCGCCGGGTACGAGCGCCGGTTCAACACGCTGTCCGAGCAGTACTTCCAGGACCTGGCCGCCGCCTTCGACGCTCCGTCGTTCAGCCGGTTCACCCCGGGCTGTCTGGCTCTGCTGCGGGACCTGTCGTTGCGCGGCGGCAAGCGGATGCGGGTGGCCCTGCTCTTCGAGGCCGCCCGCCTGGTCACCGCCGAGCCCGTGGAGGGGCTGGACGACGCCGCGCTGAGCATCGAACTGCTCCAGACCCACGGGCTGGTCCACGACGACATCATCGACGACAGCCCCACCCGCCGGGGCGGGCCCTCCACCTACTACGCCTACCGGGGGCAGTTCCCCGACCGGCCGCAGGCCGCGCTCGGGCTCGCCCTCCTCGCCGGCGACCTCGCACTCGCCCTGTCCCTGCAGGTCCTCCTCGACTCCCGGGCCCCGCTGCCGGTGCGACAGGCCATGGTCGAGGTGCAGACGCGCGCGGCCTCGGCCACCTTCGTCGGCCAGATCATCGACCTGGAGCGGGACTTCACCGCGGACCCGGACGAGGACATGCTGCACGACGTGGCCGACTACAAGACCGCCCGCTACTCGGTCCTCGCCCCGATGCAGATGGGGCTGCTCGCCGCAGGCGTCCAGCCCGCCCCCCACGACAAGGAACTGCGGCGCTACGCCCGGCTGGTGGGGATCTGCGGCCAGATGCGCGACGACTACCTGGACCTCTTCGGCGACGCGGGGACCATGGGCAAGCCCACCGGAGCGGACATCCGGGAGGGGCGGCGCAACTACACCGTCCGCGCCGTCCTGGCAGCGGCCACCGACGCCGAACGGGCCCTGGTGGAGTCCGCACTCGGCGACGGAGCCTGCCCCGAGGACACCATCGCCGCCATCCGCGACATCGCCCACCGCCACGGCATCCCCGACCGGATGCGGGCGGACATGCGGCGCCACGCGCACGCGGCCGCCACGGAAGCCGCCGGATGGCGTCCCCGGTGGCGGGAGGAGGCCGTCGCGTTCTTCGAGTACCTGCCGAGGTGGAGCGTCGAGCGAGTGCGGTGAAACCCGCTCGACCCGGTGACCCCTTCTACGCGATCCTCGGGCATGGAGTTTCTCTGCTACCACCGCGACCGGCCCGGTTCCCCGCCGCTGCGCGACGAACTGCTGGAAGAGCACTGGTCGTACATGGACCGGTACGCCAAGGAGATGATCGCCCGGGGCCCGACCCTCGCCGCCGACGGCACGCCCACCGGAAGCGTGCACATCGTCGACCTGCCGGATCCCACCGCCGCCCGCGCGTTCGCCTTCGACGAGCCGAACTACCAGGCCGGCGCCTATCGGGACGTGCTGCTGCGACGGTGGCGCAACATGCTGGGACGCACCATGTGGGACTTTCCCGGCGGTCGGACAGGTGGCAACCGGTACCTGGTGCTCGGCCTCGGCACGGGGCAGGCCGCCGACCTCGCGGTGCCGCCCGACCGGGACGGGCTGATCGCCTACGGGCCCCTGCTGTCCGACGACGGCGCCATCTGGCTGGGCACGGCGGTGCTGCTCCGGGCGCCGGACCCGGACGCGGCGCGCGCCATCCTGACCCCGGGGCGGTACGCCGACATCGAGGTGCACAACTGGCAGTTCGGCGGGCCCCCGTCATAGTCGAGGACGCCCGGCCGACGTCGACCGCCGAAGCCCCGAGGGCTCGGGGCAGGGCTCAGGGGCAGTGGTAGCTGAAGGAGGCGGCGGCGGTGCGGGGGGTCGGGGTGAGGAGTTCCAGGGTGGCGGTGGCCTGGAGTGAGCCCTGGCCCTCGAAGCTCCAGTGCAGCACCAGGTCGGTGTGGTGCGCGCCGGAGCGGACGTCCTGGACGATCTCGTCCGAGGCGGTGCCGTCGCTGCGCAGCCAGCGGTAGCGCAGGGCGCCGGAGCCGCCGTTGGACTCCACCACGGCGGTGGCCACTGCGGTGCCCGCGCAGCCGGGGCTCGCCGGGTCGACGGTCACGGTGACGCCGGTGACGGCCAGCGCCGGGCCGCGCAGGTGGCGCCAGAAGAGGAAGGCCGCGAGGGCCAGGAGGGCGACGACCAGCGGTGCCAGCCACCGCCACACCCGGCGGGCGCGCCGCGGCGGCCCGGCCTCCGGCGTCGCCCGGCCGTGCCACGCGGCGGCGGCCCGCGGGGGGACGCCGGGACCGAAGCGGCGCAACTCCCCTGGGGCGAGGGGCCGTTCCTGCGGTGCGGCGGAGACGGCTGGCTCTGCTTCGGCGTCCTGGACCTCGGCCGGGGTGGTGCTCTCTCCGGCCCGCGCGGGGTCGGTGAGGGTGATGGTTTCCCCGCTCGGCGGCGTGCTGCGCCAGACGCGGGGGTCGAGGAAGGTCGCGTTCGCCGCCTCTTCCTCGTCCTCGGCCTCGGCCCGCGCTTCGGCCTCCCGGGGCAGCCGCACGGTCGTCTCGCCCGCGTCCGGGCCCGTGCCGACTCCGACGTCCGCACCGCTGCCGGTGGCCGGGCGCGCGCCGAGAGCGATGGTGTGTTCCGCGCCCGGGTCGGGGGCGGAGTCGGGGCGGGGCTCAGGCATGACTTCTCCGGGACGGGGACGGGGACGGGCGCGGGGCAGGGGCGACGACGGAAGACGGAAGGCGGAAGGCAGGGGAGGGGGCCCGTACGGGCGGCGGTGAAGGGACGTCAGCGGGGCGGGTTGCAGAGGAAGGCGGCCGTCTCGGCGGATGTCTGGCCCGGCTTGGCCGCCGCCGGCGTGGTGGTGACGCGCACGCCCCAGGTGGGGAAGGTGTCGGCCGAGCCGAAGTCGTGCGCGCGGGTGATGGTGGCGGTGCCGTTCTGGACCGCCACGGTGTCGGTCGCGACGGTGACCGCGCGGCCGCCCGAGCTGTGGTACCAGCTGAGCGTCAGCGTCCCGCTGCCGGCGCCGTGGGCCGTCACCGTGACCGTCGCGGTCAGGCTCCAACGGCCGCTGCAGGTCAGGGAGTTCAGGCTGACAGAGTCGACCGCCAGGGTGGCGGGGGCGACCGTCGGAGTCGGAGTCGGGCTCGGGTTCGGCGGGGCGGTGACGGGGGTCGGCGCGGCCGTGGTGGGGGCCGGTACGGCGGGGGTGGACGGTGTCGGCGGGAGGCCGGGGGCGGGCGGGGCCGGCGTGGCCGGTGCTGTGGGCGCCTTGACGGTGGGCGCGGCGGTCGGCGCCGCGGTCGGGGTGCCGCTGGGCGTGCCCGGGGTGGCCGTGGGCGAAGCCGTCGGGCTCGCCGTGTCGCTGTCGCTGTCGCTCGGGGCGGGGGAGGCGCCGTCCGTCGGCTGCTGCGGGCCGAGGCTGGTGGTCGCCTGGGGGGAGGCGGCGCCGACGACCGTCCGGGCACCGCCGTCGGTGGCCCCCGCGACCGCCAGGCCGGCCAGCGTGGCCAGGGTGAGGGCGCCGGCCGCGACCCCGGTGAGGGCCTTGCCACGGTTGCGCAGGAGCACGCCGGGGCGGGCCGGGACCCGGCGCAGCACGCCCTGGGCCCGGGCGGCGCCGGGTACGGAGCCGGAACCCTGGGGGCCGAGCGCGGTCCGGGAACCCAGGGAGGTCTGGGAGCCCAGGGAGGTGTGGGCCAGCGAGGTGACGCCGCCGGCCGCGCCGGCGCCGGGCAGCAGCGCCGCGAGCAGGGCGAGCAGGGCGAGGAGGTCGAGGCGGCCCCGTTCCTCCCAGTCCGGCCCGTAACCGGTCGTCGCCACCGCCTCCAGCTCGCGGACGAACGCGGCGGCGCTGTCGGGGCGGGCCCCGGGATCCTTGGCCAGACCCGCCAGGATCAGCGGCCGGACGAGGTCGGGCGCCTGGTCGGCGGGGATCGGTGCCTCGGCGTGCTGGACGGCGAGTTCGGCGATCGTGGCGCCGTCGAAGGGGCGGGCACCGGTGAGGCACTCGAAGAACGTGACGGTGGCGGCGTAGACGTCCCCGGCCGGGGACGCCGGACGGCCCGCCCACTGCTCGGGCGGCATGTAGGCGGGGGTGCCGGAGACGTCGCGCTCGTCGCCGCTGGGCACCGCGATGCCGAAGTCGACCAGCTTCGAGGTGCCGGCCGCGTCGACGAGCACGTTGGCGGGCTTGTAGTCGCGGTGCACCACACCGGCCTCGTGGGCGGCGGCCAGGCCCAGCAGGGAGCCCTTCAGCACCACCAGGGCCGCCTGCGCGGTGGTGGCGCCCTCCGCCCGCAGCAGGTCGCGCAGGGCGATGCCGTCCACCAGCTCCATCACGATGGCCGAGCCCTGCGCCCCCTCCACGTACTCGTAGAGCCGGGTGATGTGCGGGGAGTCGATCCGGGCGAGGACCTCGGCCTCGGCGCGCAGCGCGGGCGTGCCGACGCGGTCGTGGAGGTACTTGATCGCGACCGGGGTGCCGGTCTCCCGGTGGTGGGCGAGCACGACGCGGCCGCTGGCGCCGGCGCCGAGCTCGCGTCCGTGGAGGTAGTCCGGGAGTTCCCAGGCGCGCGCGTCCTCGGGCGCCGGTGGAAGGAGGGCGGGCGCGGGAGCGGCGGGCTGCGTGCCGCTCCCGCCGGGTCTGTCGCCCTGCTGCGTCCGGTCGTCCATCGTCCCGTGCTCCCGTCCCTGTCGTGCCCGCCGTCCCCCGGCCGTCGGCCGTGCCTGTCGGCGCGGCACCCTACGGCATGCCGACCGACATGGAGGACGCGCCCCGTGGACACCGGGTTCCGGGCCTCCGGGGGCGGGTGGTCGTGGCCCAGGTGATTCGCACGGCGTGCCAACCGTTCGGCCGTCTTCACGGTGACGACCGCCCGCCGAGCGCGCACGACGGCACCGCCCGGAGAGGTTCAGTCGATGATGTGGCGCAGGTAGGCCTCGGGGTGTTCCAGGTGGCGGCGCCAGTGGTCGACCAGCGCGAGGTCCTGCCGGCGGGTGCGGCGCACCCCGTGGTCGCCGAGTTCCGCCGCCTGCGGCAGCGGATGCCACTCTGCGAGCCCGGCCGGCGGGGGTACGGGAAAAGCGTGTGCGAAGCACGTTATTCTGGAGGGGTGAAGCACGAGACAGGACACGACATCGCCGACGCCCTCGGGCTGCTCCTACGGCGCAGCACCCGGGCCCGCCTCTACACCCGCCTGACCGAGGGGCTGGGGGAGGCCGTCGACGACCTCACCTACCCGGTCCTCAGCGGCCTGGCCCGCACCGGCCCGTACAGCGCCGCCGACCTCGGCCGCGAGATCGGACTCGACCGCACCACCGTCACCCGCCGCGCCGACCGCCTCGAACAGGCCGGCCTGCTCCAACGCCGCCCCGACCCCGCCGACGGCCGCGCCACCCTGCTCGCCCTCACCGATGACGGTCACGCCGTCATCGCGGCCACCCGGCAGCGGCTCGCCGCCGGCATCGAGGACTCGCTCGCCACCTGGCCGCAGGCCGACGCCCGGGACTTCGCCCGCCTCCTGCGCCGCTTCGTCGACGAGGGACCCTTCGCCGCCGACCACGACTGACCGGGTGACGCAGGTCACGGGAACTCGCTCCCGGGTGCCGGACAGCCCATAGGAGTGATCACAGATATGCGAACCCGGGTACGGGCCGGGGACCCGAACGTCTTCGGGGAGTTGTTCGACCTCCATGCCCGATCCGTCTACAACCACGCCTTCCGTCTCACCGCGGACTGGTCGGCCGCCGAGGACGTCATGTCGGCGACGTTCATGGAGGCCTGGCGGTTGCGCGGCAGGGTGGCCGCCGAGGGCGGGTCGCTGCGGCCGTGGTTGCTGGGCATCGCGACGAACCTCGCCCGCAACCACTGCCGCAGCAACCGGCGCTACCGCGCCGCGGCCGCAGCGCTCGCCGCGACGGGGCCTTCGGTGGTGGAAATACCCGACCATGCCGAGGACGTGGCCGGCCGGGTGGACGACCGGCGCCGGATCGCCGCCACGATGGCCGCCATGGGCTCGTTGCGCCGTCCCGAACGCGAGGTCCTGATCCTGTGTCTGTGGGAGGGCCTGGAGTATGCCGAGGCCGCCGAGGCCCTCGGCATCCCCCTCGGGACCGTCCGCTCCCGCCTGTCCCGCGCCCGTACCAGGCTGCGCAAGCTCGCACAGGCGGAACTGACGGCGGACAGACGGGAACCCGCCCGCCGGACTCGACAGATAACTGGGGACCGCGCGACAGCGGTCCGGCCCGTACCGGAAGGAAACCGATGAACGCCAGCCCCTCCCAGCCGCACCCGGCTGAGTGGCCGGAGACCGATGGGCTCCTGCCGGTCGTGGCGCGGGATCTTCCGACGGGCCGCCACGAGTTCCACAAGGAGAGCCTGATGGCCCGGATCCACGAAGACCTCGACAACGCCGTCTCCGGCCCCGCCCGAATCAGCACCCCCAAGCCGCGCAACCCGTTCCTGCGCCGCGCGATCCTCCTGCCGGTGGCGGCATGCGTCCTGACGGGCGCCGTCCTGGTCGGAGCCGGCCTGAGCCTGAGCGGCGGCCCGGACCAGGCCGCCACCTCGGGCACCGGCCCCGCCCTGACCACCACCGTCGGCGCCGCCGACGCGCACGGGGTCGTCCAGCTGCTCGACCGGATTTCGCTGGCCGCCCAGGAGACCGCAGCCCCGCCGGCGAGGGCGGGCCAGTTCGTCTACATCGAGTCGAAGGTCGCCGGCAGCTATGTGCGGACGGTCGACGGCAAGAGCTCGGTGGTCAGCGACGCACTGAACACGCGCCGGACCTGGACGTCGCCGGACGGCCGGCGGGGTTGGCTGATCGACCAGCAGAACAAGGACGGCATCTCCCTGGACTCGAAGGTCGAGCCGTACCTCAACGCGCCGTCCTACGACTACCTGGCCGCCCTCCCCACCGACCCCGACGCCCTGCTGAAGAAGATCTACACGGAGACGGCGGGCCACGGCCCCGGCCCGGACGCGGAGGCGTTCACCACCCTCGGCGATCTGCTCATCGAGAGCTACCCGTCCGCCCAGCTCTCCGCCGCGCTCTACAGGGCCGCCGCCAAGATCCCCGGCGTGGTCCAGGTGGACGACGCGGTCGACGCCGTCGGCCGCCACGGGGTCGCGGTGGCCCGGTTCGAGGAGAAGACCGGCCAGCGCACCGAGTGGATCTTCGACAGTGCGTCGTTCACCTTCCTCGGCGAGCGCACGGTCCAGGTCGAGGGCACATCCGGCGACCACGACCTGATCACGCCCGGCACGGTCGTCTTCACCCATGCCATCACGGCGCGCGCGATCGTCGACGGCATGAAGGAGACGCCTTCCCACTCGGCCTGAACAGCCCCGGCTCGTCCCACCCGAGCCCCGGGGCGCCCGCTACCCCCGGCGTCTCCCGCGCCCCTCCGCCCCTCCGCTCCTCCGCCCCTCCGCCCCTCCCTCCCGGCTTGGCCTGAGCCGGGAGGGAGGGGTTGGCCCGGTCGGCGCCGAGCGTCCTACCGGGCGGTCGGCTTCAGGGTGCGGCCGAGGAGGGGGAGCAGGCGCTCCCAATGGCGTTGCAGTGCGGCGGGGTTGAAGGCGTCGGTGTCGGCCATGGTGAAGCCGTGGACGGTGCCGGGGTAGATCTCGGAGGTGTAGCCGACACCCGCGGCATCGAGGACCTGGTTGAGCTCGCCGAGAGCCTCGGGCGTCAGGTCGGTTTCGGCGTGGCCGAAGTGGACCTCGGCGGTGAGGCGGTGCAGGTTGTCGGGCCCGGCGACGCCCACGGGGCCGTGGAATCCGGCGAGGGCGGCCACCTGGCCGGGGTGCGCCGCGGCGGTGCGCACCGCCAGGAGGCCGCCGATGCAGTACCCGGTCACCGCGACCGGTCCGGGACGGACCTCGGGCTGGGCGGTGAGGAACCCGAGGTAGGCGTCGGCGTCGCTCAGGACGCGTTCGGCGGTGTGCGCCTGGATCAAGGGCATCACCTGGGCGATGAGCGCGGACCGGGCCTCTCCCCCGATGTGCTCGGGAAGGTCGAGCAGCGGTGTCGGGCCGTGCCGGTAGAAGTAGTTGGGGACGAGCACGTAGTACCCGTGCCCGGCCAGTTCGCAGGCCATCTCCCGCAGCACGGGCCGGATGCCGAAGGCGTCCGCGTACATCAGCACCCCGGGGTGCCGCTCGCCGTCGTCGGGGAAGGCGGCGAAAGCGTCGGCCTGGCCGTCCGCGGTGGGAATCTGCAACGTCTTCGTGGGCATGCGTTCTCCTGTCGTGGTCGATGTGTCGAGCCTGTGGTCAACACGACGGAGGCGGGGCTCGCGCGGCAGCGCAGGATCCTCGATCGAACAGCGGGCCCGCCCCGGCCCGTACGGCGCTCAGAGGAGCGCCGGGTCACCGATCCGTGTGCGGCGCAAGGCCGTCCCGGTCGTCATAGCCGGACAGCGTAGCCCACCGGCCTGAAATCCGAAGGGACTTCGAGACTCCCTCGCCACTGAACGTCGATGCGTGATGTCGGTTTGCCGAAGCCGCCCCACCTCGGGGGAGTGGCGCGGATCACAGGGGGGTTCGCGCGGTCGGCGAAATGCGGGGGCCGCCGAGGTGGTTGGCACGGGCAACCGTTTTCGTCCCGGCGCACACCACCCCTTACCCGCGAGGAATCCCCATGACCGTCACCGAGCCCGCTGCGGCCGCCGACCCCTTCGCCTCCCGCGCGGCCGAGATCCTGTCCCGGCCCGTCACGATCAACGGGCTGACCGTGCCCAACCGCATCGTGATGGCGCCGATGACGCGCCAGTTCTCCCCGGGCGGCGTGCCCGGCGAGGACGTGCGCGGGTACTACGCCCGCCGCGCCGCCGCGGGCGTCGGCCTGATCGTCACCGAGGGAACGTACGTCGGCCACGAGTCCGCCGGCCAGAGCGACGACATCCCGCGCTTCCACGGCGAGGAACAGCTGGCCGGGTGGGCCCGCGTCGCGCAGGACGTCCACGCGGCGGGCGGCACCATCGTGCCGCAGCTCTGGCACATCGGCATGGTGCGCAAGCAGGGCGACCCGCCGTTCGCCGACGCCCCCGCCGTCGGCCCGTCCGGCATCCGGCTGGACGGCACCGAGGGCACCGGGCGGGCGATGACCCGGACCGACCTGGACGCCGTCATCGGCGCGTTCGCCGAGGCCGCCGCGGCCGCCGAACGGATCGGCTTCGACGGCGTCGAGCTGCACGGCGCGCACGGCTACCTGCTCGACCAGTTCCTGTGGGCGGGCACCAATCGCCGTACCGACGCCTACGGCGGCGACCCGGTCGCCCGGACGAAGTTCACGGCCGAGGTCGTCGCGGCGGTGCGCGAGGCCGTCTCCCCCGAGTTCCCGGTGATCTTCCGCTACTCGCAGTGGAAGGCGGAGAACTACGACGCCCGCCTCGCCGAGACCCCGCAGGAACTGGAAGCGATCCTCACCCCGCTCGCGGAGGCCGGCGCCGACGCCTTCCACGCCTCGACCCGCCGCTACTGGATCCCCGAGTTCGACGGCTCCGACCTCAACCTGGCCGGCTGGACCAGGAAGCTCACCGGCCGCACCGCCATCACCGTCGGCTCGGTCGGCCTCGACGGCGACTTCGTCCGCGCCTTCATGGGCGAGGGCGCCCCGGTCCAGGGCATCGACAACCTGCTCGACCGGCTGGAGCGCGACGAGTTCGACCTGGTCGCCGTCGGCCGCGCCCTCCTCCAGGACCCGCAGTGGGCCGCGAAGGTCCTCGCCGGCCGCTTCGCCGACCTGCACCCTTACGACGCCGCCGCAGTCCGCACCCTGAGCTGACCCCCCCGCCCCGAGGCCCTGCCGCGCGGCGCGCGCGAGAGGGCCGGAGGGCCGGGCAGACCGGCCACACCCCGGATACCTACCGGAAGTCGGCCGGCCTGCTGACGGCCGGCGCGCAGAGCGGCTGACCGTTCGGCAGGCGCACCACCCCGCCCGGTGGTCCGCCGCTGCCGACGGGTGGAAGGCGGTGGGGCTGCGGCAGCCGGCTGCCGCAGCCCCACGGATCGTACGGTCAGGAGATGGTCAGGACACGGTGAGGGCCGTGTCGTCGATGACGAAGCTCGTCTGGAGGGAGCTGTCCTCGGTGCCGGTGAACTTCACGGTGACGTTCTGGCCGGCGTAGGCGGAGAGGTCGAAGGTGCGCTGCTGGTAGCCGGCCGCGGCGTCCACGTTGGAGTAGGTCTTCAGCGTGGTGCCGTTGACCGAGACGGTCAGCTTGTCGTACGCGGTGCTGCCCGACTCCGCGGTGTCGATGTGCAGGTAGAAGCTGAGGGCGGCCTTGCAGCCGGCCGGTACGGCCAGGGTCTGGGCGAGCGTGTCGGTGTGGGCGGAGCCGTAGCCGTCGAGCCAGGACTTCCAGCTGCCGCCGTGGGCGGGCTCACTGCCGGAGTTGTCGATCACGCCGGCGCTGGCCGTCCACGGGGTGGCGCTGCCGGTCTCGAAGCCGGGGTTGCCGAGGAGCTGGGCGGGGGTGCAGCCGCCGCCGGCGCCGGTGACGGTCCAGCCGAAGGTGGTGGAGCCGCTGGCGCCGGTGCCGTCGGTGGCGGTGACGGTCACGGTGAAGGTGCCGGCGGTGTTCGCGGTGCCGGTGATCAGGCCGGTGGCGGCGTCGACGCTCAGGCCGGCGGGCAGGCCGGTGGCGCCGTAGCCGAGGGACTGGCCGGAGGCCGAGTCGGTGGCGTGGATCTGCAGGCTGACGGCGGAGCCCTGGGCGGTGCTCTGGCTGCCCGGGTTGGTCACGGTGACGGTGTTGCCGCCGGTGCTGCCGTTGGTGAAGGCGGCGGTGCCGTTGGGCGTGCCGAGGCCGGTCGGGCCGTCGTAGCCGGCGGCGGCGGTGCACAGGTAGGACGGGGAGCAGCTGCCGTTGGCGCCGCTGGTGACGTCGTACAGGGAGCCGGTGTGCGCGTACGGGTAGGAGGCCGGGGCGGTGCCGGCGGCCGGGGTGCCCGCCAGGGCGTAGACGGAGGCGATGATCGGGGAGGAGGCGCTGGTGCCGCCGTAGACGTTCCAGCCCGAGCCGCCGTAGGTCTGGTAGACGGCGACGCCGGTGGCCGGGTCGGCGACGGCGGAGACGTCGGCGACGGTGCGCTTGCCGCAGCCGGTGTCGTGCTGCCAGCTCGGCTTGGCGTCGTAGGCGGAGCAGCCGGAGCCGGCGCCGTTGCCGCCGGAGCTGCTGCCCCAGACCTTCTCGGTCCAACCGCGGGCGGTGGAGGCGCGGTTGAGGCTGGTGCCGCCGACGGCGGTCACGTACTGGGAGGCGGCCGGGTACTCGACGCCGTAGCCGGAGTCACCGGAGGAGACGGTGATGGCGACGCCGGGGTGGTTGAAGTAGCTGGTGTCGGAGCTCGGGTCGGTGGAGTCCTCGCCGCCGCCGTAGCTGTTGGAGACGTACTTGGCGCCCATCGAGACGGCGGTGTTGACGGCGGCGCCGAGGTTGCTCATGTTGGCGTCGTCGGACTCGACCAGCAGGATGTGGCAGTTGGGGCAGACGGCGCTGACCATGTCGACGTCGAGCGAGATCTCGCCGGCCCAGCCGCTGTCGGCGGTCGGGTAGCTGGTGCCGCCGCGCTGGTCGACCTTCCTGAAGCAGCCGTTGGCGGTGGTGCAGGCGGGCAGGCCGTACTGGGAGCGGTAGGTGGCGAGGTCGGACTCCGCGTTGGGGTCGTCCTGGGCGTCGACGATGGCGACGGTGGCGCCGGCGCCGGCCGAGGTCGGGAGGTTGTAGGCGGAGGCGAGGTCGCTGGGGCCCAGGCCGGAGGGGTTGATGTCCGGAGCCAGGGCGAGGTGCTGGACGAGGTCGGTGCGGGCGAGCGCGAGGCAGGCCATTTCGCCGGGGTGGGTCGGGGCGGCGCAGACGTGCTTGGTGGTGACACCGGTGGTGGGGCCGGTGCCGGCGGTCCCGCCGGGGACGGCGGCGGCGCCGGGGGCGGTGGCCGCGAGCAGGCCGGTGGCGGCCAGCGCGAAGGCGGGCAGGGCGGCGAGCAGTCTGCGCGCCCGGGCAGGGCGCGCACCGCTGGGGGAGTGGAAGCGCAAGAGTCGACCCTCCGTGGGGGTGAGGGCGCGGCCGGTGCCGGCAGTTGGGGTGCTCGCCGGGACGGGCTCGGGCCCGTGCTGACGGATCACGTGCAGGTGCTCGTCGGCCACGGCGGATGGCCGTGGACCGGCATGGTGCTTGCGCTGTACGGGAGGTGGGGCACGCACCCCGGGTGAGCAGGGTGGTGTGGCCATGACATGCATGGGCATGTCGGAGGCCCGTACCGTTCACGGTCGGGCCCGGCCGCTTCGGCACCGCCATGAGGTTACTGACGGGTGTTCGACAACCTCAAGGTGCCGTTCGCAGCCTTTACCGGGCTTTGCCCATCAATTGTCCGGAGGATGAGGCGGGTTGCTCCGCACCGGCGGAGGCGGGCTGCTCCGCACCGGCGGAGCCGGGTCGCGACGCCGGTGGGTGTCGGTGGGTCCCGCCGTGACGAGCCGTCATGTTCCGACTCCCGCGATGGGGAAGCCTGGTCCTCCGGCCGCTCCTCGCGTCGACGCCGTCCCAGTATCCGGACGATTTGAGCGAATCCCTGTTCAGCTCCCGCGGTCCTGCGCCTAAGCTGGCCGTGCAGCTGGTTCGCCCTGTCCGCCAGGCAGGCGCGTCGCAAGAGGGAACCCGGTGGGAATCCGGGACTGCCCCGCAGCGGTGAGTGGGAACGACCGCCGTCATACGCACTGGGCCCGGGACGGGTCTGGGAAGCGACGGCCAGTAGGTGTCCGCCCTGGAAGCAGGGCGGCTGTGCCCGCGAGTCCGAAGACCTGCCACTGCCCGCGCGCGACCGATCGCGCGCGGAGATCCGGTGACCTCGAGGGCGGGTCGGCGTACCTACCAGACGGAGCCGCGCCCACGTGCGGGCGCCCGTCCGGTTCGTCACCCCTTCGCGCCTTCGTCCCGTCATCGGGGACCAGAGGAATCAGGCTCGCGAAGGAGAGTCCCTTGACAGCGAAGTCCGCAGCGACCACCACCAGCACCACCGCAGTCGCCACCACCGCCACCACCACCGGCGCCGCAACCACCACCGCAGCCACCGCGTACGGCTACCCCCGGCAGGGTCGCAACCGGGAACTGAAGAAGGCGATCGAGGGGTACTGGAAGGGCGCGGTCACCGCCGAGGCGCTGCTGAACACCGCCGCCGACCTGCGCCGGGAGAGCTGGGCCCAGCTCGCCGAGGCCGGGGTTGGGGAAGTCCCGACCGGAGACTTCTCCCTCTACGACCACGTGCTGGACACGACGGTCGCCGTCGGCGCGATCCCCGCCCGACACCGGTCCGCGGTCGACACCGATCCCCTGGACGGCTACTTCGCCATGGCACGCGGCACCCAGGAGGTGGCGCCGCTGGAGATGACCAAGTGGTTCGACACCAACTACCACTATCTCGTACCGGAGTTGGGCTCCGACACGGTCTTCGCCGCGAACCCGGCCAAGGCGGTCGCCGAGCTGCGCGAGGCCCTCGTCCTCGGCCACGCCGCCAGGCCGGTGCTGGTCGGTCCGGTGACCTACCTGCTGCTCGCCAAGCCCGCTCCCGGGGTGGCCGAGGACTTCCAGCCGATCACCCTGCTGGACCGGCTGCTGCCCGTCTACGCCGAACTGCTCGCCCACCTGCGGGCGGCGGGCGCCGAATGGGTGCAACTGGACGAGCCCGCCCTCGTCCAGGACCGCACCCCGGCCGAACTCAACGCCGCCGCCCGCACCTACCGCGAGCTGGGCGGCCTCGCCGACCGGCCCAAGCTGCTGGTCGCGAGCTACTTCGACCGCCTCGGCGACGCCCTGCCGGTGCTCGCCAAGGCCCCGGTCGAGGGCCTGGCGCTGGACTTCACCGGCCCGGCCGCCGCCAACCTGAACGACCTCGCCGCCGCCGGCGGCCTGCCCGGCAAGCGGCTGGTCGCGGGAGTCGTCGACGGCCGCAACATCTGGATCAACGACCTGGAGAAGTCGCTGGCCACCCTGGCGACCCTGCTCGGCCTCGCCGACAGCGTGGACGTCGCGCCGTCCTGCTCCCTGCTGCACGTGCCGATCGACGCCGCCGCCGAACGCGACATCGACCCGCAGATCGCCCGATGGCTGGCCTTCGCCCGGCAGAAGGCCGCCGAGGTCGCCCTGCTGGCCCGCGGTCTGCGGGAGGGCGCCGGTGCGATCACCGCCGAACTCGCCGCGAACCGCGCCGACCTGGCCTCCCGGGCCACCTCCCCGATCACCCGCGACCCGGCGGTCCGGGCCCGGGTCGCCGCCGTCACCGGGGCCGACACCCGCCGCGCCCAGCCCTACCCCGTCCGGGCGGCGGCCCAACGCGCCCGGCTCGGCCTGCCGCTGCTGCCGACCACCACCATCGGATCCTTCCCGCAGACCACCGAACTGCGCGTCGCCCGCGCCGACTTGGCGGCCGGTCGGATCGACGCGGGCGCGTACCGCGAGCGGATGGCGGCCGAGGTCCGCGAGGTCATCGCCTACCAGGAGAAGGCCGGACTGGACGTCCTGGTGCACGGCGAGCCCGAACGCAACGACATGGTCCAGTACTTCGCCGAGCAGCTCACCGGCTACCTGGCCACCCGGCACGGCTGGGTGCAGTCCTACGGCACCCGCTACGTGCGGCCCCCGGTCCTCGCGGGGGACATCTCCCGCCCGCGCCCGATGACCGTCGACTGGTTCCGCTACGCGCAGGGCCTGACCGCCCGCCCGGTCAAGGGCATGCTCACCGGCCCGGTCACCATGCTCGCCTGGTCCTTCGTCCGCGACGACCAGCCGCTCGCCGACACCGCCCGCCAGGTCGCCCTCGCCCTGCGCGACGAGGTCACCGACCTGGAGGCCGCGGGCGCCGCCGTCGTCCAGGTCGACGAGCCGGCCCTGCGCGAAACCCTCCCGCTGCGGGCCGCCGACCGCCCGGCGTACCTCGACTGGGCCACCGAGTCCTTCCGCCTCGCCACCTCCGGCGTCCGCGCCGACACCCAGGTCCACACCCACATGTGCTACGCCGAGTTCGGCGCCATCATGACGGCGATCGACGACCTCGACGCGGACGTCATCTCCCTGGAGGCCACCCGCTCGCACATGGAGGTCGCCGGAGAGCTCGCCGAGGCCGGCTACCCGCGCGAGGTCGGCCCCGGCGTCTGGGACATCCACTCCCCGCGCGTCCCGAGCACCGACGAGGCGCTCACCCTCCTGCGGGCCGGCCTCGCCGCCATCCCGGCCGAGCGGCTGTGGGTCAACCCCGACTGCGGCCTGAAGACCCGCGGCTGGCCGGAGACCCGCGCGTCCCTGGACAGCCTGGTCGCCGCCGCCCGCCGCCTGCGCGAGGAACTCGCCGGCTGACCCGCCGGCGGACGGCCACCGGGGCGGAGGCGGCACTCGCCGCGTCCGCCCCGGTGGGCCGGGCCGTTGCCGGTTGCCGGTCGCGGATCGCCGGTTTCCGCCGCCGGTCGCTCGTTGATCGCTTGTCTACCGCGCACTTCTACGGTCGGGCCATCGGCAAGTTCCGCACCGCTCAGAAGGATTCCCATGATGGACCCCACCGTGTCGTCGGGCCGCGACGCGCCCTGGATCGGCGACGATCCGCGATTCACCGAACTGCGCGCCGCCTACCGCACGTTCGTGTTCCCGGTGACGGCGGCCTTCCTGCTCTGGTTCCTGGCGTACGTGCTCTGCTCGGCCTATGCCCGCGACCTCATGGCGACGAAGGTCGTCGGGAACGTCAACGTGGCCCTGGTCTTCGGACTGCTGCAGTTCGTCTCGACCTTCGGCATCGCCCTGGCCTACGGCCGGTTCGCCGCCCGGCGGCTGGACCCGCTGGCCGCGGCCCTGCGGAGCGTGGCGGTGTCCCACCCGACAGCCCCGGCCCCGGCCGGCCACGGCGGCGACCAGGAACCGACGGAGAACCAGGCATGACACAGCACCTTCCGCTCGCCGCGACGACGGCGCAGTCGGCATCGAACAAGGCCCTGACGATCGGCCTGTTCGTCGCCCTGGTGGCGGTGACCCTCGTCATCACCCTCTGGGCGCGGCGGAGCACCCGGGGCACCGGCGGCTTCTACACCGGCGGCGGCGAGTTCTCCGCGCTGCAGAACGGCATCGCGATCTCGGGCGACTACCTGTCCGCGGCCTCCTTCCTCGGCATCGCCGGGATCATCGCGCTCTCCGGGTACGACGGCTTCCTCTACTCGATCGGCTTCCTGGTCGCCTGGCTGGTCGCGCTGCTGCTGGTCGCCGAACTGCTGCGCAACACCGGCCGGTTCACCATGGCCGACGTGCTGGCCGCGCGGCTGCGCAGCGGGCCGATGCGCACCGCAGCGGGCGTGTCGACCATCGTGGTCTCGATCTTCTACCTGATCGCGCAGATGGTCGGCGCGGCGACGATCGTGGGGCAGCTGCTCGACGTCAAGGGCAGCGCCGCGCAGATCTGGACCATCGCCGGGGTCGGCGCCCTGATGATCGTCTACGTCGTGGTCGGCGGGATGAAGGGCACCACCTGGGTGCAGATCGTCAAGGCGGTGCTGCTGATCGCCGGCGCGGCGACGATGACCGTGTGGGTGCTGGCGAAGTACGGGTTCAACATCAGCCACCTGCTCGGGGACGCCGCGGCGGCGTCCAAGAAGGGCGACGCCTTCCTCCAGCCCGGCCTGAAGTACGGGGCGACCGACGGCTGGTCGAAGCTCGACCTGGTCAGCCTCGGCACCGCCCTGGTGCTGGGCACCGCGGCGCTGCCGCACGTGCTGGTCCGCTTCTACACCGTCCCGACCGGGCGTGACGCACGCAAGTCGGTGAACTGGTCGATCGGCATCATCGGGGTGTTCTACCTGATGACCCTGGTGCTCGGCTTCGGCGCGGCCGCGCTGGTCGGCACGGCGACGATCAAGGAGAAGGACCCCTCCGGCAACACCGCCGCCACCCTGCTGGCCGAGCACCTCGGCGGCGGCGCGGGCACCACCGGCGGCTCCCTGATGCTCGCCTTCATCGCGGCGGTCGCGTTCGCCACCATCCTGGCGGTCGTCGCCGGGCTCACCCTGACCTCCTCGTCGTCGTTCGCCCATGACCTGTACGCCAGTGTCATCCGCAAGGGCCGGGCCACGGAGCGGCAGGAGCTGGTCACGGCGAAGGTCGCCGCCGTGGTCATCGGCGCGGTCGCGGTCGCCCTGTCGATCTTCGCCAGGGACCTCAACGTGGCGTTCCTGGTGGCCCTGGCCTTCGCCATCGCGGCCTCGGCCAACCTGCCGGCGATCCTGCTGACCCTGTTCTGGCGGCGCTTCACCACCTTCGGCGCCAAGTGCGGCATCTACGCGGGCCTGGTCAGCGCGATCGGCCTGGTGCTGCTCTCCCCGATCTGCTGGGGCGGCGCGAGCAGTACGGTCCACGCCGTGAAACTGACGGCCGCCCAGGCGAAGGACTGCGGGGTGCCGGCGGCCAGCAAGCAGGTCGGCAACGCCACGGCGCTGATCTCCTGCACCACCACCGCGCCGATCCCGCTGCAGAATCCGGGCGTCATCTCGATCCCGGTCGGGTTCGCGGCCGCGGTCCTAGGCTCCCTGGCCGGCGGCCGCCGCCGTCGCGACGAGGAGTCGGACCCGCGCCGCTTCGAGGAGTTCGAGGTCCGCGCGCTCACCGGGGCGGGGCGGTAGACCGTGGCACCGGGCTCCAACCTCGACGAGTTCCTCTCCGACCTCGCGCGCTACGCCGCCGCGGACGTCCTGACCGCCCAGCTCACCGCCGACACCCTGCGCAAGTACCTGCGGGCCGGACTGATCGTTCCCGACGACCTGTGCGCCGGCGACACCGACGGCTACGCGCAGCGTCTACTGCATGCCGGACGGACACACTCCGTGGTGGCCCTGACCTGGCTGCCCGGGCAGTCCACCCCGATCCACGACCACGTCGCCTGGTGCGTGTCGGGTGTGGTGGAGGGCGTCGAGGTGGACGAGGCGTACCGGCTGTGGCGGCTCCGCCGCTCCGGCCGCCGGGTGCTCGCGCCGGCCGGCCGGACCACCTGCTCGCCCGGCCGGGTACAGCTCCTGGTGCCGCCGGACGAGGACATCCACCGGGTGTCGAACGGCGGCACCGGCCGCGCGGTCTCCCTGCACGTCTACGGCGCCGACATCTCGCTGAACGGGGACAGCTCGATCAACCGGGTCTTCGGGCAGGACCTCGTGGACGCCCCGCCGGACGGGGCCCGCCTGGTGAGCTGGCGGCGCCCGGACGCTCTGGCCCCCTGACCGGCACCCGGCGCCCTGACGGGCTGCGGACTGACGGGCCGTCCGATGTGCACGGCCCGTCAGCCGCGTCCCGGGCGGGCATGCCGCCGCCGCGTCACGCGGGGTGGCGGGCGCCGGGGATCTTCCACCAGAGGAGCCAGACGCCGGTGGAGACGATCAGCGCGTTCACGACGATCGGGCCCGGCATCGGGCTGTAGCCGTGCAGGCCCATCCACCCGATGGAGTCGACGTACATGACGGCGTAGAACAGCGCCACGTCGAAGATCAGGAAGAGGGCCCACACCAGCCCCGGGTGGAGACGCGGCCGGGGCAGCGCGTGCACGAGCGAGATCACGGCCGTGGCGGCGATCACGCGCGAATAGTAGGAGGGCGGCAGGTAGGACAGGTCGTTCCACGGCAGCGCCAGGCCGACGGCCCAGAGCAGCGCCATGCTGCCGATGAAGCGCAGCAACCGGACGACGGCCGGGCTGGTCCCGGGCGTGCCGTCGGTGCCACCGGTGCCGTCGGTGCCGACGGCGGTCGGTGCCACCGCCGGCGGGTAGGGCGGGGGCTGCTGCTGCGGCACCCGGGCGCCCTCGGCGGTCGGTACCTGGTGCGGGTGCGGGTGCGGACCGAGTACCGACCGCAGCGGTGCCGTGGGCGTCACCGGCGCCGGAGGGACGGGTGCCGGGTAGACCGGGGGCGGACCGAACCCGCCAGGCCCGAACCCGCCCGACCCGAACCCGCCCGACCCGGACGTGTCGACCTGCGTCGGCGGGGCGACGAGCGGAGCCACCTCGCCCCGGGCCACCGACTCCAGCGCCGCGAGCGCCTGTTCGGCCGTCAGCCGCTGCGCCGGGTCCTTGGTGAGCAGCCCCGCGAGCACCGGCGCGAGCGCACCGGCCCGCCGGGTCGGGCGCGGGGGCTGGGTGACGACGGCGATGCAGAGCGCCGTGAACGACTCCGCGTGGAACGGCGCCTCGCCCTCCACCGCGGCGTAGAGCGTCGCACCGAGCGACCACAGGTCGTTGGCGGAGGTCGGCGGCCTGCCCTCCAGCTGCTCGGGGGCCATGTAGGCGGGGGTGCCGATGACGGCGCCGGTGCGGGTGAGCGCGGTGGTCGCGTCAGCCATGTGCGCGATGCCGAAGTCGGTGAGGATGACCCGCTCGTCCATCAACAGGACGTTGTCCGGCTTGAGATCGCGGTGGACGATCCCCGCCGCGTGCGCCTGCTGCAGCGCCTTGAGCATCGCGGCGCCGATCTCGGCCACCCGCCGGACCGGCAGGGCTCCCTCCCGGTCGAGCAGCGAGGCGAGGGAGGCCCCGGTCACGTACTCCATGACGATCACGGGCGCGCCCTCGTGCTCGACCACGTCGTGGACGGTGATGATGCCCGGATGGTTGAGCCGCGCGGCGGCGAGCGCCTCGCGCAGCGTGCGCCGCAGGAGTTGCTCGCGGTGGCCGTCGGCGACGCCCTCCGGCAGGAGCACCTCCTTCACGGCGACATCCCGACCGAGGGTCTCGTCCCGTCCCCGCCACACGCGGCCCATGCCGCCTTGCCCGATGAGGTCGTGGAGGCGGTACCGGCCCCCGACGACTGCCCCGCTCGTCGCTGTCACGGGCTCATACCTTAGTGCGGCGGCCCTGCCCCGGACACGCCCCGGCGCGGACCCGTCGGGAGGCCGACGGTGTCGGCCCCCCTGCTCTCACCCGCCGACCAGGGTCCGCGGGTCGAAGGGCTTGCCGTCCCAGCCGTGGGCGGAGAAGCCGCGCCCCCCGGACAGGTACAGGGTGAGGGCGGCGTGGGAGGTCGGGAACATCGGCAGCGGCAACGTGTCGGCCGGGGACCAGGTGACGGTGAGGTGCTTGTCCGGCTCGGTGTTCGTCAGCTCGCCGCGCCAGGCGGTGGCGAGGAACACCGACAGCAGGAACGGGCCCTTGCCGTCCCAGCCGGTACGGACCTGGACCGTGTGCACGAGCCGCAGGCCTTCCGGGTCGACGATCAACCCGGTCTCTTCCCGCAGTTCACGGGCGGCGGCCTCGTCCAGGCGCTCGCCGACCTCGACCTTGCCGCCAGGGATCGTCCACGCCGGGGTCGTGCTCCAACGGTTCGCGGCGTAGTGGATCGTCGCGATCCGGCCCCGGCCCCGGTCATGGGCGATCACGGCCACGGCCTGGCGAAGGCTTTCCACAGTGCTACCTCCAAGACGGTTGAGCGAACAAGGATTTCAGACGGTCGGGGGGCCGGCCGCGCCGCGCAGCAGCCGGTCGGCGTCGTCGGGGAGGGCGGCGCGGTCATGACGGCCAGCCGACGGTGGACAACGGGTTGCCGCGGGTGACCTCGGCGAGGGCGTGCGCGGTGTACGGCACGATGTCGGCCGGCAGCCGGTCGAGCGGCCACCACCGCAGTTCCTCGCACTTGTGCGGCTCCGCGTTGCGCACCTGCCCGCCGTAGCGGGCGGGGCGGAAGAAGAGCTGGAGACGGCTGCGCCCGTCGTCGGCGTCGAGGTGGTGCAGCGTGTGGACGAGTTCGAGGTCGTCCTCGGCGATGGTGATGCCGAGTTCCTCCTCGGCTTCGCGGGTCATGGAGCGGGTGACGTGCTCGCCGCGCTCCATGTGCCCGGCCGGGAGGTGCCAGAGGCCGTTGGCGTAGCTGGTGTTGCGGCGTCGGCCGAGCAGGACCGCGCCGTCGCCGGCCAGGACGAGGTGGACGCCGACGACCAGCGTCAGCGGGTCCGTCCCGGGCGCGCGGCCGGTGTGGTCGAGGTGGGTCACGAGGTCCTCCCGGTGGATTGGCCGTTCGCCGCGGTGAGCAGCGGCAGGTAGTGGTGCATGTAAGGCGGGACCTTGAGGTCGAGTACCTCGTCGAAGGGGACCATGCGCACGGCCAGGCCCTCGTCACCGAGCCGCAGGTCGCTCTCGGGGCCGTGCCAGACGGCGTATCCTCCAGACGCGGAGCGGTGCGCGGGCGTGCGGAAGCGCCGGATTCGGCCGACGAGAAAGCGCAAGGTGGCTTGTCTCAAGCCGAGTTGACGGAGTTGTTACGGGCGGGTGGCGTCCGATGATGCTGCTGTTCGAATGCGGTGTTCAAGTGGATTACCTCCGGGCGATCCCGGGGCGAACAGGGACACTTCGAGCACCTCCCGGGCGCGGTCCAGCGTGTCCTCCAGCTGGTCGATCACGGGGCGGACGGCGGCGGAGCCCAGTGCGCAGGCGGCGAGCGCCTGTTCGAGCGCGGCTCCCGGCCGGGTTCGATGCGGTCGCGGACGCCATGGTGGGTGAGGAGGTCGCGCAGCGCAGAGCCGCCGCCAGATTCACCCGTTCGGCTGGTCCCGTACACGAGCAGGTTTCGGGCCGCGGACGGGGTCATGATCCTGGGTTCGGACCGCCGGATGTCCGGCGAGCCGGTCGGCTGCTTCTTCCGGCGGCCCTTCCACGTCCGAGTCGCCGCCCTCGATGTCTACCGGGCGGCGGAGGCCGCCCAGGCTGAGGGCGGGCAGGCCTGGTCCTGGCCGATTCGCGGTCGTCAGCCGCCCTCGGGCGACGGCCGGGGGCCGGCCCCCGCGTCGCGGTCCTCGATGAAGTGCTTGAAGCGGCGCAGGTCGCCGCGTACCTGGACGCCGAGCACGCCCAGCTTGTCGGCGGCCTTCTCGGCCAGGCCGGTGGGCTGGAAGACCATGGTCATCCTCACCCGGGTGCGGGCTGCTCCGAGCGGCTCGAAGTCGACCGTGCCGGTGTGCTTCACGCTCTCGCCGGTGGTGCGCCAGGCGACCCGCTCATCGGGCACCCGCTCGACGACCTCGGTCTCGAACTCCCGGGACAGCCCGGCGATCCTGGTCCGCCAGTGGGCACGGCGGTCGTCCAGCTGCCTGACCTCCTCCACGCCGTCCATGAACTTCGGGAAGTCCCCGAAGGTCGCCCACTGGTCGTAGACGACGCGGACGGGCACGTCCACGTCGATCGACTCCACCACCGTGCTCATCGCTCACCTCTCCACGCTGTCCTGTCGGCCGATCCGCCGCGCGGCCACCGGGAGGGAGGTTCGCGGACGGCGCCCCTGTCAGTCTGGGCCGTGCGCCGGGCGTCGGCGACCGGTCGGTCGGGGTTCCCGGGGGCTCGGCGCCCGCCGCCGGGCGGTCGACGGCGGGTCCGCCCGGGTGACCGGCCCGGTGGCAGGAGCGAGGGGCCCGGCGTGTCACCCGGGCCGACCGTGACCGCTCTGCCAGCGTGTTCCGCGGCCCGGTGCCGGACGAGCCGCACACCGGCACAGTGATCCGACCCGAGGAGCCCCGCTTGCCTCACCGGTTGCCCCTTCCCCGGCTGACGGCCGTCGTCGTGGCCCTGCTCCTCGGGCTCTCCGCCTGTTCCAGCTCCGGCACCGGCTCCGGCTCGGGAGCGCGCCCGGCCGACTCGCACGGCAGTTCCCCGCCCGCCGACGAGGTGGCCGCGGGCGGTCCGCTGGTCGGCGACCCCACCCTCGTCTCCGGCGAACAGTCCTGCGCGGCCGCGGAGGGCAACGCTCCGTGGTATCCGACCATCGCCGCCTTCGAGGTCCACGACTCGAACCGGACACACCGCTACGCGTGCGCGCACTTCGCGGGCGCCCCGTCGAACAACCAGGTCTACGCCTACAGTTCGCAGCAGGTCTACGCCACGCCGTACAACATCGTGGACCGCGGCCCCGACGAGCTCTACGTCTACGGCGGTGGCTACGGCGACGACCCGGCCGCCTCCGGCTCGTTCGTCTCGCGGGTGGAACCCGGAACCTTCAACGAGGTCTGGCGGCAGGTGCTCATCAACACCCACGCGACCGACGAATGGGACTACCCAGGCGTCCTGAACGTCCTGTCGGACGGCAGCCTGGTGGTCATCTACGGTTACCACATCGCCCGGATCGACCCGCAGACCGGCAAGGTCCTCGCCCGGACCACCCTTCCCACCGGCCAGTCGGCCCCGCGCGACACCGCGTACAACGGCTACGACGCGCTCTCCGACGGGACCATCGTCGCCAAGACCGTCAACCGGCAACCCGGGTGCACGGAGCAGGGTTTCAGCGCCTTCCTCAACTGCCCCGACCCGACGGCCGTACCGCCCTCGATCATGGTGGCGATCGACCCGAAGAGCCTCCAGGTGATCTCCCAGGTAACGCTGCCCGAGATGATGGGCGGCCGCATCACCACCTCGACGCTCAACGACACGCAGGAGATCTACCTGCCCGGAGCGACCAAGCTCTACCGCTACACCTACCAGAACAGCGCCTTCGCCCCCGACCCCTCGTGGGGGCCGGTGCCCTACCTCAAGGACGGGCAGACGGCCGCGTCCGCCATGGCCGTCATCAACGATTACGTCGTCGCGATGACCAACGGCGGGAAGCCGACCCCGACCCCGATGAGCGTCGTCGCCGTCTCCCAGAGCGACTCCACCAAGGTGGCGAACGTCCAGCCCTTCGCCGACAGCGGCAGCAAGAACAGCTTCATCCCGTCGATGGTCTCGGTCGACCCCGAGAACAACCGCGTCTACGCGATGGACGCCGGAGCGGGCAAGCTGGCCGGGATCGACCTGACGAACGGCGCGCTGTCGGTGGCGTGGACGCAGGACCAGACGACGCTCAGCTTCACGACCCTCATCGGCCCCGGGGACCAGCGCGTCCTGATCGGGACCGACATCCCGGTGAAGTTCTTCCAGGGCCTCAAGAAGTACACCACCGAACAGGTCGTGTGGCGCAGGGCCCAGGACGGCACCGAACTCGCCCGGTCCAGCCAACTGCCCAAGATGACCCAGGGAATCCTGGTCACACCCGGCTACGCCGCACTCCAGTACTTCCTCACCGCGGACGGCCACGTCACCGGGCTCCAGGTCGCGCCGAAGCCCGCGTCCCCGTCTCCTTCGCCCGCCGCTCCGGGCAGCCCCACGAAGTCCACGTCCCCGGCGTCTCCCGCGTCCCCGGCGTCCCCGGCGTCCTCGGCGTCCTCGGCGTCTCCTGCGTCCCCGGCGTCCCCGGCGTCCCCCGCGTCGTCCGGCTCGCCAGGTCCGTCCGGCACCGCCACGGTGACCCCGTCCTGAACCTGTTCACGCACCTCGTCGGCCTGCCACCGGCCACCCATCACCGTCCCGCCCGTCGCCGTCCCGCCCGTCGCCCCGAACGACCGAGGAGCCCGAGCGCACCCGCTCGGACTCCTCGGTACCGGCGAACCGGCCCCGGGCTGGAGACCCGAAACCCCGGGTGTGAAGCACGGGGTCAGACGGCGGCCCACCCGGTCCAGTTGCCGTTGGTGTCACGGACGCGGCTCCAGATGCGGCCGTCGGTGCCCTTCGCGCCGACCTCGAAGTTGCCGAAGCCCATGTCCGTGGCGAGGATGCCGACCGGGCCCGCCAGGACACCGCCGAGGGAGAGCCAGCCGCTCTTCTTGCCGGACTTGTCGACGGTCCAACGCGTCCACACGGCGTGGTCGGTGCCGATGACGAACACCTCCTGGCGGCCGTCACGGAAGTAGTACGTCGCGGTGCCGGCGCCGTACTCGTCGCCGCAGAGGTAGTTGCCGCCCCACACCGGGCTGCTGCACACGCCCAGGCTGCTGCCGACCGTGCCGCTGCCCGCGCCGGGGGCGCCCGAGCCCGCCGCACCGGCGGGCGCCGCGCCGAGGGACAGCGCGGCGAGCGCGGCCACGGAGGCGGCAACGGCCTTGATGAGCTTCATGATTGCTCCCGAGGAGAGACGTGCAGACCGATCGGGACCGAGCGAACAGGCCGGTCCCTCACCAGTGCTGACGGGGGCACACCCGGAACGGGTTCAACCGGCCTGCCGACGGTCGCTGCGCGCCTTGTCCGGATCGGCGGCGGGCCCTGAGCAGGCTGTGGGGGCAGCCACCCGACATATCGGACCGCCCCAGAATTGAGACGTCTCAGCTTCCCCCCTGAGACAGGCATCCGATCACCGCCGGCACCCCGCGCTGGGACACCCGGTGACACCCGGCGACACGTGGTGAGACGGCGTGAGATGGCGTGAGATGGCGTGAGATGGCGTGAGATGGCGTGAGACGGATCCGG
Organism: Kitasatospora sp. NPDC034035; assembly: GCF_055575755.1. Taxonomy (NCBI): domain Bacteria; kingdom Bacillati; phylum Actinomycetota; class Actinomycetes; order Kitasatosporales; family Streptomycetaceae; genus Kitasatospora; species Kitasatospora sp. NPDC034035. The sequence goes on along the minus strand of NZ_JBVISA010000021.1, from coordinate 100,231 downwards.
GCCACCGGGAATCCAGCAGAGCGTCAGGCCGTCGATCGGTAGGCTCCGAACCCAGCGGTGGCCGTGATCAAGGTCCCGCACATCCGAAGTGATGCCGTGCCAGGGGCGAGCTGCGCTCCCGTCCGGCCGTGCCGCGCCCTTTCCTCGCGCGGCTCGTGGCGTCGTACCGGAACCAGGAACCGTCCGGAACGTCGAGGGCTTACCGGCTACCGCTACCCGCAGGTGCCCGGCTGCGCCCCGGCTGAACAGGAGGAAGTCGATGAGCATGGTGGCAAGGATCGGCAAGGGGGCCGTGGCGCTGGCGATGGCCGGTGCATCGGTGCTGGGTGTGACGGGCAGCGCGAGTGCGGCCCCCGGTGCGTCCTACATCGGACCCGGCTACGCCACCTCCGGCGCCGGTGTGTGGTGCGTGCAGCACAGCATCAACTACTTCCTCGCCAACAACGGATCGGCGTACCGCGCGAGCGCCCCGTACTGGTCGCTCGACGAGGACAGCCAGTGGGGTCCGAAGACCGAGGCCGAGGTCCGCTGGTTCCAGGCGCACTGGGGCTACGACCAGGACGGCATCGTCGGACCGACCACGGGCTTCCAGATCCTGGTCTACGGGGAGCCGAAGTTCAGCGGGACCCCGTGGAACGGCCCCGGCTACTGCTACTGGCAGGTGCCCAGCGACCACATGTACGGCGCGTAGCACGAACATTCCGTCCCCCTGTCGAAACCCCTGTCGAAAGGAATCACCATGATCAAGAAGTCGATCGGCCGAGGCCTGGTCGCAGCCGTCGCCCTCACGCTCTCCACCGCCGCACTGGCCGGTACCGCGCAGGCGTCGACCACGGCCCCCTACCTCGGTTACAGCCACACCACCTCGGGCACCGGGGTGTGGTGCGTGCAGCACCTGGTCAACGACTACCTGCGGCTGAGCGGGGAGGCGACCATCAGCGAGGACAGCCAGTGGGGCCCGCAGACCGACGCCGCCGTGCGGAACTTCCAGCAGGCCGTCCTCGGCAGCAGCCAGGCGGACGGCGTCGTCGGCCCGCGGACGGGCAGCAAGCTGATGAACGTCGACTGGACCGACCCGTACGCCGGGCCCAACGGCTCTTGCCTGCCGTTCATCCCGACCACCAGCTGATCCGCAGCCGGCTGCGCGAAGGCCGGAAGAGGCCCCGTTCCGCCGAGCCCGGCGGACGGATACCCACAAGGCAGAGGAAGACCATGCACAACGCACTCAAGAAGCTGGCGGCGACCGCCGCCGTCGGCGTGTCCACGCTCGCCATGTCGCTGGTCGGCGCCACGGGCGCGCACGCCGACTCCCAGGACGGCTGCCCCTACCCGTACGTGTGCATCTACGCCGGTCCCTCCAGCAGCACGATCGTGGCCCAGTTCCGGGACATCACCAGCTACTACCAGAGCACCTACCACGGCCCGGGCTTCAGCGTCGTCAACACGCGGAACCAGGACACGGTGTGGCTTCGCATCAACTACGGCGGCAGCGACGACTACGAGTGCCTCAGCAACGCGAGCCACGACCAGAACAGCATCGGATCGCTCGGAACCCTCACCGGCATCATGATCAGCTCCAACACCAGCTGCTGATACCCGCCCTCGGCAGAACGGATGTGACGGCATGAGAACAGGCGCAACAGCAGCACGGATCGCCGCCGGTCTGGCGTTGTCGCTGTCGGTGGTCATCGGCCTCGGCGGAACGGCCCAGGCGTCCCCGACCGCCCCCTACCTTCGGACGGGGTCGTCCGGACAGGCAGTCAAGTGCGTCCAGGCGTTCCTCAACCTCGCCGGACTCGGCCACAGGATCGCCGTGGACGGCGACTTCGGGCCGGACACGAAGAGCACGGTCGAGGACTTCCAGCGCGCGGACGGCCTGCCGATCGACGGCATCGTCGGACCCCGAACGGGCACCGAGTTGTGGAACTACTACAACGCGTACGTCTTCCCGCATGTCATGGACTACTGCTACGACTACATCCCGACGCAGTCGTAAGGCGCGCCACCCCGCTCCTGCCACGACGGCACCGCCCGGCAAGGGCGGTGCCGTCGGCATCCGGAGCCGGTGTCCGGGCGGGGCACCGGAGGCACCGTGCGGGGTGCCGGAGGGACCCGGGTGGGGGGACTACCTGACGCTCTTCGAGAGCGGCACCGCCAGCTGCATGAGGTGCGGCAGCCGTCCCAGGATGTCGTCGCCGCTGAGGAACAGCAGCCGGTCGCCGACCCGGGTCACGATGATCTCCTCGCTGTGGTACGGGCCCTGAGGCACCTTCTTCATGTCGAGGGCCTCGTCGCCGAGCCCCGGCACGGGCTGCTGGGTCGCGGTCAGCGACACCGACGTGCCGTCGATCGTCCGCCCCGTGAAGGACTTGCAGCGCTCCGTGTACGCCCGGATCTCGTCGAGCAGCTTGGCCGCGTCGCCGGGGTGGTAGGCGGCCAGGTAGACCTGGACCATGTTCTCCCCGTCGTAGACCTCCTCCATCGTGCCCGAGGCCTTGAGGTCCTGCGAGAGAATGGTTCCGGCGAGACGCATCTGGTTGCACGGTTCCTGCGGCAGCGTCGGCGTGCCCGGACTGTCCGGGACGTACGTGCCGGTGTCGGTCAGGTTGCCGTCGCCCTTGATCGTCCACCCGGCGGGCAGCATGGCAGCGGTCGGCATCAGGCCGCGCAGGACCGGACCGGCAGGAATCGGAGGACCGGTCGGCGTGCTGCTGGGAGGGCCGAACGCCGGGGCGCCGGAAGTCTGCAGCGTCGGCACGGCAGTCGTCGGCACGGCGGTCGTCGGGACGGCACCCGGGGAGGTCGCGCTGCCGTGTGCGGTCACCGCCGGCTGGTCGGCGACGGACCCCGGGCCGGAGGAACACCCCGTGACGACTGCCGTGGCCATTACGACTGCGCCGACCACGAGGGGCAACCTGCCGCCTGCTCGGACGATGGACACAAGAACCCCCATGAGTAGACCAGTTGAGTGCCACACGGCGTAGGAAAGCCGCCGCAGACCGTCACGCCCTGCGGCGAGGGCCGGAGCGTGCCACCCCCGAGAGGCCCGGGAACATGACGTCACCGGCCTCCTCCCGCACGACCTCCTCCACGGGCTGAACCGTGCCCGATCCATCCGACCCGCGGCATGAGTACCCGTACTCAACTCGGCACCCGCTGCACGCCCGTCCCGACCGTTGCCGACCACCGGCCCGGCTTCCCCATGAGTGCCGACCTCGGGCTGCCGTCGGGGAGCTCGTCGAACTCTCCCCAGCTCCCCGCTCGACCTGCTGCGACAGCGGAAGACCGCGACGAAGACCAGCCACGGCTTGGCGTGGCCCGCGTCGCCGTGAAGGCCTGGGCATGGTCGATCACGCCGAGGTCGAGCAGTAGCCGGCTGAGGACGCCGGCCACCTGGTCGAGCATCCAACGGAACCCGGGCGCTCGCCGCGCCGCTGGTGATCTCCACCGACGCCCGAATGTTCGAACCCTCCTACCTCGCCGCGCACCCGGCCGAGGCGGACCGCCTGAACTCCTCCGTCGAGATCCTCGGCAACACCGAGGTCGTCGCCGTCGACCAGGACCCGCTGGGCGCTGACGGCTCCGTCCGGCTCCTCCAGGCCGGCACGTCCGCCCTCTGCCTGACCGCGCCGAGCACCACCACGGCCGGCGATCCCGACCCGCCCGTCGTGACCAGCTGTGATCTGGCGTGCTCCATCGTGACCAGCCGTGACCAGCCGTGATCCGTCGGGTCACAACTCCTGTCACACGGGCAGGACTTCGGTGCCCTGGTCGGCGAACCGCCCGACCAGGGCACTCGGCGCGTTCCGGCCCGTCACCGGCACGGCGATGTCTCCCTGCTCGCAGCCTGCAACTCCTCTGCTCACTCTTGCGCACTAATGCTCACAAAGCTATAAATCAATCAGCTTCAATCATTCGCATGCCGCGAAGCACTGCCCACCGCTGCAGGAGGACGCCGTGACCCACGTCGCCGACGAGATAGCCAGCCAGCCCGCGCACTGGCGGCGCGCCCTGGAACTCGCTCCGCCCGGACTGCCCGAGCCCGGTGAACGGGTGGCCGTCCTGGGGTGCGGGACGTCCCTGTACATCGCCCAGGCCTACGCCGCGCTGCGGGAGGGCTCGGGCCAGGGCGAGACCGAGGCCTTCGCCGCCTCCGAGTTCCCCGTCGGGCGCCGCTACGACCGTGTCCTGGCCATCAGCCGCTCCGGCACCACGACCGAAGTGCTCGCCGCCCTCTCCCGGGCCGTCGGCACTCCGACGACGGCCGTCACCGGCGCCCCGGCCACGCCGATCAGCGACGTCGCCACCACGGTCATCGACCTGGAGTTCGCCGACGAGAAGTCCGTCGTGCAGACCCGGTTCGCCACCACGGCGCTGGTCCTGCTGCGCGCACGCCTCGGGCTCGTCCCGGCCGATCTGCCCGAGCAGGCCGAGCGTGCCCTGCTTGCCCCGCTGCCCGAAGGCGCCACCGGAGCACGCCAGTTCACCTTCCTCGGCACCCGCTGGACGGTCGGCCTGGCCAACGAGGCCGCACTCAAGCTCCGCGAGGCCGCCGGCTCGTGGACCGAGTCCTACCCGGCCATGGAGTACCGGCACGGCCCGATCAGCATCACCGGGCCCGACAGCGTCGTGTGGTTCTTCGGCGAGCCGCCGGTCGGCCTGCTGGAGCAGGTGACCGCCACCGGTGCCACCGCCTCGGTCTCGCCTCTTGACCCGCTCGCCGACCTGGTCCGCGCCCAGCGCCTCGCCGTCGAACTCGCCATCGGTCGCGGCCTGGACCCCGACCGGCCGTGCAACCTGACCCGCTCGATCATCCTGGCCACCTCATGACGAGGCGGAGCGCGGACGCGCAGGCCGCGGTCGGGCGGAGCGGGGGCACCAAGCGCGCGGTCGGGCAAGAGCGGACGGGCGGGGCGGCATGACGGTCATCGCACTCGATGTCGGCGGGACCCAGATCAAGGCCGGTGTGGTGGCCGAGGACGGCTCCCTGGTCCACAGCGAGCGCTGGTTCACCCGGGCCGACCGCGGCCCGGACGCCGTCCTCGACACGGTCCTGACCTGTGCCGCCGACCTCGCCGGGCGGTACGCGCCGAGGGCGGCGGGCATCGCCGTGCCGGGCATCGTCGACGAGGCGTCCGGAACGTCCGTGTTCGCCGCCAATCTCGGCTGGCGACGGGTGCCCGTTCGGGACTGGCTGGCGGAAGCGCTCGGACTCCCGGTCGCCTTCGGGCACGACGTCCGCGCCGGCGGGCTCGCCGAGGCCCGCCTCGGAGCGGGCCGGGGCTGCCGCTCCTTCCTGTTCGTCCCGGTCGGTACCGGTATCGCCTCGGCGATCGTGCTCGACGGAAAGGCCCTGACCGGCAGCCACGGCTACGCCGGGGAGCTCGGGCACCTGACGGTGCGGCCCGCGGGGGAGCCGTGCCCGTGCGGCAGCCGCGGCTGCCTGGAGACCGTCGCGTCGGCCTCGGCCATCGCCCGCCGCTACCGCGACGCCACCGGGGCGGCCGACGTCAGCGCCAAGGCCGTCAGCGCCAAGGACGTCAGCGCCAAGGACGTCCGGCAGCGCGCCGCATCCGGTGACGTGGTGGCCGCCGAGGTGTGGCGCGAGGCGATCGACGCACTCGCCGACGGCCTGAGCGCCGCGATCACCCTCCTCGACCCCGAGCGCATCGTCATCGGAGGCGGGCTGGCCGGGGCCGGAGCCGCGTACTTCGACCCGCTGCGGGCCGCCCTGGCCGAACGCCTGTCCTTCCAGAAAGCGCCCCGGATCGTCCCGGCGGAACTCGGGCACCAGGCCGGCTGCCTGGGAGCCGCCCTGCTCGCCCAGGACCTCCCCCCGGCCGGCCGGCCCGCGACACCCGTACGACGTCGCTCGCCGGTGCCGCGTCAGACGCGGCGGGGGGCCGACGGATGATCCTGACCGTCACGCTCAACGCCGCACTCGACGTCACCTACCGGCTCGGCCGGCTCCGCCCCCACGCGAGCAACCGGGTGCGGGAGACGGCCGCGCGGGCCGGCGGCAAGGGCATCAACGTGTCCCGGGTCCTGCACACGCTCGGCCACGACACCGTCGTCACCGGCCTGGCCGGCGGACCCACCGGCGAGGCCCTGCGGCGCGATCTCGCCCAGGCCGGGATCACCGATCGGCTGGTCCCGATCGCGGGCGAGAGCCGTCGCACGGTGGCCGTCGTCGACGAGGACCTCGGCGACACCACCATCCTGCTGGAGCCCGGACCGGTCGTCACCGCGGCCGAGTGGGCGCTCTTCCTCGACCGGTACGGCGAACTCGTCTCCCGGGCCGAGGCCGTCGTGCTCTCCGGCAGCCTGCCCGGCGGCATTCCCGCCGATGCCTACGCCGTCCTGATCCGGCTGGCCCGGGCCCACCGCGTGCCCGCCGTCCTCGACACGGCCGGCGAGGCCCTGCGCGCCGGACTCGCCGAGGCACCCGCCGTCGTCAAGCCCAACGCCCACGAACTCGCCGAGGCCAGCGGCACCGGCGACCCCCGCGCGGGTGCCGAGGCGCTGCGCGCCGCGGGCGCCCGGGCCGTGGTCGCCTCCCTCGGTCCGGCCGGCCTCATCGCCTGCACCCTGAAAGGGAGTTGGGCCGCCCGCCCGCCGGAGGCGATCGCCGGCAACCCCGCCGGCGCGGGTGACGCGGCGGTGGCGGCGCTCGCCCTGGGCCTGGTCGCCGGGACGCCGTGGCCCGAGCGGCTCACCCGGGCCGTGGCGCTGTCCGCCGCCGCCGTCGCCGCGCCACTGGCCGGCGACTTCGACCCCGCCGTCCACCGCCGCCTGCTCGGCCAGGCGACCGCAGAGCCCCTCCCCGCACGCACAGGAGAATCCCCATGCCGCTGACCGGTACCGGCCGGATCGTCACTGCTGCCGCCAAGGACGGGCGCGGCGTCGGTGCGTTCAACGTCATCCAGCTCGAACACGCCCAGGCCATCGTCGCCGGCGCCGAGGCCGCCGGGGCGCCGGTGGTCCTCCAGCTCAGCGAGAACGCCGTCCGCTACCACGGCGGACTCGGCCCGATCGCCACCGCCGTCCTCGCCGTCGCCGAGGCGGCCGGGGTGCCGGTCGCCGTCCACCTGGACCACGCCACCTCCGCCGACCTCGTCCACCACGCCGTCGAACTCGGCTTCTCCTCGGTCATGTTCGACGCCTCCGTGCTGCCCTACGAGGAGAACGTCCGGGCCACCGCCGACGTGGTCGCCCACTGCCACGCCGCCGGGGTGTGGGTGGAGGCCGAACTGGGCGAGGTCGGCGGCAAGGACGGCGTGCACGCCCCCGGCGTCCGCACCGACCCGGCCGAAGGCGCCGCCTTCACCGCCGCCACCGGCGTCGACGCCCTCGCCGTCGCCGTCGGCACCTCGCACGCGATGCTCACCCGCGACGCGGCGCTCGACTTCGACCTGATCAGCGCCCTGCGCGCCGCCGTTCCCGTCCCGCTGGTCCTGCACGGCTCCTCCGGTGTCGCCGACGGGCACCTCACCGCCGCCGTGGAACACGGCATGACCAAGGTCAACATCGCCACCCACCTCAACCGGGTCTTCACCACCGCCGTCCGCGAGGCGCTCGCCGGCGACCCGCGCCTCGTCGACACCCGCCGCTACCTCGGTGCCGGACGCTCCGCCATGGCTGCGGAGGTCACCCGCCTGCTCGGGGTGCTCCGGGCGGCCCGCCGAGGCGGCTCGGTGCAGACGTTCTGACACACCGTCAGACGCACCGCACATCCACGCCCTGGCCGCCGAGCTGCTCGACCAGCTCGTCCGGAGCGCCCTTGTCGGTGACCAGGACCGCGATCTCGCCGATGGTGCAGACCTGGGCGAAGGCCCGCTGGCCGAGCTTGGTGGAGTCGGCGACCACGATCACCTTCTCCGCCCGCTCGGCCATCGCCCGATTGGCGCTGGCCTCGCCCTCGTCGTGGGCGGTGGCACCGTACTTCGGGTCGAGCGCGTTCACACCGAGGATCGCGTAGTCCAGCGAGAGCCCCCGGAGCAGCGTGGTGGCCAGCGGCCCGGTCAGCTCGTAGGAGTTGGACCGGGCCACGCCTCCGGTCACCACGGTCTTCACGTAGGGCCGGACCGCCAGCTCATGGGCGATGTTGATGGCGTTGGTGACGACGGTCAGCGCCGTGCCGTGCGCGTGGTCGGCGAGGTCGGCCCGGGTGGCCAGCTCGCGGGCGACCTCCGTCGTCGTGGTGCCGCCGTTCAGGCCGACCACCGACCCGGGCCGGACCAGGCCCGCAGCCGCACGCGCGATCCGGTGCTTCTCGTCCGCCTGGCGCGCGGTCTTGTACCGCAGGGGCAGGTCGTACGCGACCTCGCTCAGCACCGCGCCGCCGCGCGTACGGGTCAGCAGCTGCTGGCGGGCCAGCTCCTCCATGTCACGGCGGACCGTGGCCAGGGACACGCCCAGCAGCTCAGCGGCCTCCGCGACCTCGATCCGGCCCTGCTCGCCCAGGATCTCCAGCAGCCGCGTCCACCGCTCGTGCGTCCCCATCGTCACTCCTCCACATCGTGCTGACGGCGAGCGTATCGCGACCGGACATCGATGATCACGCGCGGACTTTTTGCGCACACGGGATCGGATAGGCCCCCTGCGGAGCAGCTTCGAGCACAAGCCCCGTGGCTGTTGCGCGCATGCTCCGCGGCCCCCCGGCATGCTCTGCGCCTGCTGTGATCCGCCCCTGCGCCGACGGCACGGCTGCGCCGACGGCTTACGGCTGTGCCGCCTGCCCGTTCTCGCCGGGAGGTTGGGCATCGGTTGGGCGTCCGCGTGCTTGTGGCGAGGTGGATCCGGCATGCGGTGTCGAGGGCGTTCTCGGGGATGCCGCTGGGACTGCCGGCGGGCAGGAGGGCGTCTGATCGAGGGCGGGCTGGCTCGTCCCGGGCCCGCCTTGTCCCGGCCGCGCCCGGGACGGCGGGGGATGTGGCCTCAGCGGTCAGGCGTCGGGCCGTGCTTCGAGGAATGCGAGGGCCCTGGCCACGAACTCGTCGTGGAACTGGAAGATTCCGCCGTGCCCGGCGTCCGGGTAGAGGGGGACGAGTTCGCCCCGGGGCAGCCGTGCGGCGAGGTTGAGGGTGTTCTCGCTCGGCACCATCCGGTCGCTCTCGCCGTTGGCCACCAGGACTGGCTGGCGGATGCGGGACAGGTCGGCCGGCGGCTGGAGGCCCCACCGGTGGATGGCCTTCAGCTGGGCGCGGAACGACCTCAGCGAGATGGCTTTGTCGCGGCGGTCCGTGCGCTCCTTCAGCCGTTCCAGGAAGGCGTGTGCTTCGCGTCGGCCGTGTTCGGTGTCGGTGAAGAAGAGGAACTGCTTGGGGTCCTTGCGGGTCAGGAAGCCTTTCAGGATGTCCCGGAGGGTGAGTGCGGTGACCTTGTCGATGCCGGGGCCTCCGGCGGGGCCGGTGCCCGCGAGGATGACCTTGCGCACCAGCTGCGGTTCCTCGGCTGCGATGACCTGGGCGATGAAGCCGCCCATCGACAGGCCGAGCAGGTCGACGTGCTCGAAGCCCAGGGTACGGATGAACAGCACCGCGTCGCGGGCCATCGCTTCGATGGTGTCGGGGGTGGAACCGCCCGACGCTCCGACTCCGCGGTTGTCGAAGGTGATCACCCGGCGCCGGGCGGCGAGTCCGTCGATGACGCGGGGGTCCCAGTTGTCCAGGACTGCGCTCAGGTGGTGGAGCAGGATCAGCGGTACGCCGTCTCCTTCCGGGCCGAGTTGCCGGTAGGCGAAGTCGACGCCGCGCACGGACACCGAACGAGTCGGCACGTCCTTGTACGACGACGGGGCGGGCGTGGGGGCGGGGGAACTGCGCGGTGCGCTCATGATCGGTTCCTGGGGTGCGGAAGGGAGGGGTGGTGGGAGGCGGGATCCTCTCGCTGCCCGGGGCCTGTCGGTGGTGTGGCGGGGGTTGGCCCTCACGCCATCGCGATGACGACCTTGCCGGCCTTGGCGCGGCCCTGCTCGGCGTACTCCATGGCTTCGAGGGTCTGCTCGAAGGGGAAGACACGGTCGACGACGGGGCGGACCTCTCCGGCGTCGATGAGCCGGGTGAGTTCGCGCAGCTGGTCGCCGCTGGCCTTCATGAACAGGAAGGAGTAGGTCACGCCCTGGCGCTTGGCGTGGCGTCGGGTCTTGAAGCTGAGCGCGTTCATCGCCTGCCGCAGGACCAGGTTCGCGCCGAGCTCGCGGGCGAAGTCCGCGTCGGGGGGCCCGGCGATGCTGATGACCTTCCCGCCCGGCTTGAGGACCCGCAGCGACTTGTCCAGGGTCTTGCCGCCGAGGGTGTCCAGGACGACGTCGTAGCCGTCCAGGAGCTCCTCGAAGTCCTGGGTGCGGTAGTCGATGACGACGTCCGCTCCGAGTTCCTTGACCAGGGCGGAGTTGGCCGCGCTCGCGGTGGTGGCCACGTGTGCGCCCAAGTGCCTGGCCAGTTGGAGGGCGACGGTGCCCACTCCGCCGGAGCCTGCGTGGATCAGGACTTTCTGGCCCGGCTGGACCTGTGCCCTCTCGACCAGCGCCTGCCATGAGGTGAGGGCTACCAGGGGAAGGGAGGCGGCCTGGGCCATGGTGAGGGTGGCCGGCTTGTGGGCCAGGTCGTTCTGGTGGACGGCGATGAGTTCGGCGAAGGTGCCGATGCGGTCCTTGGTGGGCCGGGCGTAGACCTCGTCACCCACCGCGAAGCGGGTGACGGCCGAGCCGACCTGGACCACCACTCCGGCGAGGTCGTTGCCCAGCACGAGTGGGAGGCGGTACGGGAGGATCCGCCTGAAGGCACCGTCGCGGATCTTGAAGTCCAGAGGGTTGACGCTCGCCGCGTGGATCTCGACCAGCACGTCGTCGGCGCCCGGCTCCGGATCGGGCATCTCGGCGGCGCGCACCGCGGACTGGTCACCGTACTTCTCGATCACGTAGGCCTTCATCGCTGTCTCCCTGTCTCGTCCGCACAGGGACGGGATCTCCGCTCGCTTCGGGCTGCCCCGGTACGAGGTACTTTCTGGTATCAACTGCTGGTTCGTGACGCCCCACGCCGATGCGGGTGGGTGCGCCTCACGCGGCGTTCGGCGATACGGCCAGGCTCCGCTTCACGTGCCGGGTGGTCTCGTCGGCGAGGATCTCGGGCAGTCCCCGCTCGATGCCGGCCAGGGCCTGGGCGGCGACCTCGGCGGGGTCGGCCTTCTGGTCGGCGGGAACGCTCGCGGCCATGCCCGTGTCCATGTATCCGACGTGCAGCGCCGAGACGGCGATGCCCCGGGGCGCCAGTTCCTCCCGGGCCGCGCCGGTCAGCGCCCAGGCCGCGGCCTTCGCCGCGGCGTAGGCGCCGAGGTCGGCCGGGTGCAGCCAGGACAGGACCGACAGCACGTTGAGCACGGCGCCGCCGCCGTTGGCCTCGATGACCGGGGCGAAAGCCCGCGTCACGGCGAGCGGGCCGAAGAAGTTCACCTCCATCTCCAGGCGCACCATGTCCGGGCTGCCCGTCATCAGGGGCGTTCCGGTGGAGATGCCCGCGTTGTTGACCAGCAGCGTCGCGTCGGAGGCGGTGCGAGCCGCCGCCCGGATCGACTCCGCGTCCGTCACGTCGAGCCGCAGCGCGATGGCACCCGGAAGGTCCACCGTTTCGGGGCGACGGGCCGCCGCGTACACCTTGGCCCCGCGTTCCACGAGCTGGGCGGCCAGATGCCGCCCGAGCCCCCGGTTGGCGCCGGTGACCACTGCTACCGCGTCCTTCAGTTCCATGCCCACTCCCAGCGCCACGGCCGCGTTCAGGCGACCGCACCAATTAGATTACGACTGCAATCTAAGCACTGGTCTAAGATAGATGCCAGTCGACATCCAATCGGGAGGTGGCCGATGGGCCGCGTATCACAGGCGCAGGCGGAGGAGAACCGCCGGCGGGTCGTGGAAACCGCCTCCCGCCTGTTCCGGGAACAGGGGACCCACGTCAGCGTCGCCGACCTCATGAAGGCGGCTGGTCTGACCCACGGCGGCTTCTACAAGCAGTTCGCCTCCAAGGAGGCACTCATCGACGAGGCCACCGCCCACGCGTTCGGCGAACTCGCCCAGCACCACAAGGACGGGCTCGATCAGTACGCCGGGCAGCGCGACGCCGCCCAGCGGGCGCTGATCGACGCCTACCTCTCCGCCGAGCACCGCGACAGCGCGGCAGACGGGTGCCCCGCCGCCGCACTCGCCACCGACATGGCCCGCGACGGCGGACAGAGCGAGGCCCGCCGCGTCTACACCCAAGGAGTGGGCGACTTCGCCGACTGGCTCGACACCAAGGACCAGGACGGCATCACCCGGCTGTGCACCATGCTCGGCGCCCTCGTCCTGTCCCGGGCCACCAAAGGCTCCCCGCTCTCCGAGGAGATCCTCACCACCGCACGCGAGGCACTGACGGCCACCGACTGACCGGAACCACCGTGCGGGGCGGCACGCCGCAGGAAGGGTGCGCTTCTCGCGCGATGCCTGCGATGCCTGCGTGCCGCTGTCGCATCGAGTCGGCGGGTCGGCAACGGGTTGACGACCTCGGCGACCCGCTCGTACGCGGTCACCGCCAGCCCCCACCTCCCGGCAGGCCGTTCCCGGGCGGGCTGCTGACGGTTGCTCAGCCGTCGAGGGCCTCCGCCATGGGGCGCTGTGGGTCGTAGGCGGCCCAGCCCGGGTTTCCCGTCCTGCGAACGCGACCCAGGCGCCGCGCACCCGGGCGGCGAGTCCGGCCTGCGCGACTTCGGGCCCCGCAGACGAGCGATCGTCGGTCCGCAGCCGTCCGGCAGGGACCGCCCGGGCTGAGCACACTGCCGACGCCTGCACCTGCACCCGAGTGAAAGACAGCGGCGGTACGAGGCGGGCTCACGCCGCTGCGTGACCTCCTGGGGGATAAACGGCTGGAGCGGCCGACGGTGGCGTCGGCCACGATCAGCGGGAGCAGTTATGGCGATCATCGGGACCTGGAACCTGGAGAACTTCTGCCGACCGCTGCCGGCCGGCAGTACCCCCGACCCCACCAAGTGCGCCGCCAAGGACCAAGCCACCTACGACGCCAAGGTCGAAGCCCTGGCCGGCGTCATCACCCAGCTCGGTCCGGACCTCCTCGGGGTGCAGGAGGTCGGCAGCCAGGAAGCGCTGGACGACCTGGTGGCCAAACTGCCCGGCACCTGGCACACCGCCCTGTCGGACCACCCGGACCCCCGCGGCATCCGGGTCGGCGTCATCAGCCGCTTCCCGCTGCTGGACGTCCAGCAGCGCAAGGACTTCCCGGATCACCTGCACGCCATCCAGGTCGAGGACGACGGCATCCCGAACAGCCAGACCAGCGAGATGGGGCGCGGCGGCCTGGCCGTCCGGGTGGAACCGACCCCCGGCCAGAGCCTCCAGGTGGCCGTCTGCCACCTCAAGTCGAAGCTGCTGACCTTCCCGAACGCGCAGCACAGCACCACCGACGAACGCCTGCGGGCCCGCTACGAGGCGTACGCGCTCTTCCGCCGCACCGCCGAGGCCGTCACCATGCGCGCCCTGGCCGACGACCTGCTCCAGGGTGACGGCCGGACCCACGACGTCATCGTCCTGGGCGACTGCAACGACGAGTGGCAGGCCGCCACCACCCAGATCCTGTACGGCCCGCCCGGCTCCCAGATGGGCACCCCCGGCTTCGACCGCCCCGACCAGGGCGACGCCGAACGCCTGTGGAACCTGGCCCCCAAGATCCTGGAACAGGGCGGCTTCTCCCGCATCTTCGAAGGCCAGCACGAGCTCATCGACCACATCATGATCAGCCACTCGCTGCTGGCCAGGTTCCAGAAGGTGTCCACGGGGAACGGCCAACTGCCGAACGTGACGGAAGCCCGACCGGCGGCCCCGCACAACCAGCCCTCGGACCACTCGCCGGTGCTGGCGACGTTCAACCTCTAGTACGCCCAGGGCCGGCGCCGCCACCGGCGGCGCCGGCCCCGATTGCGCGCTTGACGCGATCAGCCGAGCGTGACGCCGCGCTCGCGGGCCAGGGCCTCCAGACCGTACCGGGCCACGTGCTCCGGGCTGTTCAGGTCGATCGTCCGGATGCCCGCGGCGGCCAGCCGCTCGTTGATCTCGTCCAGGTGCTGCTGCACGAGCTGCTTCTCGGCGTCGGTGGTGCGGCCCTTGTGCGGCCGGCCGGCGTGCTCCAGGCTCGCGTAGTTGACCCGCTCCCTGGTGCCGGCCGGCGCCGCGGCCTGGCTCGGAACCGTCGGGGCCACCCGCTTGGCGCTGCGCAGTACCTCCGTCATCGGGGTGGCCGAGGCCAGCCGGTTGAACGCCTCGGCCTCCATGACGACCGTCTCCGGTCCGTCGGCGTCCGGGTAGTGCAGCTCGACCGTCACCAGGTCGAGCGCCAGCTCCTCCACCGCGGTCAGCTCACTGCCGAGCGCCTCGATCTCGACCGGGCCGTCCTCCAGGTCGGGGTGCTGGCGCACCACGATGCGCACCAGGTCGTCGTCGTTCTCCACGTGCGTGCCGGTCAGGTCCGAGAACCGGATGATCTTCTGGCCCATCTCTACCTCTCTTGGCGACTGCGATCAGGCGAGAGCCTACGCGGGAGGTGATCATCGCCGGTTGCCTCACCATCGCTCACCGGCCGTGGTCCAGCCATTCGAGAACTGGAGGGGGCGGCGAGCGGCCACCGCCTCCCAATCCGCTGCGGTGATGTCCTGGCCCCCGTCGTCACTCGTATCCGCGTGGTTCGTCGCCTGCCGTCCTGGCCTGCTTGCGGTAGGCCCCCGGCGGCGATCCGTAGTGTCGTTTGAAAGCCTTGGCGAAGGCGAACTCCGACGTGTACCCCGTGTGCTGCGCGATTGTGCTCAGCGGGGCCGGCGACTGGTGCAGCAACCGTGCCGCGGTGGCCATCCGCCAGTTGGTCAGGTAGGTCAACGGCGGCTCGCCGACCACCGAGGCGAAGCGGCGGGCGAACGCCGCGCGGGACAGTCCGGCGCGGGTGCCCAGCGACTCCACGGTCCAGGGATGGCCGGGATCGTCGTGGATCGCCTTCAGGGCCGGGGCGACTGCCGGGTCGGTCAGCGCGGCCGCCCAACCCCGGGTCCGCTCCTTCGGCAGTTCGGCGTACCACGACCGGAGGATGTACAGCAGCAGCAGATCGATGAGCGCCGTGACGACCGCGTCCGAGCCCGGCTGCGACGCGTGGAACTCGGCGCACAGCTGATCGACCGCCGAGCGCAGCACCGGGTGGCGGCCCGGAACCGCGGGGAGGTGGATGACCTCCGGTAGATCACTGAACAGCGGATGCGGGCGGTCAACGTCGATCGCGTACGCGCCGCACACCAGCACCGTGTGCGGCCCCGGTCCGTCCACGGTGACCTGGCCGATCGGCGAGGAACGGTCCACGCGGTCCGGTACGAAGTCCACCGGATCGCGGCCCGGCACATCGCACAGGGTGTGTCCGCTGCCGCGCTGCAGGAACACGATGTCGCCGGGTCCGAGCGCGAGCGGTTGGCCGTGCGGTGGCAGCAGGTAGCAGTGTCCTTCCACCACCACGTGGAAGCCGGCTCCTGAGATGGGTTGGAACTTCAGGGCCCACGGGGCGTGCGCGTCGGTGCGCGTCACCATCGGACGTCCCGTGCGCAGGACTTCGAGTGTGTCGCTCAGGATGTCCACAGCGCCACTCTAGCGCCTGCATGGCGAGACGATATGACAGGCAATCGAGACTTCAAGGCATTCACCGTCTCAATGTGGAGGCGTACGTTCTTGCCATAGCGGTAGCCGAACCCCGGCACTGCATCGACGAAGGAACGGATCCCATCCCATGTCTCTGGCTGGCAAGAAGATCGTGATCATCGGTGGAACCTCCGGCATCGGCTTCGCGGTGGCCCGACAGGCCGCGGCGGCCGGCGCGGACGTCGTGGTCGCCTCCAGCAATCAGGACCGCGTGGACGCCGCGGCGAAGCGGCTGGGCGAGCGGGCCGAAGGCCGCCGCCTGGACGTCGCCGACGGCGACGCCATCGCCGCATTCTTCGAGCAGGTCGGGGAGTTCGACCACCTCGTCTACACCGCAGGCGAATCTCTGCTGATCAAGCCGTTGGTCGACACCACCCCGCAGGAGGCCAGGGCCGTCTTCGAGCGCCGGTTCTGGGGCGCGTTCCTCTCCGCCAAGTACGCCGCACCGCGACTGCGCGACGGCGGGTCGATCACTTTCAGCTCCGGCGTCCTGGCGATCCGCCCCCTGTCCGGAACCGCGCTCACGGCAGGCATCACCGGCGGCATCGAGGCCCTGTCCCGAGCACTCGCCGTCGAACTCGCCCCTCTGCGCGTCAACGTGATCCAGCCCGGTGTGATCCGCACCGAGCTGTGGGACGGCAGTGTCCCGGACCCGGAGGCTTTCCTCCAGGGCGCCGGGTCCGAGCTGCTCACGCGGCGTGTCGGCACTGCCGAGGAAGCCGCGGCGGCCTATCTCTTCGTCTTGTCCAACGCCTACGTCACCGGCACCACGCTCGCAGTAGACGGCGGCGCGGCGCTGGTGTGACACAGGGCGCCACACACAACAGCCAACGGAGCGACGCCGCACCGACGCGAGGCGTTCCTTGCCGCGGCAATCGACGACGAGAGGCAGACCAGACGTGCGGATCAGAGGGGCCGACCAGACGTGCGGATCAGAGGGCCTACCACTGCAAGGACCGCGAGTACCTGCGCGTTGCCCGAGTCGTCGACAGCGAGGATCTGCGCGGCAGGCTGGAAACCGCCGCTCGGTCTGACAACCCATGGGCGCGGCGGCATGCCGGCTATGTTCTTTGGCTCCTCGATCGCCCCGAGGTGCCCAACACCATCCACGTCTGGCAGAACTGGATTGCGGCCGAAGCCAGAGGGTGGTGCCTCCAACCCGCCCCCTCCGCAGGGCGGTTGCCGACTCGGCGTGCGGGTGGCTGGGGACATGCTCTGCCTGCGGACGGACGGTGCGGCCCGCGGTCGGCGACCGTGGGCCGCACCGTCCTCGGGGGGCGGGTCAGCGGCCGAACAGCCTTCGCAGGCCGCGGCGTTCGGGCTTGTCCTGCGGGGCGGGCGGGGCCGGGTGTGTGGCCGCGACGGGGCCGGGTGCCGACTTGGCCAGGAGTTCCACCACGGCGGTCAGGAAGCCGGACAGATCGGCTGCCGGGCCGGGGCCCAGGTTGAGGTGGCTGCCGTCCGCCCACTCTCCGAGCACCGTGTACGTCTCCCGCGTGAACGGGTTCGCCGCCAGCTCCAGGGTGAAGTACCGGCAGTGGTCGGCGCCGCCCGGCTGGACGACGGCGGTGTAGTACGCCTCCGCCGGTGCGGCGGGCCGTGGCAGTTCGACCACCAGCAACCGGTGCGGGCCCAGCGTGATCAGGTTCGCGTCCAGGCCGTCGCTCGGCAGCCGGTCCGCTGCGGGGAGCCGCTCGCCGAAGTCCTTCCAGAGGGAGACCAGCCCGGGGCCGAAGCCCTGCTCCGGTTCGCCGTCGAGCATCCGCGGCCCGAGGTCCCGGGCGAGGCCGGCGAGCACCTTGTGCGCGAAGCGGTAGTGGTGTGGCCGGGGGTCGTTGTCCACGATGTCCATGCGCGGAAGTATGCCGATCACACCGGGATCGTGGGAATTGCCTTCACGGCGTCAGTTCCGGGACAGCGTCGGTCGACCGGCAGCTTGATAGACAGCCGGGTGTGCATAAGACTCCCGAGTTCCCGAGCTGCTCAAGCTGATCGACGAGCGGTCGTCCGTGTTCCGTGCCGTGGTGCAGTCCGCGCCCGATCTCGGCGTGCAGGTGCCGACCTGTCCGGGGTGGACGCTGCTGGATCTGGCCCGGCACCTGGGCGGCGGGCAGCGCCGGTGGGCCGCCATCGTCACCGCCGGCCCGGACGCCGGCGCGCCGGCTCAGTCCTCGTCGGAGATCGCCAAGGCCGTCGCTTCGCTGGTGAGGGCATAGCTCACTGTGACCTCTGGCGAATCGACCGCGCCGCGGAATACAAGGCGTCGGGTAGCCCACTCTTCGAGCACGGGGATGGGGGCGTTGCCCATCCTCCGCCAGGTGTTCTCGTACCAGCCGAGCCCGTGCCGGTTGCAGTTGATGCAGAGCATGGCGCGCGCGCAGCTCGGGCAGTAGTTTCCGGGCTCGTGCAGGGGGCAGTTGTGCGCGTGGTCGTGGTCGAGATGCCATCCTCGCTCCCCTGGGTCGGATGTGCCGCAGAGGCACACGCCATTTTGGAGGGCGAGGATGGCGTCACGAGCGAACTGGGAGATCCCTCTGCCGTAGTGCGTGGAACATAGGCCGCGTGAGTGGGGAGGTTCCTGGCAGTCCCGGTAACGGCAGATCGGCCCCCACTCTGCTTGTGACTTCCATCCTTCCCACGCCGAGGGGCGGCCGTTTATGCCGACCGGAGGGACCTGGAACCGCCAGACCCTCGGATGCTACTCACGGTGACATCTACGCCCACCACGCCGAGGAATACAGGCCAGACGATCACAGACTCCTACCAGTACTGGAGCCCCTGATCCTTCCACCGTGCCGGATCACGGCCGGGATCCGGTGCAGTGCCTCAGGACGTCGGTGCCCTCCACAAGGCCGGGCGCGCGCCATCCGGCCCCGATAGGTGGGATGGTGGTGCACCACGGGCGGGATCGGAAACAAGCACGCGCCCGGCCCGCACTTCGCGGGCCGGCAGGCGGCACGACCCGCCCGCCGGAAGCAACCCTTGAGGAGAAGACACCACCTTGGCAACCGACTACGACGCCCCGCGCGACACCGGCGACGAGAGCAGCGACGACAGCATCGAGGCACTGAAGAGCCAGCGCGACGACAAGCAGAGTTCCGCCGTCGACGTGGAGCCCGAGGCCGTCGAAGGTCTCGAGCTTCCGGGCGCCGACCTGTCCGGGGAGGAACTCACCGTCCGGGTCGTGCCCCTGCAGGCGGACGAGTTCACCTGCATGACCTGCTTCCTGGTCCACCACCGTGCCCAACTCGCCGGTGAGGACAAGAACGGTCAACCCATCTGCCGCGACTGCGCGTCCTGACGGCCGCGGGAGCGGCAGCGCGGCCGCTCCCGATCGGCGCGTGAGCGGGGCGGCCCGAACGGGTTCGAGCCGCCCCCGGCGCGGCGTCCGGACGTGACCCGGCGCCGGCGGTGTGCCCGGGGTGGCCTGCGCGTCAGCCGCCGGCGGCGGAGCGGTACGCCGTCACCGCGGCCGTGAGCACGGTCTCCGTGTCCGACGACGCCTTGTCCACGGCGGCATGCTGCACCATGAGGATCACATCGCCCACGCGGGCGAACGCGGTCACCTTGACGAACGTGGTCCCGTCCTCGGGGAAGGTCGACGTGAGGTGGAGCAGCAGGCTGTCGTCGGTCGGTACCTTGGCCGCCGTGACGGACGCGGTCTCCGGGAGCTGCGTACCGTCCACGAGCGTGCTGGTGTAGGAGGCGCAGCGCCCGGCGGCACCGCGAATGGCGTCCATGACCGCGGCCGCCTGCCCGGGCGCGTACCGGTCGAGCACCTCCTGGCCGAACCAGCCGAGGTCGTCGTCGCCGACCGGTGTCCGTTCCACTCCCACCGCGACATCCTTCGCGGGTGGGGCGTGGGTCGTCATGAAGGAGTCGACACCGAGTTCCTTGCACGGCATCGCCGCGATGGGGACCGTCGACGGGGTGTACGGAGGACGGGTCGTCGTCGAGTTGACCTCCTCGGTGTTCAGCCGGAATCCCTGGGGGAGCCGGTTCTGGGTCAGCAGGCCGTCCCGCAGCCGCTCCAGAGGCACCCGGCTGGAGGCCGCGCTGCCCGGGCGGGGCTGCGGGCCGGTCGAGCAGGCCGACACGGCGAGAACCGCCAGAACAACCCCAGCCACCGCGCAGTGACGTGTGTGCATTGGTCCACCCCCAGGATTCATGATCGCGTCGTACTCTCCCACACAGGCCCTTCACCCGCTCCGACCGGAAGCGTCGCTCGCCCTCACACCGGGCGGGCCACGCGGGAACGACGTCGACGGCCTCGGACCGGTAACGGGCCGACTGCCGCAGGTGGTGAGGTAGGCTCCGCGGCGGTGAGGTCGCCCGCACGGTAAAGGACGGGCCCCGGGGTGCGGACAGGGTCGGTTGCCTCACCCCCCACGCCCCTCGCGCGAGCCGCATTCCTGGTTGAGAACCGACGCGGTGGCTGTGACCTCCGGGTGTGGTGGCAGGATGGGGCAATGGCGACGAACCGGCCGTGGGCGGGGCTTCACGGTGACCTCCTGGCGGCGAAGGCATCGGTGTACGACCCGAGTGGCTTTGCCTGCTCGCAGCCGGTGCCCGAAGCGGAGAGTGCCGAGTACGCGGCGCACGGGTTCACCCTCGACGGCCTCGCGGTTCGGTTCCGTGTGGCGAAGACCACCCCGACGAAGGTCGGCCAGTTCGTCACCGTGTGGCAGCGGTCCGAGGGCGGGCCGATCAGGCCCTTCGACGCCGATGACGGGGTTGACCTTGTCGTCGTCAGCAGCCGCGACGGCGGCCACTTCGGGCAGTTCGTGTTCCCGTGCGAGGTGCTGTGCGAGCGGGGCATCGTGTCCCGGGACCACGTGGGCGGGAAGCGGGGTTTCCGTGTCTACCCGCCGTGGGTGACCACGGCCAACCGTCAGGCACGTGCCACGCAGCTGTGGCAGGTGGGCTACTTCCTGCACCTTGACGGGGACGGGCCTGCCGACATGGCGCGCGCCCAGGCCCTCTACCACCCGTAGCAGCCCATCTCACTGCTCCCTGCCCACCGGCCAGGCCGCGAAGTCGGACGCCTTGGACGCCCGCGACGCCCTCTTCGAGCCCGGCACCCTGGTCGACGCCGACCAACGGTGAGCACCTGCTCTCGGCAGCCTGGCCAACCGCCAACTGGCCTGACAAAAAAGGCCGGGTCGGCGCACACTGTGCGCCGACCCGGCCTTCGTGGTAGCGGGGACAGGATTTGAACCTGCGACCTCTGGGTTATGAGCCCAGCGAGCTACCGAGCTGCTCCACCCCGCGTCGGTGAACCCGACCCTACGCCATCAAGGCAGCTGAGGAGAAATGCATTGATCCGGGCGGCAGCGGCTGATCCTCTGGTAAGCGGTCTGCAGCCACTGGACAGTGCCGTACGTGGCCGGCCCGAAGGAGCTGTCCTTGTCGAGCTGTGCCGGAGCAGGCGGCCCCGGGTGCGCCGAACCGGCAATGAAGTTGAGCATCTTCTCCTGGACGCACCAGACGGGGGTCCCGTAGGTGACGTGGCCGTATCCGATGTACGCCGCGTTGGAGTTCGCGCGGCGTCAACGGTGGCGCACCCCACCGAATGTCACAGTCCGGGCGCTGGCTTCCGCTCCCGCTCCCGATCCGGCGAGTCGAGGCGGCAGCCTCGGCGGAGCGTTCATCATCATCCCATTGCAATGTAAAGGTAACTGTCGTTGCGTTAGATTCAGAATCACTGCAACGATTTAAGCGCTCTGATCTGGGCTGATGTCACTTTTGCGCAATGAGTTGCTTGTTGGAAATTTGAAAGCAACGTAGCTTTTCTGTTGTCGGAAACGCGGAGCGCAAGCGCGGAAGAGGGGCCACGCGTCCCACTACGAGACGGGAATGATCATGAGCGAGTCCCTGCACACCGTCGGGCACAACGACCGGTCCTACCGCCCGGAACTGCAGAAGGCCATCGAGGAGTTCGTCGCCGCCGGCTTCGCCGGGGTGCAGATGCGGGTGCATGACGAGCACGGCGAATGGGTCGGCAGCGCCGGGGTGCGCGAGCTGGGCGGGAGCGCCGAGCCGGCGACGGACGGGCGGTTCTGGGCGGGCAGCGTCGTCAAGACCTTCACCGCGACCGCGGTGCTGCAGCTGGTGGCCGAGGAGAGGATCGGCCTGGACACCCCGGTGGCCGACCACCTGCCCGAGCTCGGGCTGGACGAGCGGATCACGGTGCGGATGCTGCTGCAGCACACCAGCGGGTTGTTCAACTACACCGGCGAGTACTACGAGGACGGGACGGTCGTGCCCGGAATCCCCGCCACGGGCAAGGAGTGGGTCGACAACCGGCTGCGCACCTACCGGCCGCAGGAGCTGGTCGAGCTGGCGCTGTCCAAGCCGGCGCGGTTCGAGCCGGGGACGGGCTTCAGCTACTCCAACACCAACTACACCCTGGCCGCGCTGCTGATCGAGCAGCTCGCCGGCCGCCCCTACGGCGAGGAGATGCGGCGGCGGATCCTGAAGCCGCTCGGACTGCGGGACACCGTCCTGGCGGGCGCCGTCACGGACCTGCCCGAGCCGCACGCTCACGGCTACTACCGCTACCAGGACGGCGACGAGTGGAAGGTCGTCGACGTCTCCCGGCAGAACCTCTCCATGCTGCTCGGCGCCGGCGGCATGATCTCGACCACCCGGGACCTCCACACCTTCATCTCCGCGCTGAACGGGGGCAAGCTCCTGCCGGAGCCGCTGCTGGCCGAGATGCGCACGCCGCACGGGGAACTCGGCTACGGCCTCGGGCTGTTCGTGCAGGACCTGGGTCCGGACGGCGGCACCGTCTACCACCACAACGGCGGCGCCCCGGGCGGCTACGGGGCACTGATGTACAGCACGCCCGACGGCAGCAGGACCCTGACCGCCGGACTGACCACCGGGGATGCCGAGGTGAACCCCGCGGAGGTGTTCCCGAAGGCGTTGGACGGGCTCGTCAAGGCGGTGCTCGGCAACGGGCGGAGCGCGGCCTGACGACGGGCCCGGACATCGCGGCCCCGTCCGCCCCGCCGCCGGGCCGGCCCGGGTTGAGCAGGTCAGGGGGCGGCGGCGACCCGGACGCACTCGACCCGAACGCCACGGCAGACGGCTGAGCCCCCGCAATGGCGCCGCTCATCAGCACGTCGGCGGTTGCACGCCGCCCACGGCTCGGCCATCGCGCGCGCGGCTTCGCGGACCGGGGGACCGCCTCCTGTAGGCGAAGTCGAGGAGGCGGCCATCCGGGTTTCCTCAGGGTGCGGCGAGCGTAACGCGGGGCACTGACATTGGCCCCGGCTCAGCCGTTCCGGAGCCACCGGCACGGGCCCCCGACCGGTCGCGCTCCCGGCGGGACCGGTCGGCCCCGGCCCCCGGCCCCGGCAGCCGACGCTTCCGGGATCCCATGGCCGACCGCGTCCGCACTCGACGGCGAGCCGCCGGCGGGCGGGGCGCGGTGGGATGCGGCGCGGAGGGGTTCGGCGCGAGGTGACGCGATGTCAAGTGCACTGTGTCCCATCGAATGTCACAGTCCGATCCCTGTCATGTCCTGACGATTGTGACGCTCCGGGTGCCACCGAATGCCGTCCGCCGACGGTCCTATGGGGTGTCCGAACAGTCAGCACGCATCGTCATCGGGGAGCCACCATGTCCGTCCGTCACCGTCGTCGCCCGCTGCTCGTCTCCGCCGTCCTCGTCGTGGGGGCGGGGCTCGCGTTGACCGCGTGCGGGCCCGACAACACCGACTCGGCGGGCGGCTCGACGGCCCCCACAACCGCCGCCCCGGCCCCCGCCTCGGCCACCGCGCCCTCGACGCCGGGCGCCCCGGCGCCCGCTGCTCCCACGGCGAGCAAACCGGCCACCGCGGGGGCGCCGCACACCGCCACGCACGCGCCGTCCGGCGCGAGCCCGTCCGGCGGCACCCGGTCCGACGGTGGCGGTGCCGGTTCCGACGCCCGCCCGTGCGACATCCAGAACCTCGAGATCAACGCGACCGTACGCGCCGGGGCAGCCAACCAGTGGGTGATCGACGTGCACAACACCGGCACGACCGCCTGCTCCCTGAGTTCCTCCCCGGGGGTCGACCTGGGCAACTCCGTCTCCCCCGACCAGAGCAAGAACATCAAGCCGATACTCGCCAGCGGCACCTTGCGGTTCCCGGTCCCGGCCGGCCAGCACGCCTACGCGGTGATCGACCTCGACCCGAGCGGCGCCACCACCGGCACCGCCCCCGGCATCGACGAACTCAACGTGCTCGTCGACGACGACGACACCAACATGCCCCTCGCCAACACCCGCAACTTCCCGCTCAACAGCGGTGCACGAGTCCTGAACCCGCAGATGGGCATCTACCGCCCCAGCGTGGCGGAGGCGGTCACCTCCATGAAGGCCGCCGGCAAGTAGCCCCGCACGTCGGCTCCCCGCAGGACGCGCCTGCGGCCGACCTCCAGCACCACCGACGGCCTCGCCCCCTCATGACGGGGGCGAGGCCCTCACGCCGTCCGCCTCCGCCGGCCTGAGCCTGAGCACTCACCCGTGCGAGCGTGCCGTCAGCCGAGCTGCTCGGCGAGTCCGACGACGATGCCCTCGGGGCCGCGGACGTAGCAGAGCCGGTAGACGTTCTCGTACTGCACGATCTCGCCGACGAGTTCGGCACCGTGGGCCCGCAGGCGGGCGACGACGTCCTCGATGTCGTCGACGGTGAACATGACGCGACGGAGGCCGAGCGTGTTCGCCGGTGGGTCCTTCGGCTCGGCGGTGATGGCCTTCGGCCGGTGGAACTTCGCCAGCTCCACCCGCCCGTGGCCGTTCGGCACCCGCAGCATGGCGATGTCCTGGCGGACGTCCTCGAGCCCGATGACGCGCTCCGCCCCGCGCCATTCGAGGGGCCCCTTGCCCTCCAGCTCCATGCCGAGTTCGACGAAGAACGCAATGACGGCCTCAAGGTCGTCGACGACGATGAGGACGTTGTCCATTCGCTGGATCGCCATGCCGGGCCTCCTTCGTGGCACGGCCACGGTAGCCGCCTGTGCCCCTGCCTCGCTGTTCCGACCCGCCGCTGACCGCTCTCGCCGCGCACAGGGCGGCGGTCTCGCACGCGTTGACCGTTTGTCTACCCGCGCTGCCTAGCGTCCTTCCCCGTACCCGGCCCGACCCGGGCCGGCATCGAAGGGAGAACTCGCGTGTTACGCAAGACCCGTGCTCTGCTGACCGGTTCGGTCGCCGTCCTGGCCCTCAGCCTCACCTCGACCACCTTCACCGCCAATGCCGCCGGCGACCAGAGCGGCATCGACGCCTGTGCCCGTGAGGCCCAGTTGGCGGGCTTCGCGAAGGACAAGTCCGGCGAGGGCCGCAACGACGACGCGATCTACGCCGTGGCGATCGCCATGGCCGAGTCCGGCTGCAACCGTCTGGCCGTCCACACCAACCTTCCCACCGATCCCGACCCGGGCACCAAGGACCTCGGCGCCTGGCAGATCAACGAGCGCTGGTACCCGGAGGTCCACTACCACGACGCGGAGGTCGTCACCGCCGAGAACTGGCAGGACATGGGCTGGTCGGCCCGCAAGGCCTTCAGGATCGACAACGACGGCACCGGCCGGGGCTGGGCCTCCTGGGCGGCCTGGAACCTGGGCACCTACCAGCAGTACCTCGGCCAGGCGCGCGACGCCGTCTACCGCGTCTGGCAGTGACGCGCCGCCGCAGGTGACCGCCTCGGACGGTCCTCGAACGGTCCGTGAACGGGTCCGGGGACAGGTCCTCGAACGGTCGTGAACGGTCCGCGGACGGTCCGCGAACGCGAGCGAGGCCCGGCACCCGAGTGGGTGCCGGGCCTCGCCCGACCGTGGAGCGCCAGGCCCGGGTCGCACGGACTCTTCCTACTGAAAGTAGGACGTGCTCTGGTAGCACCGCTGACGCCTGATGAGGAATCATCTCCCTCGCGACGAGAAGAATATTAGCAGGTCAGCGGCACGGCGTCGAAATTGCTCACCCGTGGTCCTCGCCGTCCGGGGCGGGTGTCAGCTGTCGTGCCCGAGACCGCGGTCGGGCGCGCTCATGTCGCCCGTGACGGGTGTGCCGTCGGCGAGCCCGTAGCGCAGGAAGACGGTGCCCTGCGGGCCGGCGGCCGGCGGTTGGAGGAGCGTGAGGTTGGTGGGCACCGCGCCCTCGTCGAACACCTTCTTTCCGACGCCGAGGGTGATCGGGTGGACCCAGAGGTCGAGTTGGTCGAAGAGCTTGTCGCGCAGGAGGGTCTGGACGAGGTCCAGGCTCCCGACGACCTTCACGTGTTCGTGCCGGTCGCGGAGCTCGCGTACCGCGGCGGGCAGGTCCGGGCCGAGCTGCGTGGAGCCGGCCCAGGGCAGGTCGGGAGTGCCCCGGGAGGCCACGTACTTGGGGACACGGTTGAAGAGCTCGGCGATCGCGTTGTCCGGCCCGTCCTTCTGGTGCGGCCAGTAGGCGGCGAAGATGTCGTACGTGCGCCTGCCGAGCAGGAGGGCGTCCGTGTCCTCGTACGCGGCGAGGATCTGTGCCCCGGTGACCTGATCGATCAGGGGCGCCTGCCAGCCGCCGTACGGGAACCCGACCGGGTCCTCGTCGGGGCCGCCGGGCGCCTGCCCGACGAGGTCGAGGGTGGTGAACAGTTCGATGTGGATGAGGCCCATGCCTTACTCCAGACTCCTCGCAGAGCACACGCCGACCGGTCGTGAGGCGCGCAGCACGGTGCCCGGCGGACGCCTCCTGGCCGGGACGCCGCACCGGCACTCCCGCTCACGATAGGTCACGGGACCCGTCCGGCCCGGCCGATCGGCCCGCGCCGCGCGTCGGCCGGGCTGTCACAGAATCCTCGGACCGGTTAACGCTTCCGCCTTCTCAGGCCTCCTGGTTGTAGAAGTGTTGAACGAGAGCAGGGGAGTGCGAACGGTGGATCCCGTCGTGGGTTCGGTTGCGGCAGCTGTGCTGGGACTGGTGGGGGCCTTGGCCACCCTCGTGGGGCAGTTACGGTCACGCCAACAGGACCGGCCTCAGTCGCCTCCGCCACCTCTGCCGCCTCAGTCGCCTCCGCCTCCTACGGTCGTGGTCGTCCTGGCGCTGCGCGCGTGCGATGCCGACGACGCCGGCCAGGGGCAGCCGGTGCAGCAGGAGAAGCGGGGTCACGACGCGCATGAGTGAAACCGGTCCGGACGGGGAGGCCGCCTCGGCGGCGTCCCTCGGGCACCTGCCGGCCTCCGCCTCCGACAGCGGGAGTGAAACCAGTTCCCGAGACGGGGAGTTCGCGTACTTCTATCGCACGTGCATCCGCAGGCTGGTGGCGTTCCTGATGTGGCAGGGGGCCCCGGCCGCCCTGGCCGCGGACTTGGCCCAGGACACGATGGTCAAGGCGTACGAGCGGTGGGACCGAATCCAGTCGCCGGAAGCGTGGAGCCGAAGAGTTGCGTCCCGGGAGCTGGTGCGGGCCTTCAGCCAGGTCGAGGAGAGCATTGACGAACTCGCGCTCGAACCGACCTCGCTGTTGCCGGTGCCGGACGAGGCCGCCGAATGGGAGGGACAGCAGGAGGTGTTGCACCTGCTGCGTGACCTGCCCGCCCGCCAGCGACAGGTTCTGGCCTGGACGCTGGACGGCTACAAACCGACGGAGATCGCGGCCGAGTTGGGGCTCAAGGCGGCGGCAGTCCGGGCCAGCCTGTTCAAGGCGCGCTTGGCCGTGTCCAGCAGGATGACCGATCGAGAGGGGGATTGATGGGCGAGCATTCTGTTCCCGAGCGGCGCACCCGTGAATTCTCGGACTGGCTGACAGCTGTGCAGACGGCGTTCCTGACGGGGCTTGACCGTCACCTGCACGTGGAGGCCGGGCTGCGCGAGGTGATGCTGAGTGCCGACCACAAGGATCTGGCCGAGGGCCTGGACGCGGTGTTGGACGTCGAGGCCGGACTGGTGTCCATCATGTCCCGGACCACGGCCAGGACCGAGTTCGAGGAGACGGCCGCGCCCCTCTACGACGTCGGCCTGATGCACCAGCGCTTCGAGCTGATCGGTCCCGAGCAACGGCTGGAGCTGCGGGAGCATCCGCTGGTCACATCGGCGATCCTCGCCGATCTCCTGATCCGGACGGTCGTCCTGGCGCAGGACCTCACCTTCGGACTCGGGTTCGGCCGGTATCACGGGATGCCGTTGAAAAGGGCCGTGTTCGCCGCTCAGGGAATTGCCCAGGGTATCGCCCACGGATTGGACGGGCGGGCCGCCCTCGGGTGGGAACTACGGGACATGGCTCACGAAATCGTGGCGCTGCTCGAACCCCATTACCCGGCGATCGACCAGGCGGGCAGGGTCGGACAGGTCCTTGTCCGAGAAATGGCGGGGACGATCGACCAACGCGTGAGAAGCGCGGAGCATCCGGCGATCGCAGAATTCCTGCGGGCCTGCCAGGTGTTCCTGTACGCGGTGCGCGGCGGAGAACTGACCCGTGCTGTACAGGAGGTGGAGTACCTCACCCGGGCGCTGGCCGCGCAGGTCGGAGAACTGCTCGGGCTCGGCGAACCGGAAACCCTCGACCTGGAATTCCTCTCGGAAATCCTGGACGACTTCACCACCGCGGACCTGAGCACCGCCGACCTCACGCACGTCGACCTCGCAGGAGTCCGCTGGTCCGAGCTGCGCACCCGGTGGCCGGCCGAGATCAGCGTCGACCAGCTCCGGGAGGACTCACGGGAGACGCTGCCCGGGTCCGGGATCTACGTCATCCGGCCGGGCACCGGAGCGCGGGACGTGACCAGGGTCTGACCTGCCGGTCCACCGGTTCGCCCTGGTGTCGGACAGCGGTCCGGTCGACGCCGGCGCCGCACTCGCAAGCACTGTCACGTAGTTGCAGGCAATGCCAAGCACTGCCGAGCACTTGCAAGCAACGCACGGAGAAAGGCACGAGGAAGGTGTCAGGTGAGGTTTCCCGTCACTGAGGAACTGATCGACTGCACGGCCCTGGGCGACCGGACCCGGTGGGACCGCTCCCTGCCGGCGGTGGCCGCCGAGGGCGCGGCGGCCCTGCGCCGGCACGGGTTCTTCGTCGTCCGGATCGGGGCGCTGCGCTGGGGCGAGGAGGACAGCCGTGACGTGGCGCACCGCCTCGCGGCGCAGCTGCGCGAGCGGCTGCTGCGGGACGGAGCGCCCGAGCAGCTGCGTCCGCTCGCGGATGCCGCCAAGGAGCTTTTCCCGCTGCTGCGTTCGCTCAGCACGCGGTGCCCCTGCAGGGACTGCGAGGGAGAGGTATGGCGGGTGTTCTGCCACGTCACGACCCCGGGGGCCGGGCTCAACTGGCGCCGGTTCCGGGAGCGTTACGAGAGCCTGGCGCCCAGCGAGCGCTTCGACCTGCTGATCGGCGACAACCTGACGATGCACCACGGCGGGCTCGCCGGCGGTCCGGGCCCTGGGGATCGAGCACACCCGGACCGGCACACCGGTGCTGGTCTCGGCCTTCGTGGACTCCGACGCCCGGGCGTCGGACTGGTCCGAGGTCGGGGCGCTGTTGGAGGGCAGCCGGAATACGCCAGAAACGTGCCGTAGGGGTCAACCCCGACGGCGGGCGGCGGGGTCGCGCTCAGCGACGTGCCGGGCGACCGCGTCGACGCCGGGGCGAGCGTAGCGTTCCAGGGACCGTACGGGGGGTCCGGCACTGGTGAGCCCAAAAGGGGCAGTGGGATGATCTTGAAGGGCTGAGTGCCTGCTGCGGCTCTATCACCCGGGGCCCGGCGTTGTTTCGGCTTCCGCGGTTCTGATCATCCCAGGGCTGGGTGCCCGAGAGGATCCCGCGCGGGCGCGTACGGCGCGTCCGGTAGGGGCTGGAAACCGGGCGGGGAGGGGATGACCTCGATCGAGAGGACCGCGTATCCGCGGTTCAAGCGGCTGATCACCGCGCGCGCGAGCTGCACGTGTTCTTCACGCCGTCCGACGACGTGGCCGGGGGTGACACCGTTCCTCAGGCAGCGGGCGACTGCCCGGCGTCCGGCCGACAGGCCTGCTTGAGCTTCATCTCTGCCTCGTGCCTCTTTGCCACGCCAGCCCAGTAGGGGTGGGCGTACAGCTCGGCGGCGATGGAGCCGAACGCCGCGCGGCGCTCCTCGCTGGGGTCGGCGGCCCAGGCCGCCTCGGCCGCATACCAGCGCTGCTGGAGTTCGAGCAGGTCAAGCGGAAAGCGCGCGCTGCGTGCTCCGCGCTCGCCTCGCCACCGAGTTCGCCGGCCCCGACGGCAGCACACCCGACCAACTCGCGCCGCTGATCCAGGCCCTGCTCGCCGTCGCCCGGGCCCGATCCATCCTGACGTGGCTCAACAAGCCGAGCGGCGGCGCCGCACTCCTACGGAACCTGGCCATCGCGGGCGTCGTGGTGACGCACGACGTCCTCGATGCCGAGGCCAACCGGCCCGCAGCCGTCGTCCTGCGCGCCACCCTCGTTCACCTCGGCGTCCTCCCCGAACGCCACGAGTCCCTCGAACGCCTCGAACCCTGGCTGGAGATGAAGACCGCCGGCGCCCCGCCCGAGCACCGCAGCCTCCTGCGCGCCTACGGCAGCTGGGTCGTCGTCCGGGGCGCTCGACGCCGCGCCGAGCGGACGCGGTTCACTACGGGGAGCCTTGCCCGCCTGCGGCAACACCTGCTGTCCGTCATCACCTTCCTCACCTGGACGACCGAGACCGGCCTCGCCCTCGACGCCGTCACCCAGCGGCACGTCGACGACTGGCTGGACGCCGGCGGACGTCCCGGCGCTCCATTCGCGGCT
The DNA here is from genome assembly GCF_055575755.1 of Kitasatospora sp. NPDC034035. NCBI lineage: Bacteria > Bacillati > Actinomycetota > Actinomycetes > Kitasatosporales > Streptomycetaceae > Kitasatospora > Kitasatospora sp. NPDC034035. Next base: position 69,765 of record NZ_JBVISA010000021.1, on the reverse strand, counting down.
TCCTCAAGTGGACCTCCCGACGCGGCCTCACCACCGACCTCGACGTACCGGGTCTGCAGCCCGCGGCCGAGCCAAGGGACTGGTCCACACCCGAACAGCGGTGGACCCTGCTGGACCGCTGCCTGAACGACGACAGCCTCCCGCTCGACGTCCGCGCGGCAGGCTGCCCGACTCTCCTCTACGGCATCAGCGGCCAGCGCATCACCGAGCTCACCACCCGCCACCTCACCGGCGGCACGCAGCCCACGACCCAGCTCGGCGTCCACCCTGCAGCCCTCCCGCCGGCCGCGTTCCACATGCTCGCCCAGCAGGCCGAACACGCCGTCACCGCCTCGGCCATCGCCCGCACCTCGGCCCGGCCCAGCACACCGTGGCTCTTCCCCAGCCAACTCGCTGACCAGCCTGTCACCGCCCACCACCTCACCTCGAAGCTGCGGCGCCACGGACTACCGGTCATCCCCCTGCGCAACTCCGCCCTGATCACCCTCGCCGCCGACCTGCCCCCGTCCGTCCTCAGCTCACTCCTTGGCATCAGCCTCACCAGCGCCCTGAAGTGGACCCGCCGCGCCGGCCGCGACTGGAACACCTACCTGACCACCCGAACCTGATCACGCGGTCGGGGTTCCTGCGGGTAGCCACGGTCGTGATGCGGTCGACTTGTATCTCTTGTGCAGGTCGCCTTGTGCTGGGCGGAAACTGACGTTGCTTCTACGCTGGGGCCCGGCGAATCGCGTATCCAGGGGGCATAGGTGACAGGTCACGTACTGGCAGGACGCTATCGGCTGACCGAACAGCTCGGGGCTGGCGGCATGGGGGTGGTGTGGCGGGCCGAGGATCTCGTGCTGCACCGCACCGTGGCCGTCAAGACAATCGCCGCCAGGCCTGGGGTCACGGCAGAGGCGGCGGACCGGCTGCGCCGCGAGGCCCGGGCCGCCGCCGGACTCTCCGACAGCCCCCACGTCGTGACGGTGCACGACTTCGGCCAGGACGGCGACACCCTCTTCATCGTCATGGAGCTCGCCCCCGGCCGGACCCTCGACCGAGTCCTAGCCTCCGACGGACCGCCCTCCCCCGCCCGCGCCGTGGACTGGGCCCGGCAGGTCTGCGCCGCCCTCGCCTTCGCCCACGAACGCGGCATCGTCCACCGGGACATCAAGCCGGCGAACGTGATCCTCACCCCGGACGGGACGGTCAAGGTCCTGGACTTCGGCATTGCCTGGTTCCACCCGGCCCTCGGCCTGGAACAGTTAAGCCGGACCGACAGCATCCTGGGCAGCGCCCCCTGGATGTCTCCCGAGCAGGCCCACAACCGGGGTGTCGGCCCCGCCTCCGACCTGTACTCCCTGGGCTGCCTGCTGCACCACCTGCTCACCGGTGCCCCGCCCTTCGGCGGCCGCGAGCTCCTCGCCCAGCTCGTCGCCCACGCCTCCGAGGCCTCCGAACCGCCGTCCCGGAGCCGCCCGGGCCTCCCGCCGGAGCTCGACGCCCTGGTCGCGGAACTGCTCGTCAAGGACCCGGAACAGCGCCCGGCCTCGGCGGCCGAGACGGCCGCCCGGCTCGGGGCGGTGGCCGAGCTCCTCGGCGCACAGCCCACCGCGGGCTCGGCACCACGGCCCTCGTTGCCGCCACGGCCACCTCTCCCACCAGCTGGCTCCGACCCAGCCGAGCCGGCCGACGACCGGAAGGCGAGCCGACGCTCGGTACTGCTCGGCCTGGGCGTCGTCGTCGTGACGGGTGGCGCCACCGCCGCGCTCGTTCCCCGGATCCTTGACGGCGGCAAGGGCTCGGGCAGCGGCGGTGCGGCGGCGACGGGCGCCTCCACCGGGGCTACCGCCCAGGCGGTCCGACCACGCTGGACGGTACCCGGCAACGACGTGCCGTCCGGCCAGGTGGGCCCCCTGCTCATAACGAGCGCCGGCCCCCGGGACGCCCAGTCCGGCAAGGTCCTGTGGCCGTATCCGGGCCAGGCCACTCCGATCGCTGACGCCCTGCGCCTCTTCTGGGACTCGATCCTGGTACGCAACGGTGACTCGGTACAACGCCTCGACAACGCTACCGGCAAGGCGCGTTGGTCGCAGGATCTGAGTCTCGGCAACGATGAGGTGAGCGATGGCCTCCACCACATCGAAGTAGCGGACAACGCCCTGTACGTCGGCAAGGGCAAGCACGTCTGGCGCCTGGACCCGGCCAGCGGCACGGTGGTGTGGACGTACGTGATCGGCAGGGACGTGACCGAGGTGATGGGCCTCGACCTGGCCGGTGGCGCCGTCCTGATCTACGACATGGTGGACGGCTGGCTCGCAATCTCCCAGGACACCGGGAAGGACCTCTGGAGGCGCAAACCAGCCGACCGGAGCGAGGACACCGAGCTCGCCGGCTCCACTGACGACCGAATCTACTTCGCGGGCACCAAGGAGCTCCATGTCGTGGCTGCCGCTGACGGCAAGGTCCTTGGGCCGCTCCAGGCCGGCGGTCTGGTCCTCCCCGAGTTCGGCCTGGTCGCCGGTCGATCCCCGGCGGAGAACTACGTCTCAAGCGCGTGGAACCTGGCCGATGGCCGCCGAGTGTGGAGCGTCGCCGACACCATGGTGATCCGCAGGTGGGACACCGCCCTGCAACTCATGAACGTGCGCAACCCCGGCAGCCGGGTCGTCGACATCCGTAACGGCACCACCCTCTGGGACGCGCAGGACCTGCGTGACGTCATGCCCGACAACCGGAAGGCCACCGCCAACCCCGGCCCTCCCTGGTGTTTTTCCGCTGCCGACTCGGCCTCCGACCTGGTCCTGGTCGACCCGGTGAGCGGCCGGCGCAGCCGCCCGGTCCGCTTCCCGCAGCGCATGGTGCGGTTCGCCCGGGTCCTCGGCGACGCCGTGTACGTCATGTGCGACGACGGGCAGAAGGTCGGCGACTCCCTGGTGAACCCGGTGATTTACGCGATCGACCGCCCGGACCGCCCGTAAACGGCACCATCACGGCTCACTGGACTCCTACGCTGGCCTCGCTCCCGCGACCAGTTCCTCCGGATCGTCCCCTTCAGGGCGAACACGCCCCACGCATACGACGCACATCGAATACGTGCCTGTCACCAGCTGTCCGAGCCGATCTATGCCCGGAGCAGATCACGCGGTAGTACGCCAGCCAGGGCTTAAGGGGCTGGTTGAGCTGCCCAACCCGTCAACCGGCCACGGATGGCCAAAGTGCCTAATGTGTAAAGAGGCGGCTGTTTCGCCGCCTGCGAGAGCCGGTTCTCTCGGGGTTAGGGATGGCTGTGGGCCGAGTGCGCCGTGGGATGCTGAGGCTGCTGACCGCAGTGGCAGTTGTGGACGCGACGCTGTCGGTGCTGGCGGGCAATGCCGCGACTGGTGACAAGCGGTGGCCAGGCGTCCTGGACAGCCTGCGGACCCATGCTTGGTGGGCAGTAGGTGCGCTGACCCTGATTTGGGTGACCGCCGTGCTGTTGTCGCAGCGTCTTGAACGGCCGGCTGCTACCGAGGGGGATCCGGCGCCGCCACCAGTGCCGGTGGTTGAGCCTTGGCTGGTGCGACGCGTCGAGCTGCGGCAGGCCGTGGGCGCGGTTCGGGCGCGCGGCAGCAGGACGGTAGGGCTGACGACCGGGCTCCAAGGCGCCGGGGGCTTCGGCAAGACGCGGCTAGCACGGATGGTGTGCGCAGATCGCCGGGTTCGCAAGCGATTGGGGCCCTGTTCTCGTATAGCTGCGGCGAACGGACATGTAGCCCTGCGTGATGCTCGGGGCCGGACCCCGCGCGAGGGTCACTGGTACAGCGGATGGCGGTAGAAGCCGTTCCACTTCCGGGTCGGCTTATCGGACTTCCGGCCGATGATGGACCGTCAGCGTGGTGCCGCAGTAAATGCCGGATTTACCGCGGCAGGACCTCTATCCTCGGGCCGGCGCCCCCGCGATGGCCTCGCATGTTCGATCGAGCATGATCACCGCCGCCGGGGGTGAGGTGTACGCATTTACCGCGACAGTGATGGAGGGGCGGGCGAGGGTGGCGATCGAACGGGCGGCCGTGTCGGAGACCGGGAGCGCGCTGCGTCTTCCGCGCGCCCGTGTCGTGCCCCTGGCCGCCGGTCCGGCGACGTACGCGGCGGCGATGGACCGGTACCTGACGGCGGCGGGCATCTCGAAGGGCTCGGCGCGGGTCTACCAAATCTCGCTGACGAACTGGTGCTGGATGCTGGCCAGCACGCCGACCCCGACCGGTCCGGCCCGGCGCGGGGCGAAGCCGCCGACGCTGGAACTCGCCGCGCTGGACGACCCGGGCCTGCCGGAGGTCCTGGCCGAGCTCGCCGCCGCCGCGCGGACGAGATGGACCCGGACACCGTGAACCGCGAGCTGTCGGTGGTGCGCAAGCGATCGGCTGGTGGCTGCGGCAGGGCTGGATCAGCACAGACCCGACGCTGGGCATCGAGCGTCGGCCGTCCCCGCCGGACAAGACCAAGGCGCTCTCCCTCGCCCAGGTCGCCGCCATCTGGCGCCTGGACGACGTGAGCTTGCGGGACAAGACGCTCTGGCGGCTCCTCTACGAGTCGGCGGCCCGGGCGGAGGAGGTCCTGTGCCTGAACGTGGAGGACCTGTTCACCGCCGACAAGCGCGGCAAGATCAAGGCCAAGGGCGGTGCGATCGAGTGGATCCACTGGCAGTCCGGCGCGGCCCAGCTGCTGCCCCGCCTGATCGCCGGCCGCACCGCGGGACCGCTGTTCCTCACCGAGCGCCGGGCCCCGGACGGCACGCCCAGCCTCGATATCTGCCCGACGACCGGCCGGGCCCGGCTGCCCTACCGACGGACGGAGGAGATCTTCGAGGAGAGCACCAGGCTGCTGGCCAACCCGCTCGCCCGGCCCGACCAGTGGGAGGACCTGCAGGGCTGGACGCTGCACCGCTGGCGCCATTCGAGCCTCACACACGACGCGGAGAACGGCACCAGCACGCCGATGCTGCTGGCCCGCTCCCGGCACGCCTCCGTCCGGTCGCTGGAGCGGTACGCCCGCCCCGGCGTCGACGCGGTCGCCCGGCACGTCGCCGCCCAGGACCCGGCCGCCCGTCGGCGGAGATGAACGGCAGAGTGGGTAGGCGGCGAAGGCGCCCAGTCCAGGCAGCCCACCGGGGTCTGCGGCGCGAATCGCGTCCGACCGGAGCTCTCGCTGACGAGCCCGCAGGTTCCGCTGGGAAAGCGGGCGTTGGTGGCAAAACTGATCCAGGCCGTGCATGCTCTCCAGGCCACTACCTGCGGTGAGCACGCGGGGCTGCTGTCAGCAGGTCCGCCGTCCAACTCATTCAACGCCCTGGCTTGCCGTCTCTGCCGGTTGCGGGGCTTGATGTGCTCATACGTCGCGGTGGCGGAGGGCCATCACAGCGATGACGCAGGAGACAATGCCCCAGACGGGGAGCGCGATCCACGCCTCCGTGTTGGACGGGTGGTAGCCGACGATGTGCCCGGATCCGAGGTGTGTGAGCTGGAGGAACGCGGAGAACGGCAGGGCGTTGCTCACCTGCTCGAAGAAGTTGCCGGTGTGCAGCAGCTTGTCGTCGGGCGCCAGCAGGCCCATCGGCACGATCATGAAGTTGACGAAGAGGACGAAGATAGTGACCGCGCCGTTGCGGATGAGCGTGCCAACGGCCATCCCGATCAGGCCGGACACCGGGAACGTGATCACGACGGCCGCGAGGAGGCCTGGCAGACCGGGGGTGCTCCAGGAGAACGCGGTGATGCGGTCCGAGTAGATTGCCATGGCGATGCCCCATGAGCCGACGCCGACGAGCAGGCCGATGGCCCCCAGTACGGCCGTCACGACGGCGGCCTTGGCCAGCACCACTCGACTGCGGGCCGGAACGGCGAGGAACGTCGTGCGGATCAGCCCGTTGGCGTGCTCGCCGACCACGGTCTGCGCGCCGATCGCGCCAGCAACGGTCATGAGCAGGAGATACGCCGGGGGGTAGAGGGTTTCGTGCCCGGGGTCGAAGATCTGCTTGAAGTCGTCCTCGAAGCCCGGCCAGGCGGTGTAAGCCTGGTTGGCGCCGTCGTAGGCGACGTACCAGGCCAGGACGACGATGCCGGCCAGCACGATCAAGGTCGAGCGCAGTGAGCAGAGCTTGATCCATTCGGCGTCGAGCAGGTCGCGCCAGCGCGGAGGAGTCCCGACAGCGGACCGGACGGTGGCCGTGGGTGAGGTGGTGAGCGTGGTCATCGGGGGTCTCCGGCGCGGTATTGGACACTGTCGGCGGTCAGCTGCATGAACGCGTCTTCCAGCGATCCGCCATGGGCGGTGACTTCGTGGACCATGACGCGGTGGGTGAAGGCGAGCTCGTTGATACGGGCCGCAGTCAGGCCGGTGACGCTTAGGGTTCCCTGGGACTCCGCCAGCACCGACGCGCCGGCGTTGCGCAGGACCTCCGCCAAGGCGTCCGGGTCGGGGGTACGTACGGTGACGCCGGCATTGGCGGCACGGGCGGCGAAGTCGCCGACCGGATCGTCGGCGATCAGCCTGCCGCCTCCGATGACGATGAGGTGGTCGGCGGTGTTCGCCATCTCGCTCATCAGGTGGCTGGAGACGAACACGGTCCGCCCCTCACCGGCCAGGCGGCGGAACAGCTCGCGCGCCCACCGGATGCCCTCTGGGTCCAGGCCGTTGACCGGCTCGTCGAAGAGCAGGACGGGCGGGTCACCGAGCAGGGCGGCGGCGATGCCCAGGCGCTGCCGCATGCCGAGGGAGAATCCGCCGATCCGCCGACGGCCCGCCTCGCCCAGGCCGACCGTCTCCAGGACCTCCTGGACCCGACGTCGGGGCAGGCCGTTGCTGCAGGCCAGTGCGGCCAGATGCGCGTTCGCGGTGCGTCCCTTGTGGACGTCATTGGCATCCAGCAGGGCGCCGACGTGGCGCAGTCCGGTGCCAAACGCGCGGAACGGGCGGCCGTCGATAGTGGCGGTGCCGCTGGTGGGGGCGTTCAGCCCCAGGAGCATGCGCAGCGTGGTGCTCTTACCTGCGCCGTTGGGGCCGAGGAACCCGGTCACCTGCCCGGGCCGCACGGTGAAGGTCAGGCCGTTCACAGCCAGGACGCTGCCGTAGTGCTTGGTGAGTTGGTTGAGTTCAATCACCCGGCCAACGCTGTCGCAGGCCGGCCCCGTACAGCGTCCGGACACAGGCGGACCCCCCGAACGAGCCGGTCCCCCTGCGGGCGTACGCCCGCAGGGGGACGCCCGGCGGTGGATTGGATGGCTACGATCGGCCAGTGGATCAAGTAATGCCGCGGCCCCCGCTGCTGAGACGGATACCCCCGGGCGCATGGATGGCGGTCACCCGTTGTGTGGCCGGCCTATTCGCGCTGGTGCTGTTCACCTCGATGAACGTCTTCTTCTACCTTTCCCAGGATCGATTCCTTCGCTGGGGGCTTTGGGCCGGGGCGGGCGTGGCCGTCGTCATGGCGTTGCCGATCGGAGTGGCCCGCCGTCGACCGCTGCCGGTGCTCGGGCTGATGCTCGCCGAGTCGATAGCGGTCATGGTCCTCAGGGAGCGGACGTGGCCGCTGTTCCCGGCCATGGATGTTCTGATCTGTTACATCGCGGCCACCCGACCGCGCCGAACCGGCATCGCGGCCGCCGGCATCGTGCTGGCCGTCTGGGCTGGCGCATTCATGGGCAACTGGGCGACCGCGCCCCGTGCGAACGAGATGGTCAGCGATCTGCTCTCCGAGATGTCGGGCGCCGCCTTGACCGTCGTCATCGCCTGGATGATCGGCAACTCGATCCGCCAGCGGCGCGACTACAGTGAGGCCTTGCACGCGGAGGCAGCAGCCCGGGCGGTGGTCGCCGAACGGCTGCGGATCGCCCGCGAACTGCACGACATAGTCGCCCACAGCATCGGCGTCATCGCGATCCAGGCCGGCGCGGCAAGCCTGGTCATCGACACCCAGCCGGCCGGAGCGCGCAAGGCGCTGAGCGCCATCGAGATCACCAGCCGCGAGACGCTGGCCGGACTGCGGCGCATGCTCGGCGCGCTCCACCAAGCGGAAGCGGATCCGGCGAAAGCCGCTCCGGCAGCGGGATTGGAGGCCGTTGACCGGTTGGCCGACGCGACGGCCGACGCCGGAGTCCGGGTTGAGGTGCACTGGCTGGGGCAGCGGCGCCCGTTGCCCCCCGAGATCGACCTGGCCGCCTTCCGGATCATCCAGGAATCGGTCACCAACGCGGTGCGCCATTCAGGCACCCGCCACTGCCAGGTGTCCGTGGAGTACCTGGACGAGGAGCTGGTCATCGAGGTCGTCGACGACGGGCGCGGCCCTGTGCGTGCCGATGCGGCGGCGAGGGCCGGCTATGGGATCTCCGGGATGCGCGAGCGGGTTGCCCTGCTGAACGGCCGGTTCAGCGCCGGGTCCAGGCCCGAAGGCGGCTTCCGGGTGGCGGCTAGGCTGCCGACATGACGATCCGTATCGTGCTCGCCGACGACCAGGAACTGGTGCGCGCCGGGCTGAGCATGGTCATCGCCGACATCCCGGACCTCGAGATCGTGGGCGAGGCCGGAACGGGTGCGCAGGCGGTCGAGCTGGCATCGGACCTTAAGCCCGACATCGTGGTGATGGACATCCGCATGCCCGGCATGGACGGCATCGAAGCCACCCGGATCATCACGGCGGGCTCCGAGACGACGCGCGTCGTCGTCCTGACCACCTTCGACGACGACGACAACGTCTACGCCTCGCTGCGCGCTGGTGCGAGCGGATTCCTGGTTAAGGACATGGCGCTGGTGGACATCATCGCGGCGATCCGCGTGGTCGCCGCTGGCGATGCCCTGATCGCACCGAGCGTCACCCGCCGCCTCATCGAGGAGTTCGCCGGGCGGCCCGAATCCTCCTCCAGCCTCCGGCCGGGGGGACCACCCCCATCGCAGAGTCGGCAGATCGACGGCATCACCGGACGAGAGCGCGAGGTGCTGACCCTGGTCGGGCGCGGTATGTCCAACAGTGAGATCGCCGCTTACCTCTTCATCGGCCCCGCCACCGTTAAGACCCATGTGGCCCGTCTGTTGACCAAGCTCGACGCCCGCGACCGGGTCCAACTCGTCATCGCCGCCTACGAAGCAGGCCTGGTGTCAGCATCCAGTTGAGTCCTGGTCCGGCTCGCCCCGGGGCCGCCGAGCCGAGTTGTCCTTGGCCTCGACGCCGCGTCGGTGCAGGCCAACAGCCCCGGCGGTGCCGCATTCACCCGATGGGCACCGGATGGACCCGGTGCTATCCCTCGCGCGTGCCGCTCAAATGCCGGCGGCCACCGGCTCCTCCTCGGCCACCCGCTGACCGGGAACGGTGGGCTGCGGGCCAAGGTCCAGGCGGGAGTTCATGTCCAGCTCGAACCGGCCGTACGGGTTCACGTGCGTCCGGAACAGCGGCGACAGGGCCCGCCGGTCGGCGTCGGTGAGCTTGTCCGCCCACTTCGACTCGGCCAGGACCTGCTGCATCAGCAGGGTGTTGACGTGGACCAGGGCAGACTGGAGCAGGTGCAGCGCGAGCATGCTGACCTCCTGGCTCTCCTTGTCCGCGCCGGTCAGGTCGCCGTCCTTGCCGTAGAACAGGTCCTGGTTGGCGGAGTTCCAGTTCTCCACCACCTGCAAGCCCTCGTGGATCTCCTGCCGCAGCTCGACGTCCGCCAGGTAGTTATCAGTTACGTGGAATCACGCAGCGGGATCCACTCTGGACCCCGGGGCGTCACCACGGACTGAGGAGACTCATTGGGCATCTCAACGGTGCTGGAGGAGAAGTGGCCGATCCTCGGCCGTCACGAGCAGGCGGCTGAGTGGCTGCAGGTGTGGACAGACCTGGGCCGGGCCCCGCGCACGATCGACGCGTACGCCCGCGGACTGGCCGAGTATCTGCAGGTCTGCGAGCGGGAGAATGTCGACCCGGTGGCCGCGAGCCGCGCGCACGTCGCCGTCTTCGTCCGCGAGCTCACCACCCGGCCCAGCCGCCGGGGCACCAACGTGCTGGCCATCGACTCCGGTGCCGGGCTGGCGAACGCCACGCTGCAGCAGCGGCTGGTGCCGGTCCGCCTGTTCTACGACTTCCTCATCGAGGAGGGGCTGCGCGAGTCGAACCCGGTCGGACGCGGCCGCTACACGCCCGGTCGCCGGTTCGGCGGCCACCAGCGCGGCCTGGTGCCGCGCCTGACCAAGCTGCCGTGGATCCCCGGTGAACAGCAGTGGCTTGACGTGCTGTCCGTCTTCCGGGACGAGCCGATCCGTAACCGTGTGATGCTCGCGCTCGCCTACGACGCCGCCCTGCGGCGCGAGGAGCTGTGCTCGCTGCGGACCGACGACTTGGACCCGGCCCACCGGATGCTGCGGGTCCGGGCGGAGACGACGAAGAACCGGTTGGAGCGGGTGGTGCCGTACTCGGCGGCCACGGGCGTCCTGTTCTCCCGCTACCTGGCCCACCGGTCCACCATCAGCCGGGCCCGCGGACCGCTGTTCCTGTCGGAGTCGCGCCGCAACCACGCCGAGCCGCTGACCTTGTGGACGTGGTCGAAGGTGGTCCGCCGAGTCGCACTGGCCGCCGGGGTCCCGCGGTTCTCCACCCACACCACCCGGCACCTGTGCCTGACCGATCTGGCCCGCATGGGTTGGGAACTGCACGCCATCGCCACCTTCGCCCGCGATGCACCCGAGTGGGACACGATCGGCCGCTTGCTGCGTCCTCTGGACGATGCCCGTGCGGCGATGCACTGCCCGGACACTCCGCACCACCGCCGCGCTATCACCGATGCGATCGGTCTCATCCTGCTGCGGGCAGCAGAACTGGGGACCGCCTACTGGGCATGGATGCCGGACGAGTGGCTGCGGCTGATCGGCACCAGCGCGGACGAGTTCGAAAAGCCCTGGCCCGGCTGGATCGACGGCACCGTCCGCCCCTACGTCGCCGCCTACGGCTACCTGCTCTGCGGCTTCACCGATTTCGACCGCCTGGGCCCCTTCAACCGGCTCGCGTTGACCTGGCGTGTGTTTGGCACGGAACCCGTCGACCGCTCCATCCAGCAGGTCACGGACGTCCTCGGCAGGTGGGGCTATCGCATCGGCCGCGGTGAGGACCAGCGCCTGCCCACCGTGCTCTGCCAGGCGTTCTTGCTCAACCGCAGCCCGCTGCTGGAGGACCTGACCACGGATGCCTTCGCCCGCCTGCGGAAGGAATCGGCGTGGGCGCGCTGGCACACCGGTTCCCTTCATGGCATCCAGCGGGCCGTCGCCGCGCTCGGCCACTGTGAACCGCAGTACGGGCTCAGCAAGCGCGACGGCGAGCCGATCTCGCCGCGCACGAAGGCCGGATACCTGACAGCCACCTGAACCTTCTTCCGGGACTGCCAGGAGTGGGAGTGGATCCCCCGCCGGTTCGACCCCGCCCGGGCCCTGGCTACCCCAAGGAGCGTGCACGCGCTGATCGGCCCGAACCCCCGCGTGATCGCCGACGACATCTGGGCCAAGCTCCTGTGGGCCGGCCTCAACCTGGAACCCAAGGACCTGCCCGCGAACTCCAGCGGCCCGTGCTACCCGATGGAGCTCATCCGCGCGGTCACGCTGACCTGGCTGTTCAGCGGCCAGCGCAGCGACGAGATCGCCCGCCTGCGGGTGGGCTGCATCCGGTGGCAGCACGACGGGGCCCCCATCCCCGGCGACTCCCGCGACGTGCTCGCCAAGGACGCCGTCTGCCTGCTGGACGTCCCTACCCACAAGACCGGCACGCGTTCACCAAGCCCGTCGATCCTCTGCTGGGCCAGGCCATCGAGGCATGGCAGGCGATCCGCCCCGACCAGCCGACCATGCTGGACCGCAAGACCAGCAAGCACGTCGATCGGCTCTTCGCGATGCGGGCCCGCCGGGTCGCCAAGACCTACATCAACGGGACGATCATCCCGTCGCTCTGTCGGAAGGCCGGCGTCCCGACCGCCGACGTCCGCGGCAACATCACCAGCCACCGGGCCCGCTCGACCATCGCCAGCCAGCTCTACAACGCCAAGGAACCGATGACACTGTTCGAGCTCCAGGCCTGGCTCGGACACCGTTCGCCGGAAACGACTCAGCATTACGTCAAGATCAGCCCGAACAAGCTGGTCAAGGCATACAGCGACGCCGGGTACTTCGAGCGCAACGTCCGCACCATCGAAGTCCTCGTCGACCGGGACGCGGTCACCTCCGGAGCGGCCGCGTCAGGTGAGCCATGGCAGTACTACGACCTCGGACATGGATTCTGCACCTACACCTTCTTCGAGCAGTGCCCGCACCGCATGGCGTGCGCCCGCTGTGACTTCTACACTCCCAAGGCTTCCAGCAAGGGTCAGCTCCTGGAGGCCAAGGACAACCTCCAGCGCATGCTGGCAAGCGTCCCGCTCAGCGACGAGGAACGCGCCGCCGTCGACGACGGCCAGGCCGCGCTCGACCAGCTGCTGGAACGGCTGGTCGACGTCCCCACGCCGGCCGGGACTACACCCCGCCAAATCGGCGCTCCGGCAACGGCGACGCTCCTGCCGATCGTCGCCGTAAATCAAGGAGTACCCGCCGAGTGACGGCCCGCCCGCTGATTCGCGACCTGCGTAGGATCCTCGGATGCATTCCACTGAGTACCTTGCCCAGGGCCCACGCGTGGCCATCCGCCACGTCTGTCGTCAGGACTACGAAGAGCTCACAACGTTGGCCGAAGAGAGCGCTGAGATGCTCAATCGGTGGCTGTCAGCTCGCGAGAACACAGTGGAGGCCTTCGAGAGTTACCTCGCTCGACTTGAGCAGACCGTTCATGAAGGCTTCGTCATCTGCTTGCAGAGCACGGGCGCGATTGTGGGCAGCGTCAACATCAATAACATGATCCGGGGCACGATCCAGAGCGGAACCCTGGGGTATGCCGCTTACGCTCCGACGACCGGCCGCGGTTATATGGCCGAGGGGCTCAGGCTCGTCATGCAACTCGCCTTCGGAGAGCTGGGGCTCCACCGTCTGGAAGCGAACATCCAGCCGGATAACACGCCCTCGTTGAACCTCGTCAAGCGACTGGGGTTCCAGCGAGAGGGCTACTCGCCCGCCTTCCAGTTCATCAATGGCGCATGGAGAGACCACGAACGCTGGGCGATCACCGCCGAGATGGCCCAGGCCGAGGCTCATCAACAGGCGGATTGATCCCAGCAGAACAGTCCTCCTGCCGAGCCAGCCTCTCCTCGTGCGGCAGGAGCTTGACAAACCTGATTCCACAGAATTTGCGGCTCATACAAGATTTTCGTAGCCTGTGATCGTTTCTGAGTGTGTGTCAGCTGAGCAGGATGCGCTGGCGTAGGAGGCGGTATCCGGCGCGGCCATAGGTCTGCCTCTTGAGCAGCTTGATCTTGTTGTTGACGCCTTCGGTGCGGCCGTTGTGCCAGGGCAGGGTGAGGGCGTGTTCGACGGCCGTGCGGTCGCGTTCGAGGCCGGTAGCGTAGGCGTGCAGGAAGGGCAGGGCCGCGGCTCGGACCTGGGCGATCCAGCCGGTCAGCGCGTCGGCGTTGGCCGGTGCCGGGGTGAGCAGGGCGGCGAAGCCGGTCGTCACGGCGGCCAGAGCCGTCATCTCCGGGCAGGCCCCGGCGAGCTGGTCGCGCAGCACGAGCTGCTCTTCGTGCAGGTGGTCGGGGTCGGTGAGCAGGAGGCGGGCCACCCTGCGCGGGGAAAGGCTGGCGTGGTCGGCCTCGACCCGTCCCTGGTTGATGTACCGGACCAGGAGGTTCGCACTGCCGCTGTAGCCCAGTTCCTTGATCTCGGCCAGGAGGTGGGTGACGGGCACCGCGGGGTCCTCGGCGCGGCGTCGGCGCAGGTGGTCGCGGTAGGGATCGACCAGGGTGGGCCGGTAGAGGGGCGCCGTCACCATGCGTTCCGGCTCGGTGTGACGGGCGTAGCGTTTCACTGTGTTCAGGGCGAGGCCCAGGCGGCGGGAGCATTCCAGCAGGCCGACCCCGGCATCGAGGAGCTGGTGGACCTGCTGCCACCGCTCGCGGGTGGTCGCGGCGCGGGTGCCCTCCTGTAGAGGCGGGCCGGCCTTGGCCCAGCAGGCGCTGTGGGCCCTGATCTCGTTGGTCGCGGCCTCGGCCAGGCCATGCCACAGGTGCCAGCGGTCGCAGACCTGCGCGATCGCGGGGTCGGCGTCCGTGGTGGCCTGCGCGAAGCCCCCGGCCCCGTCCCGGCAGACGACCGATATGCCGGGGTGGTCCTTCATCCAGGCGGTGACCGTCTCCATCTTCCGGTCCGCCAGCACCTCGATCCGCTCACCTGTCACGGCGTCGATCAGGATCGTGGCGTAGCGGTGGCCTCTGCGCAGGGCGAACTCGTCGATCCCCAGTACCCGCGGGACGGCCCTGGCCGGCAGGGGGATGCGCATCAGACAGTTCAGCACGCTCGCCCAGGACAGCGCGTGGTGCAGCACGCCCAGCAGCCGGGCCCCGGCCGACCCGGCCAGGGCCACGGCGACCGCGTCGACCACCTTCTGCAGGGCTGGCGTGCGGCGCTGGTAGCGCTGCGTCAGCCCGTCTACCTGCTCTGCGAAGGTGACCTTCTCGCAGCCCGGGTTCTCGCAGTACAGACGGCGCACCGATAAGTCGATCACGACCAGGCGCCCGCCGACCGCCTCGTCCGCGACATGCCGCTCGTATCGCGAATGAACCCAGTCCGATACCTGCCCGCACGCCGGACACACCGCTTCGGCGTCATCCCTGGTCCGGGCCGTGATCCTCAACAGATCTCCGCCAGCCTCCACCCGATCGACCCGCACCGCGGCCAGCTGCGGCAGCAGGTCCCCCACCACGACAACACACGCAGCCAGCCTCTCACCGCCAACCAGCCGATACCAGAGGTAAGTTGAAGCGATCACCGGCTACGAAAATCTTGTATGAGCCATCTTTTTTCAGACACGCTCCGGGGGTGTGCCGAACCAGCAGGCGAGTGCTTCTCGCAGCGCGGGCGCGGTGGTGTCGGCGGGTTCGTCGACGGCCGCGGCCCAGGCGATGTGGGCGTCCGGGCGGATCAGGAGGATGCCGGCCGGTGGGTGATCGGTTTTGGCGGTGTGGATGTCGACGCGGTGCTGCCAGTCCCGGGCGGCCTCGCGAAGGTCCGGGCGGTCGGCGAGGTCGAGGAGGATGGGCCGTGCGGGGCGCATGAGTTCCGCGACGCTGGTGATGCCCTGGTCGGTGTGCAGGGTGAGATCGGGTGCGAAGGCGCCGGTCAAGGCATGGGGCTCGGAGTCCGGCACCGGATAGCGAATGTCATTGTGGGCGACAAGGGCTCCCATACGGCGCAACGCCGGCTCGTCGACGAGCAGTTCCTGGAAGACCTGCCGAAGCGCATCGTCGGCCGCGTCATGTCCGCGCCGCAGTGCCGCCTGGGCTCGGGTCTGCAACAGCGCGCGAGCGCTGGCGAATTGGCGTTCGTCGTGATAGGTGTCCAGCAGGCCGGTCGGCGCCCAGCCGCGGATGTCCGCGCCCAGCTTCCAGGCAAGATTGACCGTGTCGAGCATGCCGACATTGAGCGCGGTGCCGGTGGCGGGGAACAGGTGGGCCGCATCGCCGGCCAGCAGGATCCGTCCGTCACGGTACCGCTCGGCCTGCCGGTCCTTGAAGGTGAAGCGCGACAGCCGAACCGGTTTTCCCAAGGGGACGTCCCCGCCGAGTACCCGGCGAATGCTGTCGCCGAGCTCAGCCAGGGTCATCGGCTCGTCATCGTCGTATTCGGCGGACTCGTCCTCAGTGGTCATGAGGGACAGCACCCCGTCGGTGACCGCGAACGCGAACACGCCGCGGCCTGTTCGGGTGAAACCCGCATGGATCGTGCCCAGCCCGGGGACGTCGATGTCGCCGTTGTCGAGCACGGTCAGCGAATCGGGCACGGTGACCACGGCGAGCCGGTTGACCTCCGGGTACGTGGTGCCGGGGAACGGGATGCCGGCCAGGTCGCGGACTCGGCTGCGCGCGCCGTCGCAGCCCACCAGGTATCGGGCGGTCACCCGGCAGGGCCCATCCGGCCCGTGCACCTCCGCGGTCACGGTGGCATCGTCCTGGCCCACCCCGACCACCTCGTGCCCGCGGCGGATGTCGGCGCCGAGTTCGCGGGCGCGTTCGCCGAGGAGTCGCTCGATTTCTGTCTGTGAGATCGGCAGCGCCCGCATCGGAGGATCTGCAAGCTGTGTGAGGTCCAGATGCAGGCTGCCGAACGGGAATCGGGGAGCGATGTTGGGGTCACTGCTGGCTGCTTCGAACCGGTCCAGAATGCCTCGGTACCGCAGCAGGTCCAGGATCCGCCCGCCGATACCGCTGGCCTTCGGTGTGTCTCGGGGCTGCTGATGCCGCTCCAGCACCAGGGGCCGCACCCCGGCCAGCCGCAGTTCACCGGCCAGCATCAGGCCGGCCGGCCCTGCGCCCACGATGATCACGTCGGCGTCCGTCACCGGACGCTCCCCGCGCGACCTTTCGCCGCGCTCCAACTCGTCCCGGTCATCGACAACAATACGCACTTCGTTTCTCCCATTTCCGCAGGTTCTGGCCTCAGCTGGGGATCTTGCGACACGACCCGGGTCGTGCCGCAAGTCCCGGCGCGCTGCGCCCGTGTGGCGCTCCGAGCGCGCCCGCGCCCGGCCTCCACAAGCGGCGCCCGCCCGGATCACTCAGCTGCTGACGCGCGTGTAGGTGAGGAACATCGCGCCGCTCTTGAGAGCGGTGTGGTCTGCGAGTGTCCAAGTGCGCGGGTCGAAGGCTGCCTTGCGGGAGAACAGCGGGAGCCCGCCGCCGATGGTCAGCGGGCCGATCTTGAGGATCAGCGTGTCGATCTCGGCGTACAGGGAGCCCGCGAGCTCGGCGCCGCCGACTAGCCAGATGTCCTTGCCGTCCTGCTGCTTGAGCTCGCGCACGGTTGCCACCGGGTCGTCGGCGACCAGTTCGACGGCCGGGTCCGGGCTCTCGGTCAGGGTCCGGGAGAACACCAGGTGACGCAGGTGGGGGTAGGCGTCGGTGATGCCGGCCGCGAGACCGATCTCGTAGCTGCGCCGCCCCTCGAGCACAGTGTCGAAGTGTGTGCCCTCCGCCGTGACGGACAGTGCCTGCCGGGCCTGGACGGGCAGCGTCTCCGGGTACTCGGCCACGAGGTGCTGGATGTAGTCCTCCGTTATGGGCCAGAAGCCGTTCGGACCGGTGGGGTCACCACCGTCCGGGCCCGCGATGAAGCCATCGAGCGTGGTGGCGATGTAATAGGTCAGCTTGCGCATGGACTGTCGATTCTGTGAGGAGGATGAGGTTGCGGGTCAGGCTGCGGGCACGTCGAGCTGGAATTCGTGTGTGCGCCGGTAGGAGCGGAAGCCCAGTGCGTGGTTGACCGCCAGCATGTGGACGTTGTCGTCGGCGTTGTCCGTCTCGATCTCGGCTACGCCCGGGTGCTCGGCGCGCAGCCTGCGCACCATGGCGGCTTTGACCCACAGCCCGAGGCCGTGCCCGCGGTGTGCGGGCACGACCGCCGTGTCGTACTGCTGGGCCCGCGGCGGCGCGCCGTGGGGCAGGAGGATCTCGGTGTAGCCGGCCATGGCGCCGTCGTCGTGGACGGCGGCGATGGTCAGCAGTGTGTCTCCGCGGTCGGCGACCACCGTGGCCATGGCGCGGACGCGGTCGGCGTCCCACGCCACGGTGCCGTAGTCCAGGTCTCCGAGGGGCATGTCGTTCATCGCGTTCTTGGCCGTGGCGAAGGCATCGGCGAGGCCGTCGGGAACCGTTCCGGTCCATCCGGTCAGCCGGTAGCCGGGGTGCTCGGCATCGGCGGTCTGGAGCAGGTCGGCCCGGCCCATCTCGTCGAGGCGCAACGTGAGGTGATTCAACGTCAGTGCGCGGCGGAAGCCCCACCGTTCGCTGAAGGCTTCGCCCGGACTGTCGGCCGCGGCTGTGGCGATCAGGCTGCGCCGGTTCTCGGTGCGGCAGGCTGCCACGGCAGCCGACAGCAGGCGGGAGCCGGTTCCCAGGCGGCGGTGTGCGGGGTCGACGTGGAGTTCCAGTTCGGCCAGGTGATGCTGGCCCGGGGAGGTGAACACCCGCAGGCCGGCGACTGCGACCGGGACGCCGTCCGCCCCGGTGGCCAGCCAGGCCAACCGGTGGCTGTCCAGAGCGGGCTGGGTGAGCTGGGCGTGGATCTGCCCGGGGGCGGGCGGCGGTACTCCGGGCAGGTCGTGGGCCGTCGAGGCCGCGACGACCTGATGCCACGCGGCGGCCTCGGCGACCGAAGCGCGCTGGAGTGGATTGACTTGCACTGATGTGGGCAAAGTGATGGCTTTCGTGGTCGGGTCGGTCGTAATTCGCGATGGCGTGAGGGCGTGCTCTCGTCGGTCGAGGCACCGCAGCGGAGGGGGCTTGGAGGGGGCTGGGGCAACCCGGTTCAGGCGATCCAGCTCTGACCGTGCCATCGCGTTCGCGTTCTTTCAGTCGGTGTGGCGCACGAGCGGCCAGTCGATGTCGACACGGGCAGCCGTGGCGAGGTAGTTGGTGAACACGTTGAGAGCGACATGTGCGATGACCTCGACGATCTGCCCGTCGGACAGGCCGGCGCACCGGGCCGCGGCCAGCTATTCGTCGGCAACGGTTCCGCGGTCACGGACCATCACGGCGGCCAGATCCAAGACAGCGGCGGCCGCCTCGGCGCGCGTGTGGCATCGGCCGCACTCAGCCCGGCCAACTTGGTCCCGCGGAACGCATGCACGGACAGGCAGTAGTCGGACCCGTTCTCCTGCGCCACCAGATCGGTGTCGCCGTCAACGGCTGTTCGCGGATACCTCTTTCGAGGTGGTTACCGCACCTGGATCGGTGGAACGTTTCGGCGCCGCGGAGCCTTCCGCGGGCTTGGACCTCGCCAGCCACAGGCCGGTGAACACGGCGGTGGCCAAAGTGACGGTGCCGGCAGCGAGGAAGGCGCTGTCGAGGCCGGCCTCGAAGGAGGCGCCGCCGGATTGCCGGGTGCGGACGATGGCTCCGAGTACCGCCACGCCCAGCACCGCGCCGATCTGCCGGGTGGTGCTGCTGATGCCTGATGCGAGGCCGCCTTCCTGCGGGCTGACTGCTTGGATGGCGGCGCCTGTCAGTGGGGACATGGTCAGGGCGAAGCCGATGCCGGCGAGTCCCAGTCGCCACCACACGTTCGCGTAGCCGGTGTCGGCGTGCACCTTACCGAGCGCCAGCAGTCCCAGGCCGGCCAGGGCCAGGCCGGTGGTAACCACGATTCGGAAGCCGTGCCGGGCGGCGAGTCGGCCCGCGTACGGGCTGACGATCACCATGGCGAGGGATACCGGCAGGGTCTGCAGGCCGGCGCGCAGGATTGAGCTGCCCTGGACGTACACGAAGAACTGGGAGAAGAAGAACGACGAGCCCATGAGTGCGAACCCGACCACGATCATGGCGGTGTTGGACACGGTGAACAGGCGCTGCCGGAACAGCCGCAGCGGCAGCATCGGTGCGGAGCGACGGGCTTCGACGGCGACGAAGGCGGTGAGGAGGATCGCCGCGGCGGCGAAGCTGCCCAGGATGACCGGTGAGGTCCAGCCGCGGGCACCACCCTCGATCAGCCCATAGGTCAGTATCCCCACCGCCAGAACGGACAGCACCGTGCCCGGGATGTCGATCGCGGGGGCGCTCGGGTTGCGGGACTCGCCGAGGTGGCGCAGGCCGACCAGCAGCAGGACCACGCCGATGGGCAGATTGACCAGGAAGATGGCGGGCCAGCCGAAGGCTTGTGTCAGCACGCCGCCGGCCGCGGGGCCTGCGGCCAGACCGATTCCGCTGAGTCCGGCCCACAGCCCGATCGCCTTCATTCGTTCTTGCGGTACCGGATAGGCGGCGGCGAGAAGGGCGAGCGAGGCAGGGCTCAGCGCCGCGGCCCCGATGCCCTGCAGCACCCGGCCGGCGACCAGCCAGCCGAGCGAGGGCGCGAGGCTGCACAGCAGCGACGCGGCGGTGAACACCGCCACGCCGGTCAGGTACACCCGCTTGCGGCCGAACCGGTCGGCGAAGACACCGCCGGACAGCAGCAGCATGGCGACCAGCAGTACGTACGCGTCGACGATCCATTGCAGACCGGTCAGCTGAGTGTGCAGCCGGTGCTGCATATCGGGCAGTGCCGCTCCAACGATCGTGTTGTCGAGCAGGACCATGAATTGGCCTAGGCAGGTCACCGTGAGCAGCACGGCCCGGTTTGATCGACTGCCTACGGTCGCATGCGATGCAGCCATGGGATCCCCCTCAATCGTTAGTTGCCCCCGGTCGCGGTCGACGCGGGGTGGCGATACACCCGAGCGCCCTAAAGCAGTCAGCGACTGCGTTAGGTGACTATAGGGAGGATCGCCTCGCAAACGCAAGTTTTGACTGCGTTAGGGTGGGGGCATGAACGAGCGACAGCGAGCCCGGCGGCCCGGCGGGCGCAGCGCCCGCGTCGGCGCGCAGGTGCACCAGGCCGTCACCGACCTGATCAGTGAGCGCGGCTACGGCAACTTCACCGTCGGCGAGGTCGCAGCCCGCGCAGGCGTAGCCGACAGCAGCATCTACCGCCGGTGGGGCAGCCTGGAAACCCTGCTCACCGACGTGGCGCTCACCCGCCTCAATGCGCAGTCGCCGATGCCCGACACCGGGAGCCTCGCCGACGACCTGCGCACTTACGCGGCCCAAGTGGCCCGCGAGATCACCGGACCCGACGGTCTGGCGGTGCTGCACCTGGCCGTCGCCCTGTCGAGCAGCGGTCAGCAGGGCCTGCAGGCTGGTGCCGACCTCCGCGCCGAACGCACCCGGCAACTGCAGTCCATGCTCGATCGCGCCCGCGACCGTGGCGAACACGCACCCGACGCGTTCGACGTGCTGGACCACATCCTGGCCCCGATGTATATCCGCGTCCTCTTCGGCATGGAGCTCACCCCGGACTACGTCGACGGGCTGGTCGACCGAATGCTGTGACCTCACGCCGTTCCCCGGGATCAGCCCTCGGACGCGGTGCCAAGGCTCCGTGCTCGCCGACACCCGCACGGCCAGCTCAGGCATCCGGCCCTTGGCTGGCTCACACGGCCTGGCTGAATCCGTCGGTCGGCGGGCCGTCTCCGCGGATCGGGGTGAAGTCGACGTCCAGGTGCGGGGCGTAGGCGTCGGGTTCGTCGGCGAGCTCGTGGGTGGAGTCCAGGTCCTCCGGGTCGACCTTCTCTCCTTCGTCCTGCAACTGGCGGACGACCTCGGCGATGTCGGGTGTGCCGGTAAGAACGCTGTCACCAGCCGCAAACGACGAGTGTCACGTGCGGCGACGCGCGGCGGGGTCGCGTTCGGCGACGTGCCGGGCGACCGAGTCGACGCCGGGGCGGGCGTACCGCTCCAGGCAGCGGACGGAGGCGTGGCGGGAGCGGGCCAGCAGCATCGGGGTGGAGGTGCCGTCCTCCGCGTCGTGCGTCAGGGCACTGTGCCGTAGCCGGTGAAGCGTCCAGCCGTCCAGGTCCTCGATGTCCTCGGGTGAGGCGAGGGGGTTGGCCAGCAGCCGGGTGTTCTCCTCGAAGATCTCCTCAGCGCGGCGGTAGGAGAGCCGGGCCCGGCCGGTCTCCGGGCACACGTCGAGCGTCGGGGTTCCGGCCGGGGCCTTGCGGTCGGTGAGGAACAGCGGGCCGCGGGTACGGCGGGCGATGAGGCGGGGCAGGAGCTGGGCGGTGCCGGACTGCCAGTGAATCCACTCGGTCGCCCCGCCCTTGGCGGTGATCCTGCCCCGCTTGTCCTGCGGGTAGAGGTCTTCCACGTTGAGGCACAGCACCTCGTCGGCCCGTGCGGCGGACTCGTAGAGCATCTTCCACTGGGTCTTCTCCCGCAGGGCGACGTCCAGGCGCCACAAGGCGGTGATCTGGTTCTCGGCGAGGGCCTTGGTGCGGTCGGGCGGCGCTGGCCGCCGTTCGATGCCGATCGTCGGGTCGCCGTCGATCCAGCCCAGGCGCTGCCACCAGCCGATCGTCTTGCGGGCGATGGGCAGTTCGCGGTTGACGGTGTCGGCGTCCATCTCGTCCGCCCGCGCTGCCGCCAGTTCGGCCAGGGTCTCCGGCAGTGCCGGGTCGTCGATCGCGGTGACGGGGAAGACGGGCGGCTTTGCGCCCCGGCGGGCGGGTCCGGTCGGCGCGGGTTCGCCGGCGAGCATCCATCCCCATGTCGTCAGCGAGATTCGGTAGATCCGCGCGGAGGACTTCGCGATGCCCGCGCCGGTGAGATAGCGCTCGACCGCCGCGGTGTACGACGCGGGCGGGGCGGACAGCGGCACGACCCGGGCGCTCGGCAGCAGGAGCGCGCCCCCGCTCCCGAGTTCGGTCACCGGTTCGGTCGCCACGCCCGTCCCGTCCTTTCGGCGCTGCCGCAGTAAATGCGTACACCTCACCTGCGGCGGCCGGAGAGCCCGCCGCAGGTCGCGGTGATCACCGTAGAGGCTCCGCCGCAGTAAATCCGGTATTTACTGCGGCACCACCCTGACGAGCCAACAGGTGCGGGAGGTCCGGTAAGCAGAACCTCCGCTCATGCGTCCCTGCACGGTGTCATACCGTCACGACGCGCGTGTGCTCGCATAGTTGGCGACAAGAGTCCTGCTGGAACAGTCGCCGCCTTCGAAGTGCCACCGGCCCGCTGTGCCATCAACGTTCACGCAATGGCGGAGTCGATGAGATGCGGCATCCCCAGTATGAGCCCCGTCCGTCTCCGCTTATTCTCCTTCCAACAGGTGCGCCGCTCTCAGCTTGGCAAGAAGTGCGTTGAAATCACTCTTCAGATGGTCAATGTCCGTCGCGTTCGAGTTCTTCTGATCTGCCACACGCTGTGGAATGGGTTCAATGCACTTTCTGTTTGCGGGAACATCCAAGTCATAGAGCGTCTCCCACTCTAGGTCGTTGTCGTGAGTCACGCCTCCAACCCTCTGGGCCTGGGCCTGGGCCTGGTCCAGGTTCCAGGACCGCGGCTGCTCTGGACCTCCGGAGATTTTGTCACCCGGGTTCAACGGGCCGCCGGCGTTGTACTCCTTCAGCCGATACACAAAGCCATTGGGGGGCGTCGGCCTGACGGTTTGCCCTATGTCGTAGTGCTTCCCGGGAGCCCAGTCACCAGCCAGCGACCGACTTCCACACGCAGCCGTCACCGTCCACCCGATCTCGTCCCGGCGCGTTGAATCTCCCTTGGCACTGATAAGCAGATCACCCGGGCGGTAGAAGTTGCAGCTACCCACCTTGGTATCGAAGGGAGTTCCGCCAGTAACTACACAGATTCGCCGCTCGCCGTAGATGTAACCGTCGAGGTGGCCCTGCGCTGGTGCGACTCCCGCGAGGAGCGGGTCGCGAGCTACGCCAGCAGCCTGCCGACCACCGCCGGCGGCACGCACGAGCTCGGCTTTCGCGACGGCCTGGCGGCCGCGGTCAACGCCTACGCCCGGGAGCAACGGCTGCTCACCCCGTCCGACCCCGACTTCACCCCCACCCAGCTCGGCGCCGGCCTGACGGCGGTCGTGTCGGTGAAGCTCGACCGCCCCGAGTTCGAGGGGGCCACCCGCGACCGACTGGGCAACAAGCCCGTCCGCGCCTGTGTCGCCGAGGCCGTCCGCGAACACCTCACCGCCTGGCTCCACGCCGACCCGGCGCAGGCGACGGCCGTCCTCGCCCGGATCTCGATGCCCACCCGCCCCTGACAGCGCCACTCGGGGGCGGACCGCGCCGGCCTCAGCTCGTCGCCTCGGCACCGGTGGGGACGTCGTTCATACGCTCGTCGTAGCCGGTGGTGGGGTTGACGACGCGGCCGGCGGCCCACCAGTTCTCCCTGGCTGTTTCGACGATCGTCATCAGGATGTCCTCCTCGGGGACGTCGGCGAACAGCCGGAGGTTGTTGACGACCGCCTGGAACAGCTCGGCCTTCTGCTCGGTGGTGCGCTGGTTGAAGGACATCTGGATGAACATGGCGCGCTCACTGCGGCGCAGGCCGAACACGACCGGCTGCATCTGGAAGTTGTCGGGCAGGACCTCGTGGAAGACGTGGAACTGGTCGTCCTGGGGGACCTTCAGCACGTCGACCATGGCCTTGTGGAGGCCCAGGGAGACGTTCCGGCGGTACTCGGAGGGGGTCCCCTGGCGCAGGTAGATGTTGATCAGAGGCATGAACTGTCGCCTTCCTTGTCTTTCCCGGGCGTTGAACGGGCCGATGAACCGTCCACCGGACAGGGCGGCCGGGTAGCCGGCCTCCTGTTCATGCCTTCCACGCTAGGAACGCGGAGGGGCATTCCGCCAACGAATGTTCGGCATGGTGGATATGCTGATCGCTCATGGAGACCCCATGGAGATGACGCTGCTCGGGCTGCGGATCCTGCGCGAGGTAGCGGAGCGGGGTACCTTCACGGCCGCGGCAGACGCGCTCGGGTACACGCAGTCGGCCGTCTCCCGGCAGATGGCCGCGCTGGAACAGGCGACCGGAGCCCGGCTCTTCGACCGCCACCCCGGCGGTGTCCGGCTGACCGGCTCAGGCCGTGCCCTGCTGCGCAACGCCGTCGTCGCCCTGGCCGCCCTTGAGGCTGCCGAACGGGAGTTGCGCGGAGCGGAGAAGGTCGAGGGGGGCCGCGTCCGGCTCGGCTTCTTCCCCACCGCCGGAGCGGTGGTCGTGCCCCGAGCCCTCGCGATGATGCGCCAGGAGCACCCGCACCTCCAGGTGACGACGCGTGAGGGGACCACTCCCTCGCTGGTGCGCGCGCTGCGCGCCGGCACCCTGGACCTCGCCCTCCTCTCCTCCCGGCCACCGCATCGCTCGCCCGACACGGACGATCCGCCCCTGAGCGTCGAGCCACTGCTGGAAGTGCACCTGGCCGTGGCGGTGCCGGCAGGCGGCCAGTTCGCCGAACGGGGCAGCGTCAGCGTCGAGGAGATCGCGGGCGCACCGTGGATCGCCAGTCCCGGCACCGCGGACGAGCCACTGCTCGGCATCTGGCCTGGTCTGCCCGGGCGGCCCACGGTCCGCCACACCGCCCGCGACTGGCTGACCAAGCTCCACCTGGTCGCGGCCGGCGCCGGCATCACCACGGCCACGCCGACGCTGCTGCCCGTCGTCCCGCCCGGCGTACGCTTCGTGCCCGTCGAAGGCGTCGCGGAGGAGGTACGACGCGTCAGCCTGGTGCGCATGCCGGGTCCCCTCAAGGCACCCGCGCAGGCGCTGGCACGCGCCCTGCGCCGGCAAGCCGCCGACCTAGCGGACGTCGCCGACCTCGCGGACTGACCGTCCCGGACCGCTCGAGGATGGGGGCGGTGTCCGGGACGTGGCCGGCACCTGGTCGCGTTACGTGGCCGGCACCTGGTCGCGTTGACGTCGCGGCTACGCGGGCTCCGTGCGCAGCAGCGCGTCGGCCAGCTCCCGGGGGCGGCTGAGGGCGGCCAGGTGGCCGCCGGGGATCTCCTCGATCTCCAGGCCCAGCCGTTCGCGGGCGATCCTGCGCTGGAACTCCAGGGGTAGGAAGCGGTCGTCCCGTCCCTGGAGGAACCGGGTCGGCACCTGCGGCCAGTGCGTCAGTGGCCAGGGCTGTGCGAACAGCGCGGAGGGCGGCGGCGAGCCGCCGATGGAGAGCGCCTCCTCGGTCACCTCGGCCGGGACGTCGTGGAAGAAGTCGGCCCGCAGGTCGAACCCGGGATCGGCGCCGCGCCCGGTGGCGGCCGCGTAGTCGGACCGGGCCTTGGCCTGGCCGGTGTTCTCCCACCACTGCCCGGCAGTCTCGCCGGGCGCCGGGACCATGGCGTTGAGCAGCACCAGCTCGGCGACGGGCACAGGCAGCCGCCCGCACACCAGCGGGGCCGAGAAACCCGCGAGCGACTGCGCCACCAGCACCAGCGGCCCGGTGAGGTCGGTGCGCTGTTCCACCGCTGCAACGACGGCCTGCGCGAACTCCTCCAGACCCGCGTGATCGTCGCTCGGCAGGTCCATCGTGACCACGTCGTGCCCCCGGGCCCGTAGCTCTGGCACCAGCCGGTGCCAGAACCAGGCCCGACCGTCGGCACCGGGAACGAGCGTGAAGGTCGCCATCCTCGTCCTCCCTCTACGGACTGCCGCCCACGTGGCACGTGGCTTTCTTGCCTCTCCGAAGCTACCGGCAGGCACTGACATCACTCGGCTGCCGGAAGTCACGGCGCGGCGCCGGGGAAGACCGATTCCCCACGCCCGCGACCCGCGCGGCCTGGTCACGTGGACTACGCGACGCCGAGGAGCGGCTCGCCTCCCTCACCCGGCTGCGCCACCCCGACGCGACCGAGCGGATTCACGCCCTGCCGGCCTGGGCCGGGGTCCCCGCCCGGGAGACCACCGGAGGCCTGAAGAGGCGGTAGGGGTGTTGGGCATACCCGCGCCTCGCGCTCCTGCCGCGGTCCGCCGGCTCAGTAGTGCTGCAGCCGGGCGGTCGTCTCCGCCATGATCCCGGCTGCCTGCGCGCCGGCCGTCTGCGGCCCGGCGGCGGCCTGCGGGCTTGCGATCGTGGCGCCGGTCTGCGGCTCGACGGCGGTCAGACCGGTCTCCTCCGTGACGAGGGCGGCCAGCCGGTAGGCGAGGGCCATGAACGTGTCGGCCTGCTCGCCCTCGTGCCAGTACGGAATCTGCATCGACACGTCCCCGCCGTACACCGACAGCTGGAGGCCGGACCCGTCGTGCCGGATCTCGCGCCACCGCTCGGCCTCCTCGGCCTGCGCCTCCCCGAGTATCTCCAGGGCCCGGGGCACGATGCGCCGCCATGCCCGGGCCAACTCGTCCGGCACTCCCGGATCCTGCACGCCCTCCTGGGCGGTCATCGCCGCCATCCAGTCCGAGTGGTGGCGCAGGTCGACGAAGAAGATGTCATAGCTCATGCGGGCCACCGTAGGGCCGACCCCTGACACCGCCATCAGGGTGTGCCGGGCCCGGGGCCCTGCCGGCCGCGAACTGCTGACCGGCGTCGTCCTGGCTCGCAAGGGGCCGTGAACGCGGACGAGGTCCGGTACCCGTGTGGGTACCGGACCTCGTCCGACAGTGGAGCGCCAGGCCCGGGTTGCACGGACTCTCCCTACTGAAAGTAGGGCGTGCTCTGGTAGCACCGCTGACGCCTGACGAGGAATCGTCTCCCTCGCGACGAGAAGAATACTAGCAGGTCAGCGGCCCCGGCACCGAAGTCGATCACGACGGTCTCGGGCGCGCCGGCCACCGTGATCGACTTCGGTGCCTCCACCGGTTGTCGGGTGGCGCCGACGCGTAGTGCCTGGGCCTGCGGAACGCGGACGCTGACCGGCTGTCAGGTCCGGGCGGAGTGTGCCTGGTCGATCAGCCGCTTCTTCCAGCCCTTGGGGGGAGGCCAGGGCACGCCCCATGCCGCGAGCTGGTCGCGACGCCATCCGCCGGCCGGGGTGCGGGCCGCCTCGATGTCCTCGGCGGTGGGGCGCACCGGCGCTGCCGGGGGTGGCGTTGGGTCGGCTTGCGGCAGCATGTCCTGGCCGGCTTCCACAGCGGCTGTCGCGTCGGGCCCGGGCACGGCCGTGCCGGCGCTCAGCCGGAACGGCCGGGTGCGCCAGTCCCATCCGCGGCTGAGGACCAGGGCCGTGAAGTCCATCCAGTCGGGGCGTTGACCGCCGGCCGCGGACACGACCTGCGGCCACCCCAGGACCGTCCCGTTGTCCAGCAACGGCTCGATGAGGTCGGCGAGTCGGGGGTCGGGCCGGTGTTCCTCCAGCAGGGCGCGGGTGCGGTGCCCGTCGGTGATCAGCAGGCCCCAGCCGCGTTCGCGGCACAGCTGTTCCAGGGCGCGGCACTTGGCGAGGTTGACGGCGGTGGCCATCTCGAAGAGTGCCTTGACCTCGACCAGGACGCAGCGCCCGTCGGTGGTGGCGACGAGCAGGTCGGGGAAGTAGGTGCGGGTGTGCCCGTCGAACTCGTAGCCGATGGCCAGTGGCTGTTCCTGGTAGTACGCGATCTGCGGGGCGAACGACAGGAGCTGGATCAGGTGGCGCTCGGTCTCCGACTCGTACGCCACCGGGCGGCCGAGTTTGGGGCAGTGCCACGATCCGGAGCGGGGGTCGTCGTCCTCGGCCTCGCGCAGCGCGGTCAGTTCGCCGCGCGGCGGAGCGTTCTCGGGTGTGCCGAACCAGGTGATCCGGTCCGCCAGGCGCTGCCACCTGGCGGTGGCCCGCTCGACGCGGCCCTGCCGGGAGGCCTCGCGGCGCTCCGCGTCCTGGCGCAGCGTACGGATCGTCATGGCCTGCGCGGCGAGGTTGTCGGCGGGCACCTTGCCCACCCCGGCGAGGGCGGCGAGCAGGGTGACCGCCTGGCGTGGTGCCACGGCCGGCAGCAGGACCTGGGCCAGGTCGAGCAGCCGCTCGGCGCTGGACGGTCCTTCGTCGCCCGACGGGGAGCCGTCGAGTCGCCCGAGTTCGGACACGAGCGCGCGGAGCCTGCCGGTGGCGGGCGAACCGGCGCGGGCCATCGCGCCCACGGCCCTGTTCTGCAGCTGGCGGATGCGTTCGCGGGAGAGGCCGAAGGCGTCGGCGATCTTCTCCTGGGTCTGTGCGTCATGGTCGCCCACGCCGAACCGGAGGCTCACGATCCGGCGGTCGCGCTCACCGGGTATCTCGTCGACGGCCGCGGCCAGGAGCTCGCGCAGGACCATCGCGGTGTCGTCGTCGCGCTCGGCGATGGCGTTCCACGACGGGGCGAGCGTGCGGGCGCCCGGGCAGCGGCATTCCAGCGCCCAGTCGTCCAGGAGCAGTTGCCGGGTCTCCTGCCACAGGCGCCGTCCCGTGTCCCGGCGTACCGCGCAGTCCACGGCGGCGAGCGCGCCGACCGCGGGGCGGGCGAGGAAGACCGGCTGCCGCTCGGCGCCGAGGGTGTGCCCGGTCAGCTGCTGCCAGTCGGCGAGGACACCGGCCGCGCCGGGAGCGGGCGTGGCCGGGGCCGGGGCCGTGGGGGTGTTGCCGGGGTCCGGATCGGGAGTGTCAGCGCCGCCGCCGGGCGGGAGGCAGGACCTCACCCACCGCAGCAGGTCCTCGTCGGTGGCATCGGTGGGGTTGGTGGCGCCGGTGGCGTCGGTGAGCGGAACGTGCCGGGCCAGGCGCACACGGATCGCGCCGACGGAACGGCCGTGCCGGACGGCGAGTTCGTCGAGGCCCAGGTTCTGTCGTACGCCCTCCAGCAGCCGCACGTCCTCGGCGTCGGCCCAAGCCAGACCTGACCTCGGAGCGGACGAATGACCCTGCACAATTCCCCCCACGGTTCGTGACAACAGGGTGGAGTATGCCCGCACCGCGTCACGCGAAGCGGCAGGTCCGTACCGACCGCACCTGCGGCGGCACCGCCGGCACCCGGAACGGCGCCGTCACCGGCGCGACGATCCACCGCCAGGCGGTCACGCCCCACCCCAGCGGAGTCATTCCCCCACCCCCCATGTCACGGACGCTGACCGGCGGCCCGGTCGGGCCGCTGCCCGGGGTCGTCCGCCGCGCTCCGGTCCGCAGAACGACTCTGGCCGGAGTCCGTGCGAGGTCAGGTCTTCAGCCTGCCGGGCGGGTCGCTTCGGCTACAGCCGGTACCAGTCGTCTCCGCCGACGCGCAGCGAACGGCCGAGGTAGTCGCGCAGGTTGTTGGCCACCCACCTGCGGCTGTCGCTCTCGTGCTCCCAGACGAACACGTCCGGGCGCTGCGGCTTCTGCACGAAGGCGAACTGATCGCCGCCGCCGTTGTCGCCGAAGAACATGAGGGCATCAAAGGACATGTAGAGCTGGGCGAAGCTTTCGTCGGACCAGAAGAGGAGGTTCCGCTCGACGATCTGATCGATGGTCCAGACCGTGTTCACGTGCGTGTGGCCGAGCACCCCGTTGCTCTCCGACAGCAACTGCCTGAGGTCCGTCGGCAGGGCTCGCCCCAGCCGCCTCTCGGCCTCGACGATCTCGGACGCCTCGACCGGTTCCCGAAGCCCTGCACCAGGAAAGACTTCCTGCACCGACTGTCTCCACATGACCGCGAGCTTAGCCAGTGGTGACGTCATTCCTGGTGAACGTCCGCAGCACCCGCAAGCTCCGGCGTGAGGCTTACTGGGCCTGGGTGGATGCGGGAGGCGGTGGCGAGGCCGGTTCGATCCCGGTGGTGACCCAGGGTCGGGCCGCGCGGGCGATCTCGGCGTCCGAGGCTGCGGTGAACGCGTCGAGCTTGAGGAAGTGCCGGGCGATGGTGAGCCCGAGGATGCTGCTGACGATCAGTGCGGCCCGCAGCTCGGTGTCCTCGCCGGTCATGTTGCGGCTCAGGTTGGCGATCCGCTCGTTGAGGAACGCGCTCATCTGCTCGGTGGCTTCCGGCGCGGTGAGCATGGACCGGACCAGGGCCCTGGTCTCCGGTGGCAGGTCCGCGAGCCTGACGTTCAGGACGTCGTGCAGGTGGGTCTCGATCTCGTCCTGGTCCGCGTCCTTCATCTGGATGGCGATGGCGAACAGGGCGGCCTTCGAACCGTAGTGCTGCATGACCAGCGACGGATCCACCTGCGCCCGCTGGGCGATGCGGCGGATCGTGGTCGCTTCGAGGCCGCGCTCCCCGAACTCCACCCGCGCGGCGTCCAGGATGCGTTGGGCGGTGGCCGCCCGCTTGGCTGCTCTGCTCGTCGGCTCGCTCTCACTCACAAATCCACTCTACCGCTGTTGAGCGAAAGGTGTACGGTTGGCTCACCAAACGATGAGCGAAGACGGGGGCCGGATGCCTCGGCCCTCTCCCCGGTTTGGTCGACACGCTCGAGGCCCGGACCGGCAAGGGCGCACTGCATGACCCGGACTACCAGGACCCCCCGGGCTGCCCGGACCACCCAGAGCACCCGGCCCTGCCCGGACTGCCGGGGCCGGACCGTCGACTGACAGCCCGCCCGAAGTCCACCCCTGACGACTGACGACCCGAAAGGGCCACCATGAAGATCATCGCCATCGAGGAGCACTGGAACAGCGCCGCCATCCGCGAAGCCCTCGACCGGCTGCCCGACGGTGCGCGCGACGAGAGCGTCGCCTTCAACACCATGGGCGACAACCAGGCACGGTTGGAGGACATCGCCCAGGGCCGGATCGAGGCGATGGACGCGGCCGGCATCGACATCGCGATCCTGTCCGTCGTCACCCCCGCCACACAGCCGCTCCCACCCAAGGACGCCGTCGCGCTGGCCAGGGACGCGAACGACGAGGCCACCGCCGCCGTCGCCGCGAATCCGACCCGCTTCCGCGCGTTCGCGACCCTCCCGACCAGCGACCCGCAGGCCGCCGCCGCCGAACTCGAACGCTGCGCCACCCGCCTGGGACACGTCGGCGCCATGGTGCACGGGCGCACCGGCTCCCGCCCACTGGACGACCCCGCCTACGACGAGATGTTCGCCACCGCCGCCCGACTGCGCCAGCCCGTCTTCATCCACCCGCAGATCGCCTCCGACGAACTGCGCGACGCCTCCTACCGGGGCCTGGACCCGCTGGTCGACCTCGGCCTTGCGACGTTCGGCTGGGGCTGGCACCTGGAGGCCGGCCTGTCGGCCCTGCGGCTGATCCTGCGCGGCACCTTCGACCGCCACCCCGACCTCCAACTCGTGCTCGGCCACTGGGGAGAGATGCTGCTGTTCTGGATGGACCGGGTCGACAGCCTTTCCGGCGTCGCCAAGCACCTGGACCGCCGCATCTCGGACTACCTCAAGACCAACATCCACATCACCAGCAGCGGCATGCTCCAGGAGCGCCTGCTCCGCCACACCCTCGACTTCACCAGCCCCGACCAGGTCCTGTTCTCCACCGACTACCCCTTCCACCGGCCCGACGCGGCAGCGGTCGAGCAGTTCCTCAACGCCATCCCCGACCCGGCGGACCGAGCCAAGATCGCCTACGGCAACGCCGAAGCCCTCTTCCACCTGACCTGACCTGACCACTCCCGCCCCGGGCCGACCACCGTCCGTGACGATCCGTCACCGTCCCACGGGGAAGGGAGCTCCCGCAGGTCCCGTCGCCATGGCCTGTCCGGATTCGTGAGACGTCTCAACCCGCAGGTCAGTGGCGTGTGAACAACTGAGACGTTGAGACAGCGGATCAAGGTTGCCGCCGTCGTGCGCCGCCCGACAGAGTGGGTGCCGCACCCCCTGGCCGCATGTGTCACTTCAGACCCGCGGGCGACGCCCGACGACGGCGAACCCCCGCACGCGGGACGGGGATCATGCATCGCCCGACACGCCTGTACATCAAGCACGGCGGCGCTCACGGTGCGCGGCAGCACCGCCATCACCCGGGGGATCCCTTGCGCCGACGCGGCGGACGGACGCCCATGGAGAAGAAGAGGAAAACCATGCGAAACGTACTCAAGAAGCTGGCAGCGACCGGCGTCGTCGCCGCCTCCGCGCTCGCCATGTCAATGGTCGGGGCCACGAGCGCCGAGGCCAACAGCCAGTACGGATGCCCGTACCCGTACGTGTGCATCTACGGCGGCGGAGGCTCGTCCTACCCGATCGTCGCGGAGTTCAAGGACGTCACCGACTACTTCCAGAACACCAACCACGGGGACGTCTGGTGGGTCGTCAACACCCGGAACCAGGACTACACCCACATCCAGCGGTCCGACGGCTTCGTCTTCTGCGTCCCGCCGAACGGCAACCTCGGTGGAGGAGGCACCATCACCGGGATCATGATCAGCAACGGCGGTTCGTGCTGACCCGGCTCTGACGCCACCGCCCCGGCCGGCGGGCCCCGGCCGGCGGCGCCGACCGTCGAGGTGTCGCGCCGCCAGGCACTCACCGGGTGCTGCTGATCCGCAGCGGTACCCCACATGGCGAAGCCCCGCCTGCCCGCCTGCCCGCCTGCCCGCCCGCCGACCCGTCGGGCGGGCGGGTGCGTTTCGGCCGGCGCGGCCGTGCCGGGGCGGCCTGGGCCCCGGTCGGTGGTCCGCACACCGGTGGGCGCAGGCGACCTGGCCTCGGCTAACCTCCCCCCTCGTGGACGATTCCCCCGAGCCCTCGACCCTGCGCGTCTTCGTGGCACTGGCGCCGCCCGACGACGCCAAGGACGAACTGGCCCGTGCCTTGCAGCCCGCCTACGCCAGGTACCCGCGGCTGCGGTGGAACCGGATCGAGGACTGGCACATCACCTTGGCCTTCCTCGGTGAACTGCCCTCCACGGCCCTGCCGTTGCTGCGGTCGGTGCTGGCCGGTTCGGCCGCGTCGCGCCCCGCCCTGCAGCTGGGCCTGCGCGGGGGCGGCCACTTCGACGAGCGACTGCTGTGGAGCGGGATCGACGGGGACCTGGGGGGACTGCACCTGCTCGCCACCGACGTCCGGGAGCTGGTCAGGTCCTGCGGGATCGAGTTCAGGGACCGCCCGCTGCGGCCCCACCTGACCCTGGCACGGTCCCGTCGCGACGATTCCACCAGTGTGCCGCTGGCCGCGGCCGGGCTCACCGGGTTCGTGGGCCGGCCGTGGCGGACCGAGCGACTTCACCTGGTCGGCAGCAACATCGGCCGCGGCCCCGGGCCGATCCGCTATCGCGACATCGAGGCGTGGCGATTCGCCGCCGCCGTCCGGACCAGAGGCGACGGCGCTCCCACCGAGCCGTAGCCGGCAGGCGGGCGCCCGCTGGGCGGAAGGTGACGGGCAGGGGGCGACGGAACCCTGCCCGGCTGCTCCGGCCCGCCACCACCGGCCCGCCACCACCGGCTCGTCGACGGCGCCGGACTGCCGACGAGCGCCCCGGCGGTGTTCACGCCCCGGCGGTGTTCACGCCCTGGCGGGGTTTCAGGGGATGCGGCTCGGGGAGGGCGCGAACGGAGCCCCGACGGCCCCGGGGACGAGCGGGCTGCCGGCTGCGGCGCTCTGGCACGTGCTGCAGGTGGTGCAGGTGTACCGGCCCGGCCGGCTGGGCGGGTACGGGGCGATGGTCATGTCGGAGGTGGCCAGGCCGCAGAAGGTGAGGGGGCTGCAGGCGCCGGAGGGTTCCGCGGGGGCCTGGTGCGCGCGGCGCACGGCGTTCTCGGGGTCTGCCGGTGTGCGGTCGGGCTGAAGGGCCCGAACGTTGGTCGGCGTATTCATTTCCAGCACGACGACGATGTCCATCTCCCTACGGTGGCCGCGGATGCGGCGGGCCGCACCCGTACGGTGGCATCCGGATGGACGGCGGCGTCGCCGCAGCCCTGCGCACCGGAGGCCGGGACCCTGTGCGAGGAAGGCGGGCAGCGGCCGGCCGGTGGCCCGTGTTCGCCGGCCGGAGTGCATTGCGCGGGCCCCTCGGTGCGTCCGGCCGACGGGGGAATCGGCGCGCCCTAGCGTGGGCCCGGAACGATCCGGCCGTACCGGCGCCGCGATCCTGGTCTTTCGGAGGCACCTCACTGTGACTGCCACAATCTCTGAGCTCACCGGGGACTACGTCCTCGACCCCGCCCACACCCGGATCGGCTTCGTCGCCCGTCACGCGATGGTGACCAAGGTCCGCGGCGCGTTCCACCGGTTCGAGGGCACCGCCCACCTGGACGGCACCGCGCCGGCCCGCTCCACTGCCGAGGTCGTGATCAAGGCGGAGAGCATCGACACCGGCGTCGAACAGCGCGACCAGCATCTGCGCACCAACGACTTCCTGGACGCTCCCAACTTCCCCGACATCACCTTCCGCAGCACCTCGGTCGAGCCGCGCTCCGATACCGAGTACCGCGTCACCGGTGATCTGACCATCAAGGACACCACCCGCCCGGTCACCATCGACTTCGAGTACACCGGCAACGTCGTCGACCCCTCCGGCGACCTGCGGGTCGGGCTGGAGGGATCGGTGACCATCTCCCGCAAGGAGTTCGGCGTGACCTGGAACGCGGCCTTGGAAGGCGGCGGCGTGCTGGTCGGCGACAAGATCGTCCTGGAGTTCGACATCTCCGCGATCAAGAAGGGTTAGCAGCGACCGGCCCGCGGACCGGACCACCGAGCGGACCAGCGAGCGCATGCTGCCCGGCGGCCGGGTCGTGCGGACGGCCCCGTGCCGGCCCGGCCGCCCGGTCCCGCAGGTTCGGCGCAGTGACGGCATTGTTCTTGAATGAGCATTCATGTATCTTCGTCCCATGCCCAGGCCTCGCGAGTTCGAACCCGACGCCGTACTGAACGGAGCCATGCTGCGCTTCTGGAAGCGCGGCTACCGGGCCACCTCGATCGAGGACCTGGTGAAGGCGACCGGCGTGAAGCCGGGCAGCATCTACAGCGTCTTCCCCGGTGGCAAGCGGGCACTGTTCCTGAAGTCGCTGGAGCGCTACTCCCGGTTGGTCGTGCCGCAGAAGCTCGGCGAGCTGGAGGCGGCCGGCGCGGGCCTGGCGGAGCTGCGGGGCTACTTCGACGGACTGGTGCGGGACCTGCTCAGCCCGGAGGGGCGGCAGGGGTGCCTCCTGGTGAACACCGCGATCGAGGACGCAGCCGAGGACGACGAGGCCGCGGCCGTCGTCCGCGGTCACCTGGCCCGACTGGAGCGCTGCATGACCACGGCGCTGGAGAACGCCCGCCGTCGCGGGGAGGTCCGCGAAGCGGTGGACCCGGCCGGCAGTGCCAAGCTGCTGGTCGCGACGTGCCAGGGGTTGATGGTCGTCGGCAAGGCCAACCCGGACGAGGCGCTGCTGCGGGTCATCACGGACAACGCCTTCGCCGCCCTCGTCTGAGGGGCGGGCGGAGCGGACAAGGGCCACCGGACAGGGTGGCCCTTCTTTCGGCCCGATAGTTGAATCACCATTCAAGAACAGGAAGCGATCATGAAGGCCATCACCATCTCCGCCTACGGCGGCCCCGAGGTCCTCGCCGTCACCGAACTGCCCGACCCCGTGCCCGCCGCCGGCGAGGTGCTGATCCGCGTCAAGGCCATCGGCCTCAACCACGCCGAGGCGTACATGCGCGCGGGCGCCTGGGGCGAGGTCGCGCCCGTCACCGGGATCGAGTGCGCCGGAACCGTCGAATCCGACCCGTCCGGCGAACTCCCCACCGGCACCACGGTCGTGGCGATCCTCGGCGGCATGGGCCGCACCCGCAACGGCAGCTACGCGGAGCTCGTCACCGTACCCGCGACCAACGTGGTACCGGTCCGCTCCACCCTCGGCTGGGCCGACCTGGCAGCCGTCCCCGAGGTCTACGCGACCGCCTGGAGCGCCCTGTTCGGCACCCTGGAACTGCGCCCCGACGAGACGGTCCTGGTCCGCGGCGCCACCTCCTCGCTCGGCCAGGCCGCCGTCGACCTCGCCGTCGACCACGGCGCCCGCGTCCTCGCCACCACCCGCAACCCCGCCCACGCCACCCTGCTCAGGGACCTCGGAGCCGAAGACGTACTCATCGACGACGGCCGTCTGAGCACCCGGGTCCGGGACCGCGGCATCCTCGTGGACGCCGTCCTCGACGTCGTCGGCAACAGCGTCCTGCGCGACTCGCTCGCCAGCGTCCGACCCCGCGGACGGGTCTGCCAGGTCGGCTTCCTCGGCGGCTTCGCACCGGTAGCCGACTTCGACCCCATCGCCGACCTTCCCAGCGGCGTCCGGCTCAGCTTCTTCGGCAGCGCCTTCGTCCTCGGCAGCCCCGAATTCCCGCTCTCCGACATACCGTTCGACGCCATCTACGCCAAGGTCGAGACGGGTGCCCTGCGCGGCCGCCCGACCCGGACCTTCCGCTTCGAGGAGATCGTCGAGGCCCACCGCGTGATGGAGAGCGGTCAGGCCCTCGGCAAGATGACCGTCACCGTCGACTGACCGCACCGCATCGCATCGTTGGGCTGCCGGCCGGCCGGCCGGCTGGGTGGGTGGCAGAACCCGTTGCCCGCTGTCGAGCCCCCGTGAGAGCATCAAGGTTCAATGGTCCGTCTCCTTCCGTTTACGCCTTGCCGCGCAAATGAAAGAGTGCGGGCCGTTGCCATGTCCACGATTTTGAGCAATCCACCAAGATCTGCGAATGGCAGGTACGGTTTGATGTACACGGCAGGGTCGGCAGAAGCCCGCATCGAGGATGCGAGCAACATCCTGGTTGCGCCTTCGGCGTTGCAGGATCATGACGTGGTCGGGGAATTCTTCGGGTCCACAATCACGCCGGAGGACCTTGCTTCCGGTTCGCCCGACCTCGCGCAGAAGACCGTCTACCTGTGTGGCGACATATCCGGGATCAGCGGCCGCCGACTGCGTGCGGCTGCCCGGGTGTTCGTCATCCGGGAGCTGTCGCACGGTTACCGCGAGGGCCTCGACGAACCTTGGACCTTCGTCGACCTCGGCCGGGTCCCCGTCCGCGTACACGGCGTCGGCGTGTACTACCGCCGCTTTTTCGGACTCGGCGCCGATCACTTCGGACGGATCCGTGCGGAGCACGCGTTCCAGTCCCTGACGGAGTCCACGAAGCCCGGAACGGCCCATCGCAGCGGAATCTATCTGACGCCCGTCACACGGAACGGCGACGAACTGCATTTCCGCCTGCTCCGGTGCTCCACGAATCTCTCGGGGCCGACCGAGGGCTTCCGCCCGACCGACACGCACATCGTCGAGGCTCTGAACCGCGAGGCCGCCGCCGTCTTCCGGGGGCAGGCGCCGCTGAATCACGTCCTCGCTCAGATCTACCACAACACCCTTGCCACGGCCGAGCGCAAGCAGTCCAAGGCCAAGATCTCGGCGCATGCCGACAAGACCAAGGACATGCCCGACAACGGCATCATGGCCTTCTGCACCTTCTATGACGGGCTCGACAAGCTGCAGCCCCTGGCCGAAGACGTCTTCGACCACGGGGTGAAGGGCGCCAGCGGGCTGACCAAACTCCACTTCCGCCTCAAGGAGCCGACCGAAGGCCGCGACGGGGTCGCGCTCCCCCCGCAGTTCACCCTGACCCTCTATCCCGGCTCCGTGTTCTTCATGCCGCTGTCCACCAATCGCCTGTACACGCATGAAATCCGGCCCTCGGCGTTGGACGCCGAGCTGCTCCCGACCCGCCTGGGGTACGTGGTGCGCTGTTCGAGCGCCGAAGCCGTTCACAAGAACGGCCACACGTTCCTCAAAGTGGCCGGGGATCTGGTGCAGCTGGGCCCACCCACACCGGCGGGAATGGCAGAGCTGCGCAGGCTGTACGCCGAGGAGAACAGGACCTCGTCCTTCATCGACTACGGCGACGAATTCCTCTTCAGTATGAACACGGGAGACTATGTTGCCCCCCAGGTCTAGGATCTCGGACGAGATCCTCTCGTGCGCTTTGCCGGCCGAGGACAATCTCTTTGCGGAACTGTCCGCGTCGGCTCGTCTGGAAGACGTAGGAAAAGGCCGGAGGGGCGCCGTACTCGCCAAGATCGACGAGGCGGGCGGTGTTCCTCTCGTACGGACGACCACTCGGTACGGCAGTCCGACGCAGCGTTTTCTGGCAGTGCATGAGCAGCTGGCGCAACGGATCCGGGAACGCGCGGCACTTTCGGTCGGCTTCAACAACGCTCTCATCGAGAGCTACACGAACGCCTACACGACCATG
The DNA here is from genome assembly GCF_055575755.1 of Kitasatospora sp. NPDC034035. Classification (NCBI taxonomy): domain Bacteria; kingdom Bacillati; phylum Actinomycetota; class Actinomycetes; order Kitasatosporales; family Streptomycetaceae; genus Kitasatospora; species Kitasatospora sp. NPDC034035. The sequence goes on along the minus strand of NZ_JBVISA010000021.1, from coordinate 31,269 downwards.
GGTAGCCATTCCGACCAGGCCCTCGATCTGGCCGACGAGTCGTTTATCGCCGTCTTCTCCTGCTACCGGCGTCCCGAAGCGGGCCCGCCGAGGAAGCTGGTCTTCGAATCGAAGGGGTCCGATGGCGAGAAGTTCGAGATCCCCCTCGCCCACAACAGTATCGTCGCGTTTTCCGTCGACTTGAATCGGCGGCTCAGGCATAGAATCGTATTGGACGCGCCCGCCCACGCGGCGGACAACCAGTGGCTGGGTGTAACCTTTCGAACGTCAAAGACCTTCGTTCGGTTTCGCGACGGACACGCATACCTCCCACAGGGTGTGCGCCTCATGTCGGCCGACGAGGAGCAGAGGCGCGAATTCTACCGACTACGGCGCCGTGAGAACACCGAAACGGACTTCGTTTATCCCCCGCTGACGTACACCATCAGCGAGAGCGATCTGATGCCGCCCGTCTGACCCTGTGCTCTTGTGAACGACCCTCGTTGTCGGCGGCACGGTGCGGCCCTCGTCCCGGCTTCCGCTCCGAATTGACGCTCCGTCAGGGCGGGGCCGACCCCGGCAGGGGGCGGGGTCCAACGGGTCCAACGGGTCCAACGGGTCCAAGGCGAAAGGCCGTTCGCGCAGCCGGTCACGGCCCCAGCAGGAGCTCCGCCGCCTCGGTGCGCAGGTACAGGACCGTGCGGCCGGTGCGGTGGCGGGCGAGGAGGCCCGCGTCGTGCAGGGCGCTCAGATGGTGGGACACGTTCGGGGCGGACAGGTCGGTGCGGGCGGCGAGTTCGGTGGTGGAGGCGGGGGAGTCCAGCTCGGCCAGCAGCAGGGCGCGGGTGCGGCCGAGCACCCGGGCCAGGCCCTCCGGCACCGGCGTGGCCGCCGCCTCCCACAGCGTGGCCACCCCGCGCGGCGGATAGACCAGGCCCGGCTGCCACGGCGGGTTCTGCTGCGAGAACACCCCCGGCCAGGCGAAGACCGTCGGCACCAGGACCAGGCCGCGTTCGCCGTCCAGACGGCGGTGCACCTCGACCCGGGAGTGGCCGATCCGCAGGGTGTCGCGCTCCCAGGACACCAACGGGTGCAGGTCGGCGAAGAGCTCCGCCGGCCCGCCCGCCGACATCTGCCGGGCACGCCGCAGGATCTCGCCCTCGGTCAGCCGCAGCATCTGCGGCCAGTGCGGGGCGATCGCGGCCTCCCAGTACGCCCTCACCTCGGCCGCGAGCCGGGCCAGTCCGGCCTCCGGATCGTGCGCCAACCCAGCCACCAGCGGGTGGAGTTCGCCCTGGATCCGGGCGATGTCCCGGCGCACCACGGCCGGATCGGTCGCGGCCAGCGCGGCCGTCTGCTGCCCGATCGTCAGGTCCGGGCCCTCCGGGACCGGCGTCAGGAAGTCCACCACGTACACCGTCGGCAGCCGGACCAGCGCCGACAGCAGCTCCCAGCCCACCCCCTCCAGCCGCTTCCGCGCCTGCCGCACCCAGGGCAGGTGCGCGGACTGCCGGCCCGGATCCTTGAGCACCTCGACGCTCGTCGTGACCTCGCTCAGCGGGGACCGGGCGAAGCGCGTCCGGGCCAGGTCCTGTGCTGAGAACTCCCAGGTCAACACGGGCACCTCCGGTGAGCATTCGATCCTGATGGAATCAATGGGCGGCGATGATCATCCCAGGCAGCCTCGGACCATGACCACCGCCACCCCGCCCCTGCTGCGTGACCGCCTCGGCCTCCCCGCCACCACCGGACACGCCCGCCTGATCGGCGCCCACGTCGTCGACAGCCTCGGCACCGGGCTGATCCTCGCCTTCACCCTCGTCTACTTCGCCGACACCACCGGCCTGTCCGTCGCCGCCGTCGGCGCCGCCGTCTCCGCCGCTCGCCTGCTCGCCCTGCCCACCGCCGTCGCCGTCGGCCCGCTGCTCGACCGCTACGGCGCCCGGCCCGTCGCCACCGCCGGCAACGCGCTCTCCGCGCTCGCCTACGGCGGCTTCCTGCTCGCCCACCAGGCCTGGCAGATCGTGCTGGTCTGCCTGCTCGCCCAGATCGGCCAGGCCGCCTACTGGACCAGCAGCACCGGGCTGGTCGTCCTCGCCGCCGACGAGGGGGAGCGGCCGCGCTGGTTCGCCCTCGTGCAGACCCTGCGCAACGCCGGGCTCGGCCTCGGCGGGGCGCTCGCCGCCGTCCTGGCGGCCGGGGGCGGCACCGGGGCGCTGCGGCTGCTCGTCGCCCTCAACGCGGTCAGCTACGCCCTCGCCGCGGCCCTGCTGGGCACCTGGCGGCCCGCGGAGACGGCTGACGCGGCGCGGACCCGGACCGAGGCACCCGCCGGCGGCCCCGTCACCCCCGACGGCCCCGGCGGCTACCGGGCGGTGCTGCGCGACCGGCGCTACCTGCTGCTGATCGCGATCAACCTGACCTTCGTCTTCGCCTCGATGATCCTGAGCATGCTGCTTGCCCTCTACCTCACCGAGGGCCTGCACCGCGACGCCTGGACGGCCGGCGCCCTGCTCGTCCTCAACGGCGTCCAGGTGGTGCTCACCCAGAGCGCCGTCGCCCGCCGGCTCGAACGCTTCCGCCCCACCCGGGTCGTCGCCGCCGGCGCCCTGCTCAACGCACTCGCCTTCGCCCTGTTCGCCCTCGTCGCCGCCGCCCCCGGCTGGGCCGTCCTCGGCGGCCTGTTCACCGCCATGGCCGTCTACAACCTCGCCGAGACCGTCGCCACCCCCTTCCGCGAGGACCTCAGCGTCTCCCTCGCCGACCCGCACCGGCGCGGCCGCTACCTCGCCCTCTACCAACTCTCCTGGAACGTCGGCCAAGCCGTCGCCCCCGGACTGCTCACCCTGCTGCTCACCCGGGCCGCCGTCCTGCCCTGGCTGTTCCTGCTGCTCCTGAGCATCGCCGCGGTGCCAGCCCTGGTACGGCTGGAACGCACCGCCTGACGGGCCGTTGTCCGCGGGCGAAGGCTCACGCCCGGGCGAGCTCCAGGACGGCGATCCCGCCGAGGACGGTGAGCGCGGCCGTCAGCCGCAGCCGTCCGAGGCGCTCGCGGAACACCACGGTGGCGATCAGCGCGGCGATCACGATGCTGGTCTCGCGAAGCGCCGCCACCGCCGCCAGGTTGCCCCGGGACTGCGCCCAGACCACCAGGCCGTACGCCGTCAGCGACAGCACCCCGCCGAGGATCCCGACCGGCAGCACCTTGCGCACCCCGGTGAGCAGGGTGCGGCCGCGCCGGGCCCAGACGACCGCGACGAGCGTCGGCCCCTGGAGCAGGAACAGCCAGGCCACGTAACCGCCGACGGTGCCGGCGTGCCGGACGCCGCTGCCGTCCAGCACCGTGTAGCCGGCGATCATCGTCCCGGTACCGGCGGCGGCCGCGAGAGCGGGCAGCTGCGCCCGCCCGGGTATGCCCTGGGCGAAGGCCAGCCCGATCAGCCCGCAGGAGATCACCACCACACCCACCAGCTCGCCCGCCCCCAGGTGCTGGCCGAGCACCGTCACCGACAGCAGCGCGACCAGCAGCGGCGCCGAGCCGCGGGCGATCGGGTACATCTGCCCGAAGTCGCCCAGCTGGTACGCCCGCAGCAGCAGGACCGTCGAGATCGTCTGGATCACCGTGGAGGCCAGCAGGTACGGCCAGGCCGCGGCGGCCGGCAGCGGGTTGACCGCGACCAGCACCAGGGCGCAGGCGGTGTAGGTCAGGTTGATCAGCGCGAAGCCGACCATCTTGTCCGGGATCCGGTGCGCCAGCCCGTTCCACACGGCGTGCAGCACGGCGGCCGTGAGCACGACCAGCGGCACGGCCGGCCCGATTTCTGACATGGCGAAGCTCCCCTCCCGTCAGCCTGCCGGATTCCGGCAGGCCTGGAACTGAATTCCACGCTACCCTAGATCCATGGAAGAACGTTCCGAATTTTTCACGCCCCTGGAATCCCAGCTGGCCGCGCAGATCCGGGCCCGGCTCGGCGAGCTGCGCGGCACGGAGGCGAGGGTCGCCCAGGTGGTGCTGGACCGGGGCACCGCCCTGGTGCACCTGAGCGTCAGCGACGTCGCGGCGCTGGCCGGGACGGCCCCCTCCTCGGTGGTCCGGGCCTGCCAGCGGCTCGGCTTCCGCGGCTTCCAGGAGCTCAAGATCGCCGCCGCCCTGCACGCCCCCGCCGCTCACGCCCCCGCCCCGGGGCCGGCCGCGGACCCCGACGACCCGGCCGCCCGGGCGCTCGCCGACACCCTGCGCGCCGCCCGGGAGGCCCTGGAGGGCATCACCGCCACGCTCGGCCCGGACGACCTGCGCGCAGCCGCCGAACTGCTGAACGGCGCCCCCCGGGTGCTCCTGGTCGGCGCCGGGCTGTCCGGCGCGGTGGTGCTCGACCTCGCCTACCGACTGCGCGCGCTCGGCCTGCTGGTGGACGCCCCGGCCGACTCGATGACCGCCCAGCTGGTGGCCGCCGGACTCCCACCGGGCGCCGTCTGCCTGGCCGTCAGCCACACCGGTGGCACCCACAGCGTGGTGGCCGCCGCCCGCAGCGCCCGGGCGGCCGGGGCCGAGGTGCTGGCGCTCACCAGCTACGCCCGCTCGCCGCTCACCGAGACGGCGACCTGCACCCTGATCGCGGGCGGCCAGGACCTGGTCTTCGGCCTGGAGACCACGGCCAGCCGGCTCGCCCACCTGGCCGCCGTGGACGCGCTCGCCCAGACCCTGCTGGCGCTGCGCGGACCGAGCGCGGAGCAGGCCCTGCGGCTTGCCGCGGACGTCTGCGCGGACTACGTGTACTAGGGCATCCCTGGCAAGTGAGACGAATTTCCGCCCAACGAGGCGTTGGTGGATTGCGTTCTGACGCAAGGTCGGAACGTGTCATCGGCGAGGTCCTCATTCGGCCGAACCAGCCGAATATCACCCATGCAGGGCGCGCCGGAACGGAGGACAGGCCGGGTCCAGCCCGGATGCCGGCAACCCCTCCGTACCCCAGTCGTATACGACAGGTGGCGACATCCGAGGCAGGTCACGCGGGTGTGGTTGGCTTCGCACGGGTGAGTTCCACCCACCGGCTCACCTCGTCGGCGTGGCTGCCTGCGGCTGTTGCCTCCGCGACAGCCGCGACGGCCTCGGGCGTCGGCCCACCGCTGCGGAAGAGCAGGGCAAGCGGCCAGGACGGAGTGCTCGGCTGCCCGCTGTCGAACGCGTTCCAGCACCAGGGAGCGTCGAACCTCCACGCCCGCCCGTCGCGGTCGACGACCTCGTCGCCGGTCTCCAGGAACGCGTAAGGGCGGAAGAGCAGTTCGAGCTGGAACGGCACACCGCCGGCCGGGTCGATCTCGTAACCCTGCTCCTCGAGCCTGGCGTCATAGGACTCGCCCTGCCGCAGGACGTCGAGGTAGGTCGTAGGTCGTGGCAGCCAGCCTGTCTCCAGAGGCGGATCGAAACGGTGGACCGCCAGGACGTGCACCACGGTCGGGGGGATCCCCACCAGGCACCTGTCGCCGGCCTTCAGCGTTTCCTCCGCCGGCCTCGTCCGGAAGTACTCGCTCTTCCAGTCGTCGTCCGCGGGCGTCGGAAGCGCCACGTCGCCGTTCCACTCGATCCAGTCCGCCGCAGTGTCGATCTCCCACCACGGCCAGCGCACCGAGACGTGGTACCGGGAGACCCCGGTGACCGTGACCTCGGTGAACGGGCATCCCATTCTCAACACGTCGCCCGAACGGTACCGAGTGCCGTCAACGCTGCGAGCGCCGGCTCCGGCTGATGCCGCCTGACTGTCCACGATGCCTCCCCCTGAGTTCGCGAAGCGATCATCACAGAGGTGGGAAGCGATCTCAAAGGGCTGGGACGTCGTCGGCCGGCCCCTCTCGTGAACACCCGCTGTCGCCGCCGGTGCGCCGCAGTGCGCGGGGACGGGACGGTGTTCGCGGAAGCGGGGGGCCATAGCTTTGAGCAATTTGGCCGGCAAGTGCCGCTGACCGCCTCGCCAGACTTCGCGCACGCCATGCCGCAAGCATGGCCGTGACGCCGGGGAGGCCCGTGACGCAAAGCGCCGTCCGACAGATATCGAAGCGCGGACGACGGAATCGCCTGACCGCCGTGGCTGCTGTAGCCGTTCTCGGTGGCGGCTTCGCGGTCAACGCATGGATGAACCGGGGCCCGGAAACCAAGGTCCACGAAGGCCCCGTGGCCGGCTACCCGCTGCTGGTCAGCTCGGACGGCCAGACCCTGACACTCAGCATCGGCTGGGCTGCGAGAAGCAACCCGAGCTCGTGGCCCGCGAGTCCGCCAACGCGGTGAAGATCTCCCTACGGCACACAGTTCCCCCGGGGTTCTGCGACGATGGCGGCTACGGACAGATCACCACCCATCTGAACAAACCGCTCGGAACCAAGACGCTGAACGACGCCACCGGCAAGCCCGCCGTCCACTTCGAGGAGCGCAACCTCCTCCGGCCCGCGTTCCTGCCGGAGAACTACTACCCCTACCCTGCGGGCGAGATGGTCCAGTTGCCCGGCCTGGCCTCCCTTCCGACCGACACCCCCGCCTGGGCCGTCGGGTACACGCTGGGCACAGGGGCCGACGTGCAGGGGAGCCTGATCATCAGCCAGATCCTCCGGAACAGCACGCCGCCGGACGGCCGGGCCGCCACAGTCGAGGGCCATCCCGCGACCATCACGCCACCGAACCCTCAGAACGGTCCCCGTTCGCTGACATGGTCGGACGGGACCTATACCTTCGTCGTCACCACCGGCGCCCCACCGCGGCTCTCGGACGCGGAACTCATCCGCGTTGCCGAGAGCCTCGGCAGCTGACACCACACGGACGAGGTCTGGTGGGGCCGTTCACCGGACCGGCCCCACCAGCCTGCCGCGTTCGGTCCCTGGCCGACCGTCTACGGCAGGTCCCGGGGGCGGGCTGACCGGCAAGGTCCGCCTCGCCGTCGAACCTGCCATCGGCGGGCCGACGATCGCGTGGGTGGGGCGGCGGTCCGGCGCGAGGCCGGGTCGTCGAGGTCGCCGGCTGTCCTGGCGGCGATGGAAGACGATGGAATCGGCCGTGAACAGTGGCTCACCTGGCCTGTCGACGGGTTGATGCGGAAGCGGTCCGCCCATGCCCTGGGCGGACCGCTTCGGCGTTATCGCGGTGAGGTTGTCACAGGCCGACCTCCGACGAGCACCGCCGGAACGGGATCGGGGGGAACCAGCCGACGGTGTCGTTGCCGCAGACGTGAACGCTCGTGATCCGCTCGTGGTACTTGACCGCGCCCGCCTCGTTCTTCCCGAGTTGCAGCTCCCGTACCTGACCGGAGGCGGTCTTCGCGTAGGCGGTCGCTCCGTTGAAGCGGGTGCCGGTGGACATCCAGATCCAGCCGTCCGAGCAGTTGTCCACCTGGACCTGGACGTCGTAGAAGCGCAGAGGGCGGGTGCAGCCCGCGGTGGCGGCGGTGCCCGCCGAGGCCGGGGTGGCCGACACGGCGGTCAGCGCGGCCACGGCGAGGCCGAGGGTGGCGGCTGTCTTCGGCAGCTTGCCCGACAGGAAGTTCATGTGTGACTCCAAGATTGCATTCCGAGGTGTCTGCTCGCGCAGTGGTTCAAGTGTTCTCCAGGCAGCACACGTGTGGCATCAGTCATTTGACTGCTGGGTGTGTATACGTATGTCCGCTTCGAGGATCGGAGGTGACGGCTCGGAGCAACTCGGAGTGAACCCGGCACGTGAGACACCCGCACTGCGCATGACCTCGGGCCCGCCGCCGCCGGCTACTGCCCACCCCTGCCACGCCTCGTCGTCGCGCCGCCGCCCGGGGAACCCGTCGGAACTCCACTGGCCAGGGAGCCCGGTGCCTGCGGTCGGCTGATCGCGCGGCTCGGCTGGGGCCCTTCGGCATCGAGCAAGTCCCAGGGTAGGTTCACTCCCGCCGACGGTGGCCGGCGGTAACAACGGTGCGAGGGAGTGGAATGCCGCACGAGTCGGATGTTCAGGAAGGTGATGACGTGCGGGTTACCGGGGGCCCGTTTACGGACTTCACGGGTCCCGTGTTGGCCGTCGACCACGCTCGGGGCCGCGTTCAGTTGACGGTGGACATCCTCGGCGATGTGACCAGGATCGACATTCCCCTGTCGGATGTTGTGAGAGTCGTCTGAGCCTGTCGCTTCACCGCATTTCGAACGGTCGGCCTGCCGGTCACTCGTCCGGGTGTCCCGCGGCCGACCGACCGCGCGTTCGTCCGCTGCCCGCGCGCCCGTCCGCCGCCCGTCAGGCCGTCAGGCAGTCAGGCGGAGAAGGCGGCGATGAGCTTGTCGGTGAGGCGGTCGAGGTAGTCGGGGGCGGTCGGGGTGTGGGTGACGGCGAGGCGCCAGTAGAGCGGGCCGGCGAGGAGGTCGAGTGCGAGTTCGCGGTCCACGTCGGCGGGGAGTTCGCCGCGCTCGATCGCCCGTTCCAGGATCCGCGTGGCCTTGGTGCGGCGGGTGTCGCGGACGGTGGTGAAGAGCGCCTCGGCCAGCTCGGGGCTGCGTCCGCCCTCGGCGATCAGGTCGGGGATGATCCTTGCGGGAAGTCGCTGGTTCAGCGCGTCGGCGACGTCCGTGAGGAAGGCGAGGACGTCGCCGCGCAGGGTTCCGGTGTCGGTGGTCCCGGAGGCGTCGACGGCGACGGCGGAGACCAGGTCGACGGTCATGTCCAGCTTGGACGTCCAGCGGCGGTAGATGGCGGCCTTGCCCGCGCCGGCGCGCTTGGCGACGGCCTCCAGGGACAGCCGCGCGTAGCCGGCCGACGCCAGTTCCTCGAAGAAGGCGGCGGCGATCGCCTCGGTGACCGAGTCCTGGAGTACGGGTCCGCCGGGTAGCCGGCGCCCGGGGGCAGGGGCAGGGGCAGGGGCAAGGGCAGGGGCAGGCGTCGCGGAGGGCGGCTGTGGTGCGGGAGAGCTGGACATGTCCCGAATCTACACGAGACGGAACGGTTGCGTCTCGACTCGGTGCGGCCTATCGTCAATTCCGAAGCCGAGACGGAACCGTTCCGTCTCGATAAGCGGTCTGGGGTGCACCATGCGATTCCTGTACGAGGACGAGTCGTTCTCCTTCGAGGCCCTGCGTGCGGCCGGCTTCGCCAACGACGGCGGCGCCGACCTGGGCGAGGTCCTGACCACCCTGCGCAACGTCGCCGAGGGCGACGAGGAGGCCTGGCTGCGTGAGTGGACGAACACCGCGCGGCGCGTCCACGCCATCGGCACCCGCGCCCTGACGGCCGGCCACAAGGTCAGCGCCCGCGAAGCCCTGCTGCGCGCGTCGAACTACTACCGCACCGCCGAGTTCTACCGCCGCGACGACCCCGCCCACGACCCCGAGGTCAAGACCCTCTCCGCACTGTCCCGCGAGACCTTCGCGACCGCCGCGTCGCTGATGGACACTCCCGTCGAGGCCCTCCGCATCCCCTACGAGGACACCACCCTGCCCGGCTACCTCTTCCTCGTCGACGACTCCGGCGCCCCCCGCCCGACCGTCATCTTCACCAGCGGCTTCGACTCCACCCTGGAAGAGGCCTACTTCGTCATCGGCGCCGCCGCGCTGCGCCGCGGCTACAACGTGCTGGCCTACGACGGGCCCGGCCAGGGCGCGGCGCTGCGCGAGCAAGGGCTCGTCTTCCGTCCGGACTGGGAGGCCGTGGTCACCCCGGTGGTCGACCACGCGCTCACCAGGCCCGAGATCGCCCCCGACCGGCTCGCGCTGCTGGGCTACAGCCTCGGCGGCTACCTCACCGCCCGCGCCGCCGCCCACGAACACCGCCTGGCCGCCCTGGTCCTGGACGACGGGCTCTACGACTACCACGACGCCCACACCCGGCTCATGCCCCCGTTCCTGCGGGAATGGATCGAGGCCGGCCGCGACGACCTCGCCGACCCCGTCGCGAGCCTGCTCATGCAGGGCAGCACCCAGCTCCGCTGGGCCCTGCGCAACGGCGTGTGGGCGTTCGGCGCCGACTCCGTCGCGGACTACATCCGCCGCACCGCCGACTACACCCTCGACGGCGTCGCCCACCTCATCGACTGCCCGACCCTCATCCTGGACGCCGAGGACGACCAGTTCTTCCACGGCCAGCCCCAGCGCGTCCGGGCCGCACTGACCTGCCCCCACACGCTGGTCACCCTCCCCGAGGCCGAAGGCGCGGGCGAGCACTGCCACATGGGGGCGATGTCCCGCTTCCAGCAGGTCACCTTCGACTGGCTCGACACCACCCTGGCCCCGACCGTCAGGCCCGCCGCCTGACGACAGCAGGTGGGGCCAGGCGGCGCGGGTCATGGTGCGGGTCAGGCGCTGCGGGCCCGGAGGTGGGCGCGCTCGCCCTGGTGCCCGAAGAGGACGAGGAGTTCGACGCTCCGGTCGCCGTCCGGGCCGAGCCGGTGCGGTACGTGGGTGTCGAACTCGGCGGCCTCGCCCGCCGTGCGGACCACGCTCCGGTCACCCAGCAGCAGGCGCAGGCGGCCGGAGAGCACGTAGACCCACTCGAACCCCTCATGGGTCTCCAGCCGGGAGAGGGTGCTCTCGTCGATCCCGGTCAGCTCGGCGAGTTCCGCCGGCGTCATCCTGCGCCGGCGGCGCATCTCCGCGGGTTGCGTCATGCGTGGCGACCGCCATCAGAACAGCCGCCGGACAGCCGCGGCGCGCACAATCGGTCGTCACACAGGCGGCCACCCAACCGCGAGCGGCGCCGGTGAGCCGGTACCCCACAGCGGTGGCGGCGGACGGTTCGGGGCGCGGGGACGGGGGCCGAGCGGGCCGCTCCCTGCGGCCGGCACCCGGCCGCGGTGGGACCTCGGCCCTGGACGCGGCGGCGACGCGGCGTGCCGATACGATCCCCCTCGCCGCGCACGCAGGTGCGAGGGCGGGGGGCTGGAGGCGCGGCGCGCCCGCGCGGTGCCCTCGTCCGCGCCCGGTGCCCGCCGAGGACCGCTCGGATCCGGGCAGGCGGCCCAACCCCTCCCGCTAGGAAAGCAGTTCATGGTTTTCGTGCTCATCGCCGTGCTCGTGGTCGTCGCGGGCAAGGTCATCGTCTCGCGGGTCTCCCGGGAACGCCGCAGCCGCAGGGAGGCCGAGCTGCGGCAGGGGCTGGTCCCGCGCGAGCAGCTGGTGCTGCAGGGCGACGAGCCGTCCGCCGAGCTGGCGGCCGTGCTCGACGCGGCCCGGGCCGGTGACTGGCGCCCGGTAGCCGCGTACCTGGGCGAGGCCGAGGGCAGCGGTGACGCGTACCGGCGCTGGATGCGGATGGCGCCGCTGAGTGCGGCGGCGGCGCAGGACGACCACTGGCTGCGGCTGTGGCGCGAGGAGGAGCCGCGCAACGCGGCGGCCGCCCTGCTGCAGACCGATGCGCTGGTCCGGCTCGCCTGGGAGATCCGCACCGCCAAGTACGCCTCCGAGGTGACCCGGGAGCAGGCCGGCGGGTTCCTCCGGGTCCTGCGCGAGGCGGAGCAGGCCGCACGGGAGGCCGTCGCGCTGGCGCCGGCCGGGGACCCCAACCCCTGGGTGGCGCAGATCGCCATTGCCATGGGACTGGGCTGGTCGCACGAGGACTTCCGTGAGCTCTGGGCCGCGGTGGTGGCCCGTGATCCGCACCACCTGCGGGCGCACGAGGGCGCGCTGCAGTACTGGTGCGCCAAGTGGCACGGCAGCCACGAGCTGATGCACGCCTTCGTCGACGCCGCGCTCGCGGACGCGCCGCCCGGCGGCCTGCTGACCAACCTGAGGGTGCAGGCGCTGTTCGAACAGAACACCCGTGACAAGGCACCGGCGGCCGCCTACCGGACGCCGGAGTTCACCGCCGCCGTGGACGCCCTGCTCGCCGACCTGGCGCAGGCCGATCCGGCGCATCCGCAGCTCCAGGGCGCCCGGGGCTGGGCCGCCTGGTCACTGGTCATGAACGCCCGGGTGGCGCCGGCACTGGAGCTGTTCCGGGTGATGGGTCGCGAGGTGGCCGGCCCCTGGCTCTCCTACGACGACCCGCAGACGGCCTTCGACCGGATGCGCGAGATCGCCGTCCGGGCGATCGCCCGGGCGAAGGCCTGACACACGCCCCGGCGCGGTCCGGTGGCCGAAGCAGCGGCCTGGTACGTCGAGCGGGCCGCCGCGGGTGCCGGCCCGCCTTCGGAGCGCCGGTGGCAGGCCATCGACGTCCTGACCGCCCGGGGCCACGACACCACCGCGCCGCGAAGGGTGCACCGGTCACCACCGCGCTATCCGGCGACCACCGCGCTATCCGGCGACCGCTGCGCTATCCGGCGACCGCTGCGCTATCCGGCGACCGCTGCGCTATCCGGCGACCGCTGCGCTATCCGGCGACCACCGCGCTATCCCGCGCCGCGTGGCGACAGCCGCCGGGTGATCCGGTCGAAAAGCTCCGTCAGCGGCTCCCCGACGTCCCGTCCGAACTCGGTCAGCCCGTAGGTGACCTGAGGCGGCGTCGTCGGCTCGACCTTCCGCCAGACCAGGCCGTCCTGGACCAGCGCGCGCAGGGTCTGGGCGAGCATCTTCTCGCTGATGCCCTGGATGCTCTCGCGCAGCTCGAAGAACCGAAGGTCGTTGCTCCGCAAGGAGATCAGCACCCAGACGCCCCACCTGCTGGTGACGTGGTCGACCACATCCCGCGCGAGGCAGTCGGTGTGAAACACGTCATACCGCTTCCCCGCCTCGACCTGTCCGGGCTGCACGCCTTCTGCCATGTCATGAGCTTACGTCAAGGTACGTCCTTACCAGGAGTTAGCCCGGGCTCCTAGCGTGCAGGCCACGGAAGACATCCGACAAGGAGCTGATCATGATCGTGGTGACCGGGGCTACCGGAAACATCGGCCGGCCGTTGACGCAGGCCCTGGCCGAGGCGGGCCGGCCGGTGACGGCAGTGTCACGGCGCGCGGCGGCGGTGCCCAACGGCGTCCGCCACGTGGCAGCCGACCTGGCCGAGCCGGCCGGCCTCAAGCCCGCCCTGGCCGGGGCGGAGGCGCTGTTCCTGCTGCTGTCCGGCGACCTGCACGCCGCCGGAGCCGACCCCGCCGGCATCATCGGCGCGGCTGCGGCCGGCGGCGTCCGCCGGGTCGTCCTACTCTCCACACAGGGCGTGGCGACCAGGCCCTTCGGCCCGACACGGATCGCGATGCGCGCGCTGGAGGACACGCTGCGGCAGTCCGGCCTGGAGTGGGCCGTCCTGCGGCCGGGCGGCTTCGCCTCCAACGCCCTGTGGTGGGCCGAATCCGTGCGCGCGCACCAGGTCGTCGCCGCGCCCTTCGGCGACGTCGGCGTGCCGATCATCGACCCGGCGGACATCGCCGCCGTCGCGGCGGCCTGCCTGCTGGACGACCGGCACACCGGCGCCGTGTACGAGCTGACCGGCCCGGAGATGATCACCCCGCGTCGGCAGACGGAGGCCATCGCCGCCGCGCTGGGCTCGCCGGTGAGGTTCCACGAGCTCACCCGCGACGAGGCCAAGGCCGCCATGACCCGCAGCATGCCGGCGGAGCTCGCCGACGACACCCTGGACATCCTCGGCTCCCCGAACCCGGCCGAGCTGCGTGTCAGCCCGGACGTCCAGCGAGTCCTCGGCCGTGCCCCGCGCCCCTTCGCGCACTGGGCCGCCCGCAACGTGGCCGCGTTCCGCTGAGACCCCTCAGCGCCGCCGGAACCGCGTCCAGCTCAACCCGCCCTGCCCGGTGGTGAGTTCGATCACGGCCGGGTCGGCGCCGTCGCCGTCCGGGGGGCCGCGAGGTGGGCGGCGTCGCCGAACAGGGTCACCTCCGGTACCCGGTCCCACCGGTGCTCGGCCGGCAGGGCGTCGACGGTCGGCCGCCCCAGGGTGCGGACGGCGGTGGCCGAGGCCGCGCCGCTGTTCTCGGGACCCGCAGGACCGGGCGAGTGCGGCCGGACGCGGCGGACTGTCAGTCCCGGTCGGCAGGATGGGTGGTGACGCAGCAGCCCGTACCGAGGAGCACCGTGACCGCCGCCACCGAACCGACCCACCGCCCCGCCTTCCAGGCACTCTGGTGCGCCACCGACCTCGGTCCGCACCGCCCGTGCGGCGGTACGTACGAGTGGTACGACCCCGAGGCGCTGCCGCCGCTGGACCCGGCCCGCTTCGACGGCGGGTTCGGGTGGCTCGGCGGCACGGGCCCGGTGGTCCCGGAGATCGCCGGGCACCTCGACGCCGTTGCCGCCGAGCTGGCGGGCGCCGGGATGGTGCTGCCCGCGGACTTCACGGCTTTCCAGACCGGCGCCGACAGCCACCGGGCCCTGGACGCGGTGTCGGCCACGGCCTGCTGGACGGACGTCTCCTCGCCGATACCGAGCCCGGTGGAGCCAGGAGCCTTCCTGGTCCGCTTCCTGCGCGACCAGCAGGACTGCGTGCACTGGTACCTCTACCTCCGCCCCAGCGGGGAGGCCTTCGTGGTGGCCTCCCCGCTGGACCTCGCGGAAGCGCCCGGCCGGGACGAACCGGGCGTGCCGGTGGACTGGTTCGGGGCCATCGCCCGGTGCGCTTCCTCGTTCGAGGAGTTCGCGTACCGGTTCTGGGTGGAGAACCGCCTGTGGTGCGCGCTGCACGGGTACGGAGAGGAGAGCATGGACGACGAACTCGCCGGGTACCTCGCGCACTACGAGCGGGCCTGACACCCCTGCCCGGGGCGGGCAGCGGGCCGCCCCACGAGGGCGACACGTGGTGCTTCGCGCGAGCCGTCGACCCTCCCGCCGCTGCCGGAGTCGCCGACCGCCGCCCTCCTGCGCCAACTCGCGGTACCACGTGTTCGACGCACGCGGGTCGCGCTGGTCCTGGCGGTCGTTCGTCCTCGCCATGGCCTCGTCGTTCGGCGCCCTGCGAGTCGACGCCGCCGAGCAGGGCGCCGCCCTGCGGCCACTCGTGCTGTGCGCCACCGGCCCGAAGGCCGGACCCGCGCGGCACCCTGCGTCCCTTATCCGAGCGTGAGCATCGCCTCGGTGACCTCGCCGACCGCCGCATCGGGGATCGCGGTGGCGGCCTCCTCGAGGACGAGTAGCCGTGCCCCGGGGATCTCGCGCGCGATCGCCTCGCCGTTGCCGACGGGGAAGAACCGGTTGCGGCGGCCGTGGACGACGAGCGTGGGGATCCCGATCCCGGGCAGGCGTTCGCGCCAGCGGGGTTCGCAGTCGAGCCTGGAGAACACCAGGCCCATCTGGTTGGCCATCCGGACCGGGGGTGCGGTGCCGGGCGTGCGGTCCCAGATGCGCGCGGCGGTTGCGCGCGCGGTGGCGGGGTCGTCGCCGAGGATCCGTGCGCCGGCGGCGGCGAACTCCGCAACCGCCTCGCGGTCGTTCCAGTCGGGCATCGGGCGGGTGAACAGGCGGCTCATCGTCGCCTGGTCGTGGTCGGGGAGGTCGTCGTCGGGCGGGCCGGGGGCGACCGCGCGGGTGCCGACCAGGGTGAGCGCGGAGAACGCGCCCGGGTGGTCGAGCACGGCCACCTGGGCGACCATCCCGCTGACGCCGATCCCCGCGAGGTGCGCGGGCGCCCCGCCGAGCGCCCCGCCGAGCGCCGCGGCGTCGGTGGCGAGGTCGCGCAGGGTGTAGGCGGGTGCCTGCGGATCCGTCGTCGTCGACTCCCCGCTGTCGCGCAGGTCGTAGCGCACCACACGGCGGCCGCCGGCGGCGAGGCGCTCGCAGAGCGCGTCGGGCCAGGAGAGCATCGTCGGCCCGCCCGCGAGCAGGACGAGTGGCGCGTCGTCGTCACCGAACGACTCGATGCCCAAGGCGATCCCGTTGGCATGGACGGTGGTCATCGGATCACCGGGATTCGTCGTGCCCGAGGCCGCGGTCGGGCGCGCTCATGTCGCCCGTGGCGGGTGTGCCGTCGGCGAGCCCGTAGCGCAGGAAGACGGTGCCCTGCGGACCGGCCACCGGCGGTTCGAGGAGCGTGACGTTCGTGGGCACCGCGCCGCCGTCGAACACCTTCTTCCCGACGCCGAGCACGACCGGGTGCACCCAGAGGTCGAGGCGGTCGAAGAGCTTGTCGCGCAGGAGGGTCTGGACGAGGTCCAGGCTCCCGACGACCTTCACGTGTTCGTGCCGGTCGCGGAGCTCGCGCACCGCGGCGGGCAGGTCCGGGCCGAGCTGCGTGGACCCGGCCCACGGGAGCTCGGGCGTGCCCCGGGAGGCCACGTACTTCGGGACGCGGTTGAAGAGCTCGGCGATCTCGCCGTCCTTCTGATGCGGCCAGTAGGCGGCGAAGATGTCGTACGTGCGCCTGCCGAGCAGGAGGGCGTCCGTATCCTCGTACGCGGCGAGGATCTGAGCCCCGGTGACCTCGTTCAGCAGGGGCGCCTGCCAGCCGCCGAACGGGAACCCGACCGGGTCCTCGTCGGGGCCGCCGGGCGCCTGCCCGACGAGGTCGAGGGTCGCGAACAGCTCGATGTGGATGAGTCCCATGTCTGTACTCCGATGAGTCGGTCGTTCCGGGCCGTCCCGGTCAAGATGTAGACCGGTCGGCGCCCGAAAACTCATCGCCGCGCCGCCAACCGATTTCCGCCGCCGCCCGTCCGTCTCCACCTGCGGCCGCCGCTGCCGCTGCCGGTCCCCCCTCGCCGGCGGTCACACCCGCACGGAGCGTCCTGGCCGGATCGGCATCGACGCACCGGTTCGGCGGCCGCCGGACGGACAATCGGCTTGCGGCGGGCAGCGGCGTTCGGACATGATCCTCCCCATGCGTGACCTCGACAGGAAGGGCGGCCCCCGCCCGCGCAGGTGAGCCCCACCCGCCGCCGACGAACGGCGGCCGGCCCCGTGCCACCCCTCGCCGGACGCCCGCACCCGGCCCCGCCGCCACGGTCGGGCCGCCCCCTCGGTTCCGCTCCGCCACGTTCACCGCCACGGCCACCACCGCGACCGCGCGCGAGCGCGCACCCGCCGTCGGCGCACCCGCCGTCGACGCACCGGTGCCGCGCTCCCCGCCGCCCGCACACCCGCGGCCCACGCCGCCCGCCGCCTTCGTTCCCCGACGACAACGACCCCCCGGAGGAAACCCTGTGACGACGACCTCGCTGGACACCGCCTGGAGCCTCATGGAGTCCGGCGACCCGGGCGCCGCCATGCGCGAACTGCGCTCGGTCGCACGTGACCTGCCGGCCGCGCAGGTGGCCCCGCTGGTCGAGCGGCTGGCCGCCGACGGCGGCTTCGACGACCTCGTCGATGCCGCCCGCGCCCTGGCCGCCAAACCCACCCACCCCGACGCGCTCTACCGGTACGGCTACGCCTGCGTCGGGCGCGGCGCCTCCTTCCTCGCCGTCCCCGCACTCACCGAGGCCCTGCGCGCCGCCGAAGCCCCGCGGCGCGGCCTGCTCGCCAAGGTCCGCAGCCGCGCCGACCAGCGACTTCCGATCATCGCCGAACTCGCCACCGCCCTCGAGGACGAGGAGCACCACGCCGAGGCCGTCACCCTGCTGCGCGACCACGACGCGCTGCTCCGCGACTGGCCCGAGCGCTACCTGCTCGCCTACAACACCCTGATGGCCGGCGACGCCGCCGCGGCCCGCACCGCCTTCGACCGCCTGCCGGCCGAGGCCGGCCGGTGGCAGCCCGCCGCCGACCGGCTGCGCCGCTCCCTCGACCGCGCCGCGGCTGTCGCTGCCGCGCAGCCCGACGGCCCCGACCCGCTCCACCACCAGGCCCTGCGCGCCTGGCACTTCACCCTCACCGGCGGCCTGCTCGCCACCCTGTCCCCGTACGGGTGGGACGCGGGCATGACCGGCCGCTACGCCCTCCTACAGGACAGCTACGCGCTGTGCCGCGAAGGCCTGGAACGGCTGCGGTTGATCCTGGAGACGACCGGGACGCGCCCGCACTCGGTCTCCCTGCTGCCGGGCCGCGCGGACCGCGCGCTCGGCCTGGCCGCCGCGGGCCTGCTCGGTCTGCCCGCCCAGCCCTACCGGCCGGGCACGGCGAACACCGTGGTGGTGGCCTACGACCTGAGCGAGGCGGACGCCGACCTGGTCTCGCGCCTGAACGAGCGCGCACCGGGCGAGGTGCTGTACGAGCACGCGACCTGCTGGACCGAGCCGCCCGGCGTCGCAGCCGACGTCTGCGGCCTGCTCGGCCAGACGATCCTCGCGCCCTGGGAGCCGCTCGGCGGCGAGCCGGACGAGCGGACCGCCGAGGAACTGGCGGCCGACATCCGCTCCGCCGACCCGACCCCTGACCCCGGCGACGGTGAGACCCCGGCCGACCCGGACGAGGCACTGGCCGTCCTCGCCCGTGCGGTCGCCCCGCACTGGCTGACCGGTCCGCGCGACCGCTGCCGCTCCGCCGGCCCGGTGCGCAGCTCCCGCTTCGCCTGAGCCACGGGACGGAACATCACGCCGCCGGGCTGACACGCCGCTTCACGACGTCGATGCCGGACCCGCATCAGGCGGTCGGCGGAGGGCAGGTCCTCGTCCAGGGCGCCTGTCCCCCCTGGACCCCCTGCTCCTGCGTGGGAAGTCGGGCCCGCCGACTTCCCACGCGGCGCATCGCGCCTCCAACCCGGCCCGGAACGCCTCCAGCCGCTCGGCCGGCCCCTGCGGGTGGCCCAGCATCGGGAGGTGGTCGCCGGGCATCTCGTCCGGCCGGAAGCCGAGCCGCTCCTCGGCGTGGCGCCGCAGGAACGCGGGCGGGAGGAACCGGCCGGGCCGGTGGCCGGCAGCTACCTGGTCGGGTACCTCCGTCCCGGCCACCCAACGGCCACGGCGTCCCGAGCGGGCTCTCGGACCGTTCCTCCTGCTCAGCGCAGCTGCTCGGCCGGTCCGACGATGGTGCCCGCCGGGCCCGCTCGGTACCCGCGCTCCCCGGCGGCCATGGCCCCTACCTGCACCTGGGTGCGTGAGCCGGCCCGGGCCCCGCGCCACCGGGAGCCCGCCGGGCAACGGCCACCGGCGGCCACCGGCGGCCACCGGCGGCCACGGAAGGCCCGGCGAAAATCGGGTGCGGGGCCGATGCCCGGGCGGCAGAATCGGCGGCGATGCTTCAGATCACCGCCGATCGGCTGCTGGCCGATGTCGAGTCCCTGCCCCACGCCCTGCGCCTGCGCGAGATCGCCCGCGCCGCCCACCGCCTCGCGGAAGGGGGCCGACTTGCCGCCCTTCTCGACGAGTTGGCCACCGGTGGCCCGTACGAGCAGCGGGTCGCCGCGCTCGCTGCCCTGGCCGGTAAACAACTCCCGTACCTGTCGGGAAGGTTGACCGACCCCGATCCGGTGGTGCGCCGCTACGCCCACCGGGCGGTGCGTGAACTCCCGATGCCGGACGAGGTGGTGGAGCAGGCCATCCGCACCGCCCCGACCGCGGTCCGGGACGAGCTGATCCGCGCCGTCCTGAAGGCCGGCCGGACGGCGGTGGCCGAGCACCTGGTGCCCGTCGCCCGGCAGCGGTGGGGATGCGCCGAGGCGGGGCGGCTGCTGCCGGTCTGCTCACCGGCGTTCGTGGCCCGCGAACTGTCCGATCCGGCCCACGCCGTCACCTTCACCCGGTCGCTCGGCGAGCGTCACCCGGCAGCGGTGCTGGACGAGGCGGACCGTCGGCTCACCGAACTGCCCCGCGCGGAGCGGGCGTGGTTCTGGCGGCAGAACGCCGTCGGGCTGGGCGCCGCCGCCGGCCGGCTGCCCGGGAAGGCACTGGACCTGCTGGAGCGTCACCCCGCCGCCCAGTACCGGCCGACCTTTCCCGCGCCGTTGCGCGACAGGTTCGCGGCCCTGGCCGCTCACGACCCGGAGCGGACCGCCCGGATGCTGGTGGCCGCCGGTCGGCACCGGCACGATCCGGTGCTGCGTCCCGCGCTCGCCCGCCGGCTGGTGGCGGCTCCGCTGCCGCTCCTCACCGAACTGGCCCACCGCAGCGCCGCCGACCACGCGGCGCTGTCGCGCCGACTGCCGCCGGCCGCCCGGCCGGCCCTGCACGACGCGGTGGTGGCCGTGTCGAAGGTCCACCCCCGTGGGTACTCCGGAGAGGTGCTGGCCACCCTGCCCGCGCCGGAGCGGATCGCCCGGGCCCGGGCCCGGCTGGCCGAGGAGCCCGAGGCGCTGGACCTGCTCGTCCACCTCCCGGCCGCCGAGGCGCTGCCCCGGCTGCTGGCGGAGACCAGGACGGCGGAGTCCTGGGACCGGGGCTACGCCTGGGGCCAGGTGGTGGTGCACGCCGGACTGTCCGGTGCGGCGAGCGCGGTCCGGGAAGCCCTGGTCCTGCTCCAGCGCCTGCGCAACGAACAGGACCCGGTGCGGGCCGAAGCCCTGGCAGAGGTCGCCGCCGTACCGCCGAAGCTCTTCGAGGCCGACGCGGCCGCACTCCTGGCGCGCCTCACCGAGGACGCGCTGACCGCGCGCGACTGCTCGCCGTACACCCGGACCCAACTCACCCGGCTGGCCTGCTCCGTGCTGGCCGAGCACGCCGGCGGCACCGCCCGGGACCTGGTCGACTGGGCCGTCCGCACGATCGAAAGGGTCGTGCCGGTCGTGCCGGCCGCGCCGGCCGCGCCGACCTCGCCGACCGCTCCAGCGCCGGCCGCGCCGGCCTTCCCACGGGAGCGGCAGGCCGCGGTGGCGGCCGAGCTGCGGCCGGCGCTGGAGCGGTCGACCTCACTGCTGCTCGCGTTCGTCGACGGACTGCACCCTGCCTCCCGTCGGCTTCCCTCGGTAGTCGGTCTGTTGGAGCGCGTGCCGGCCGATGACCGGGAGTACGGACGGGCGGTGACCCACCTGCTCGCAGACCCCGCCACCCGCGGGCAACGGGTGGCCCGCCTGATCGAGGCCGAGCCCGCCGCCGCCGCGCTCCCGGCAGTGCGGACGGTGCTTACCAGGGACCGCACCGATCTGCTCGCACCGCTGCTCGCCCCCATGCTCGCCACCGGGAGCAGTACGCCGGGCGGGCCCGCCCCGGTGCCGCTCATGCCGGTGCCGCGCGACCTCGCCGCCGCCGACCGCTGGACGGACCGGCAGGTACGGTCCGCCGCCGCATGGGTGGCCCGGACGGTGGACGACACCACGGCGACGCCCGAGCAGCGGACCACCGCCCTGCGGGCCGCCGCGTACCTGCCCGGCCACGGCCGGGAACTGCTGCTCCGGTACGTCGACTCGACCGACGTGGTGCTCTCCGAGGCCGCCCTCGCCGCGCTGCCGTGGACGGCCCGGCCTGCCGAGGCGCTGCCCGTGCTGCTCGGGTTCGCCGGCGACGAGCGCGCCCGGGTCGCGGTGTACGCGGCCGGCCGCGCCGCCCGGTTCACCCCGGCGGACGAGCTCGGCCCGGCCCTGACCCGGATCGTGACCGACCCGACGACCAAGGTGACCAGCCGCAAGCAGGCCGTCCGGCTCGCGGCCGCCCACCTGCCACTGCCCGAGGCGACCGCGCTGCTGGAAGCGGCCTACCGGGCCCCGGAGCAGCACCAGGACGTGCGGCGGGTGGTGGTGGAGCAGGTGGCGGCCCGGCCCGCCGACCTCCCGCTCTGGGACGTGCTGACGGAGATCGCCGAGGGCGCCTCCGAGCTGCGGACGGTGCTCGCCGGGGACCTCCGCCCGTACGGACTGCCGGTGGACGACCGCCGCCGCTACGCGGAACTGGTCGGCCGGCTGGCCCTCGCCGAGGACACACTGGTCTCGGCCATGGGCGCGGGGAAGCTCGCGGTGTGGGGGCGGTACGCCCCGGAGGCGGTGGCCGCGATGGTCCCCGTGGTCACGGACCTGGCCGAACGGGAGCGGTGGCGGCCGGCCGCACGGGCGGTGGGCGCGATCGCCTGGTCGGACGCGCCGCACCCGTTCGGCGGCGTCGCCCCGGGGAGCCTGCTGGAGCAGACCCTGAGCCGCCTGATCGAGGCCGTCCGCGCCGGCGGGCCGGCGGACGACGAGGGCCGGGACGAGGCGGCCCGGCAGCGGATCGAGCAGTTCAGCAGCCGGCACTTCTACCGCGTGGAAGCGACGGCCGACGGCCGCGCGAGGGACCGCGCCGTGGCCGCCCTGCTGATGACCGAGCCGTCCCTGGTCGCGCAGGCCGCCCCCCGGCTGTGCCGCGCCATCGACCTGGACTCCGCGACCCTCGGCGACGACCTCATCGAGCTGGCAGCCGTGTTGACGGATCGCCCGCTCCTCGCCGGCACGGTGGCCGAGGAACTGCGTCCGGACGACCACCGGACACCGCCGGGGGAGCACACGGCGGCGGCCGTCCGTCGGTTGACGGAGGACGGCGGCCTGGCCGCCGGGCTGTTCGCGGCCAGACTGGTGGCCCTGTACGGCCCAGGCCGGCAGTGGTCGGCGCCGTGGCGGGCGGCCCTGCTCGCCCTGCGCCGGCATCCGCAGCCCGATGTCCGCGACCGCGCCTTGAGCACCTGGACCGCGCAGGAGTGATGGTCCGCCAGGCCCGCCACGTCCGACTGCGCCGCCAGGAAGGCCCGTGTCGAGCACCCTGATGCGATCGCCGACGGCGAGGTCATACCCGAAGACGGCGGGCCCGAAGTCGTCCTGCGCCCGGATGAGTTCGGCCCGCCCGACCTCCAGCCCCACCCGGGGCGGCAGTGGCCCGAACGCGGCGGCCCGGCGGCGCACCGACCCCCAAGGCCGGCGACTGCGTCGCCCGCTGGTGCGGTGATCGGGATGGTGGATTCGCCTCGACGGCGCACGATGCTGATGAATGCGCCGGGATGTGCAGCACCACCAGGCTGTCCCCGTCTCACACGCTTCCCGGCATCGAACTCGTCCCGCCGACCTGCGACGGGCCGGCTGCGGGGCAACCCGGGCGGGACGGGACGCCACCGCGCCGGGCCGCGCGCACGGCGTTCGGCCGGACCAGTCGCGGGCCGATGCCGCGAACGCCGCACCGGCGCCCGGGGCCCGGTCAGGAGAGCCGGGTCGACCAGGTCCGGCGCGGCCTGCGCGCCGGCCGGCCCTCCGCCCGTCCCGGAACGTGCCGTCCGCTGCCCGCCTGACGGGGCCGGCATGGGGACAAGCGTTACATTGGGGCAGAAAGGGGCCCGATTGCCGACGGGGTGTGGCCGATGCACTCGATCATCGACTGGTTGCGCGGCCTGTCCGGCCCGGTCGTGTACGCGGTCGTCGGCGGCATGGTCTTCACCGAGGACGCCCTGTTCTTCAGCTTCTTCATCCCCGGCGAGACCGCCGCCGTCCTCGGCGGCTTCCTCGCCCACCAGGGCAGGGCATCCCTGGGCTGGATGGTCCTGGTCGTGGTCTGCGCGGCGATCCTCGGCGACTCCGCCGGCTATGAGATCGGCCGGCACCTCGGTCCGGCGATCCTTCGCACCGGCCCGCTGCGACGCCATGCCAAGCAGGTCGGTACGGCTAAGGACCTGATCCGCCGGCGCGGGCCGGCCGCCGTCTTCGTCGGCCGTTTCATCGCCTTCTTCCGCCCGCTGGTGCCCTCGCTGGCCGGGATGTCCCGCATGCCGTACCGCCGGTTCCTGTTCTACAACGCCCTCGGCGGGCTCGCCTGGGGTGTCGGCTTCACCCTCCTCGGCTACTTCGCCGGAGCCGCCTACACCAGGGTGGAGGGCACCGTCGGCCGGGTCGCCGCCATCGCGATCGCCGTGATCATCGCCATCGCCCTGCTGGTCTGGCACCTGCGGCGGCACCGCTCCCGGAGGCATGAGCAGTCGGACGACAGCGACGGACAGGATCCCTGAACCGGGCGGCCCCGACCTGCCGCCCGCTTCTCCGCTCCGGCCGCCGACGTCTTCGGCCGGGTGCGGGCCGGCGGCGACCG
Source organism: Kitasatospora sp. NPDC034035 (assembly GCF_055575755.1). Lineage (NCBI taxonomy): Bacteria > Bacillati > Actinomycetota > Actinomycetes > Kitasatosporales > Streptomycetaceae > Kitasatospora > Kitasatospora sp. NPDC034035. Next base: position 7,579 of record NZ_JBVISA010000021.1, on the reverse strand, counting down.
GTGAGCGACCGGCCCGAACAGCCGGGCCAGGGCGGTCCCGCTTGCCCGGCCCGCTTGCCCGGCCCGTCGGCCGGTCCCCGTCCTACCCACCGGGCCCGCTGGGCCGTAGGTTGGGCCGATGACGGCCGAGTTCGAGACCTTCGCGCGCACCGCCACCGGATTCACCCCCCACCCCTACCAGTCGGCGCTGGCCGCCGAGGGCCTGCCCACGCTGCTCGAGGCGCCCACCGGGGCCGGCAAGACCGTTGCCGCCGTGCTGCCGTGGCTGTACCGGCGGCTGGTCGCCGCGCCGGGGGCCACGCCGCGTCGGCTGGTGTTCGTGCTGCCCCGGCACAGCCTCGCCGGCCAGGCCTTCGGCCGGATCGGGGAGTGGCTGGAGCGCCTGGGCCTCACGGGCGAGGTGGGGCTGCACCTGCTCGCGGGCGCCGCGGCGCAGGAGGGCGGCTGGCGGCGGCGCCCCGAGCGCAGCGCGATCCTGGTCGGCACCCACGACATGGTGCTCAGCCGGGCGTTGATGCGCGGCTACGCGGACGCGCGGACGATGGCGCCGGTCTCGTACGCGCTGCTGCACACCGACGCCCAGTGGGTGTTCGACGAGGCGCACCTGCTCGGGCCGGGCCTGTCCACCGGCAGGCAACTCCAGCTCCTGCGGGATGAGTTGGGAACGGCTGCGGCGACCGGGACGATGTGGATGTCGTCGGTGCGGGGGCCGGGCGGTCTCGGCGGGAGAACGGTGCGCGCGCCGGACACGACCGGGACGGTGCGGCGCATCGGCCGTCTCGACCTCCCGCCCGGGCGTTACGTCGCCGCCCTCGCCGAGGCCGTCACCGCCGCGCACGTGCCGGGCACCCGGACCGTCGTGGTGCTCAACTCCCCGGAACGGGCGCGGGCCGTGCATGCCGGCCTGGCCGCCCGGGGGAGCGAGGCACTGCTGCTGCACCCGCACTTCCGCGCCGCCGACCTCGCCCGTGTCCTGGCCGCCGCCGAGGGCGGGCACGGCCTCGTCCTCGTCGCCACCCCCGCCCTGGAGGCCGGGCTGGACATCTCCGGCCGCACCCTGGTCACCGAACTCGCGCCCTGGGCCTCGCTCGTGCAGCGCGCCGGACGCTGCAACCGCCACGGCGAGCACCCGGACGGCGGCGACCTGCTGTGGTGCACGCCCCCCGAGGGCGGCGACGCGGCCACCGCGCGCTGGCTGACCGCCCACGAGGGCCGGGCCGTCACCCCCGGCGAACTGCTGACGGCCCGCGTCGACACGCCGCCGGCACCGGCCGGGCCGGGGCGCGAGGACGTCCTGGCCCTCTTCGACTCACCCGCCGCCGACTCACCCGCCGCCGACTCACCCGCCGACGAGACCACCGCCGCCGTCGACGAAGACGCCGCCGACGCCACCGTCGGTGTGGACCACTGGATCTGCGACCCGGCGGAGGCCGCCTCGCTCCCGGCGCTGGTCGCCTGGCGCGCCTGGGAGTGTGCCGGGCAGGGCGAGGATGAGTCGGGTGAGGACGGACCGGGCGAGGACGGACCGGGCGAGGACGGGCCCGGCGAGGAGGAGCCGGATCCGGCCGGCGCCGAACTCTGCCCGGTGCCGCTCGGCGAGCTCCGGCGGCTGCCCGCCGGGCGGGCCTGGCTGCGCGACGCCCTGGACCGCCGGTGGCGCCCCGCGCGGCCAGAGGACCTGCGGCCCGGCGTCCGGCTGCTCCTGGGCGCCCGCACCGGCGGCTACCTCCCGGACCGGGGCTGGACCCCGGACAGTCCGGCCCCCGTCGCGTGCGAGGCCGTCGCCCCCGGGCGCCCGGCCTACGGCTGCACCGCCTGGGTCGGCCTCGACCAGCACCTCCAGGAGACCGCGCAGGAGGCGCAGGCGCTGCTCGCCGCGCTGCCCGCCCTGCCCACCGACCTGTGGGAGGCGGTCGTCGAGGCGGCCCGCTTCCACGACCTCGGCAAGTGCCACGACGCCTTCCAGGAGAAACTGCGGGCCGGCCGCACCGACCCGCCCGGCGGCCTGCTCGCCAAGTCCAGGAACGGCGTCGGCGCCGACCCCCTGCCGCCCTACCGCTCGCCGCGCCCCCACCTGCGGCACGAGCTCGTCAGCGCCCTCCTGCTCTGGCAGGGCGGCCACCACCCGCTCGTGACCTACCTCGTCGCCGCCCACCACGGCCACGTCCGGCTCACCGTGCGCCCGCGCGGCGACGAGGCCCCGCTGCTGCTCGGCGTCGCGGACGGGGACCGCACCCCGCCCATCCGGCTGTCCACCGGCGAGCACTTCCCCGCCCGGACCCTGCACACCGCCGCCTTCCCGACGGCCTGGACCGAACGTGCCCTGTCCCTGCGCGACACTCCCGGCCTCGGCCCGTTCCGCCTGGCCTTCCTCGAAACCCTGGTCCGCGTCGCCGACTGGCGTGCCAGCGCCCGCCACGACGGGCCCCTGGCCCCGACGACGGCCCCGGCAGGCTAGGAGGAACGGGCGGCGAAGCCGGCCGAGTCGCGGTCAGCTCCGCCGGCGCCCTGGCGTCCCTGGCGCCCTGGCCACCCTGGTCGCCGGGTGGGTCCGGGACGCCCTGGCGGCAAGGATCGGCCCGTCCCGACGACCCGCGCACGGGCCGAGCCACGCGAGGCGGTGCTCAGGGCTTACCCCCGTTGTCCACCACGCCGCCTTCTTGCCAAGGGGGTTCGCCCCCGCCCCCCTTCGTGCTCCCGCGAACTCTTGACCGCAATGTACTTTGCGTTGCAAAGTTGATGCACCGACAAAGCCATTCAGGGGGGATCAGTGGGAACACCGAACCAAGGCAGCCCGGCCGAGCTGCTGGCCGCCACCGACGGGTTACGGGCAGGGGCCCGGAGCCGACTGCGCGGGGCAGGGGTCCCGCTACTCGGCTTCGGCCTGCTCGCCCTGGCAGCCGTACCGATCGCCGGACAGGCCTTCAACTTCGGCGCCAACGGGCGGGACGTCACCTCGTACCCCGCCTTCGCCTACGCCCAGCTGACCGGCCTGTGCGTGCCGCACGCACCCGACGCCGCCTGCGAGCGGGGCGAGTTCGACGGGGCGGTGCTCCGCTTCCTGGCCTGGGGGATCTGGTACGTGCTGCTCCCGCTGGCCTGGTTCGCCCTGGCCCGCTGGTACCGGCGCCGCGGCGAGGCCCGCGGGATCGTGCCGCGCCGCGCCGTCTGGCTCACCACCACGGCCGTCGTCGGCGCCGTCGCCACCGCCGTCGTCATCGCCCTGGTCCTCGACACCGGCCGACACTTCGACCTCCAACTGCTGGCCAACCGCTACGCCTCGCCCTGGTACGTCCTGGGTGCCGGGCTGCTCGTCCTCGGCCTGGTCGAACGCAGCCCGCTGGTGGCCGGCGCCGGTCTCGCCCACGCGGTGCTGCTCACCGCCTACCTCTCGGCGCCCTGGGAGAGCGGCTGGCTGCCGTGGTCCGACCGGTCCGGCGGCTGGACCGACGGCCCCGCCGTGAAGGCCCTCCTGCTGGCGGCGATCCCCCTGGCCGCCGGTCTGGCGCGGTGGACCGCCGAGCGTCACCCGCCGACGGCATCCCGTACGGTCACCCCATGAGCGAGCGCAGTGAGCGGATCATCGGCAGGTGCCCGTGGGCGAACGCCCGCGCCGAGCAGGACGAGGCCGACGCATGAGCGCTGCCGACGGAGCCGACGGAGCTGACGGAGCCGGCGAGCAGCACCCGACCCTGGCCCTGGACGACACCGTCCACCAGCGGGTCCGGCTCGGGATCCTGACCATCGCCCGCGAGGCAGACCGGGTCGAGTTCGGCTTCCTCAAGGAACAACTCGGCGCCACCGACGGCAATCTGTCCCGCCACCTCAAGGTCCTCGAGGACTCCGGCCTGATCGCCGTCACCAAGGGCTACGCCGGCCGCCGCCCCCGCACCTGGCTCTCCCTCACCCCGCTCGGTGCCGAAGCGCTCGACCGTGAACTGCGCGCCCTCCGCGAACTCGTCCGCCGCCTCGACGCGGCGGCCGCGGGCGGACGACAGGAGTAGGGAGCAGGAAGTCGGCCCGGCCGACTTCCTGCTCCGGCCACAAGGTCGCCGAGCAGTCGAAGCACTATCGCTACTCGACGAGCCACCAGGCGGTCGTCGACGCCGAAACCCGCCTGGTTGTGGTGGTCGGCCGGCCCTGCCCGGCAACCGCAACGACTGCAGGGCATGGGAGGAATCCGGAGCCAAGGCCGCCGTCGGCCGGACAACCACGATCGCCGACGGCGGCTACCCCGGAACCGGCCTCGTCATCCCCGCACCGCCGACCCCGAGACGGCGAACTGACCGACTGGCAGGCCGAACACAACCACGACCACAAACGGGTTCGCGCCCGCGTCGAGCACGCCTTCGCCCGGATGAAGACCTGGAAGATCCTGCGCGACTGCCGCCTGAGAGGCGACGGTGTGCGCCACGCGATGCACGGCGTTGCCCGCCTACACAACCTCGCTCTCACGGAATGAGTCCCGCCGTATGCGGGACCTGAGAGCCCCCCGGGAGACTGCCCCCCACCTCGCAGTCTCGGAGGAGAATCAGGCGAGGCAGAACTCGTTGCCCTCGATGTCCTGCATCGTGATGCACGACTCGTTGACGCCATCGGCGCGCTGCGTCAGCACGTGTTTCGCGCCGAGCGCCATCAGCCGTGCGCATTCGGCCTCGAGTGTGGCCAGGCGCTCATCACCCACGAGCCCTGTGCCGACCCGCACATCAAGATGCACCCGGTTCTTGACGACCTTGCCCTCGGGAACTCGCTGGAAGAGCAGGCGCGGGGCCACACCCGAGGGATCGGTACACGCGAAGTAGATCTCGTCCTCGGGCGGCAGCGAGCGGTGATACTCCTCCCACGTGGCAAAGCCCTCCGGGACCGGCGGCACGACGTACCCCAGTACCTCGCACCAGAAGGCGGCGAGGCGCGCAGGTTCCGCGCAGTCGAAGGTCACTTGGAACTGTCTGATCGTTGACATCGGCGCACAATAACAGGGGCCCTGCTCATATCCCCAGGTCGGGAGGTCCGCAGTCATCGGGAGGAGGCACCTGCCACCCGCTGCCGTGTCGTGCGGTCGCAAGGGTGCACCGAGGTCAGCGTCTCCCCAAAGGGAACCTGGGATGCGATCCCGGCCAGCCACTCTCGTGCTGCCAAAGATCAGTTACGGGACAACCCTTGGTGCTGTGACCGATAAGGTTCACCGGGTTGGCGCTGGCGGAGCCTCAGCCGAACCACACGGTCCGGACCCGCGCGCTGCACGCCTACCTGCGGTGGCGCACCGTGAACGCCCGCCACTCCGACGTCCTCGCGGCCCAGCGCAAGGAGCGGGCCGGCATCCGCAGCGAGAAGGGCGTCCGATGGGGAGGGCACCCCAGAACCCAAGCAGCGTAACCGGGTTCGCACCCACATCTCAGTCGCACAGCACGAACCTCGCGAGGAGCTCCGCATGGACTATCAGGACGTCGACACGGCCGTGGCGGAGATGCTGAGGGTGCTCGATCCCCACACCGCCGAGGACTGGACGGTGCCGGCAGGGTCGCTGGAGTGGAGTTGCCGGGAGACAGCGGCGCACGTCGGGCACGACCTCCTGGCCTACGCAGGGCAAGTGGCATCGGGTGCCGCCGGCGCTTACCTCCCCTTCGACCTGAACGTCCGACGCACCGCCTCACCGACCGAGGTACTCCAGACGGTCAACGCCTGCGGCCGGCTCCTCAGCATCGCGTTGGCCACAGCCAGCCCCACCTTGCGGGCCTGGCACTGGGGTCCGTGCGACCCCGAGGGCTTCGCGGCAATGGGCGTGGCCGAAACCTTGCTCCACACCCACGACATCACGCAGGGACTGGCCGTGGACTGGCTGCCCCCGGCACTGCTGTGCGCGGCTGTGCTCGACCGTCTGTTCCCCGACGCCCCGCTCGGAGACCCTGTCGAGGTGCTTCTCTGGTGCACCGGCCGCCGGGAACTGGACGGCCTTCCCCGCCGGACATCGTGGACGTGGAAAGCGGCACTATCCGACTGAGAGCACTCAACGGGTGAACGTTCTCGGTCAGAGCAGTAGCGAGGGGTTATGGAGGCCCCACCATCGCATCAGGCCCCCCTGGACAGGAGAGGGGCGCCCAGCTGGCGAAGCATGTGCAGATCGTCGCGGATGGCCCAGCGCTCGGCGATGCGTCCGTCGATGAGGCGGTAGACGAAGGCCACGTCTGTCGCGTAGTCACCGCTGGGCGTGGGGAAGCCGAGGAAGGGAACTGACCGCTGACAAGGGCTCCCCCTGGGACGACGTTCCCACGGCTGAGCAGTCCCCTCCACCGCTGCGGACCGCCTCGGTCAGCGGCCCGGTCACCGGGCCGGGTGAGTGTCGGTGGGGGGCTGACCGGATGATGCCCCGCGCAGTCCGGCGCGCCGGACCGCGCGGGATGCCCGGCGGGAGTCAGGCTTGCCGACATGACCGCGGAAGACAACAAGCGCCTGGTCCGACGCTTCTACGAGGAGATCGACGCGGGCAACCTCGACGCCATGGACGAGCTCGTCGCCGAGGACTACATCGACCACCATCCGCCGCCCTTTCCGGTCGCCCCCGGCCGCCAGGGACTCAAGGACGCGTTCCGGGTCTTCTGGGACGCCACCCCGGGCGCGCACCTCATCGAGGACCAGATCGCCGAGGGCGACAAGGTGGTGACCCGGCTTACCGCCACCGGCACCCACCGTGGCGACCTGCCCGGTGCCCCCGCTACCGGGAACCCGATGCGGATGACGGCGGTGGTCATCCACCGGATCGAGAACGGAAAACTGGCCGAGAAGTGGTCCGGCAAGGACGAACTCGGCCTGCTCCAGCAGATCGGCATCCTCCCGCCCCTCGGCGGCCCGACCCAATGACCGAGCCGGGTTGTCCTTAGGGGCCTGTGGCTGCCCGACACACCGCGCGCACCCCGGCCGCGGCCCCGGGCCCGGGTGGGAAACTGTGGGCCTGAGGAGAGGACGACCCGAACCCGCCACGGTTATCGGCTGCCGGTGAGCGAGCCCTGAGCAGCCCGAGCGGCCGGGAACGGCCATCGCGCCGGCCCCGAGCCCGCTCAGCGCCAGTCGTCCAGGAGGTACGAGCCAGGGTGGCTGTAGCCGGGCTGGTTGGGCCGGTGCATGGCGACCCCCTGCCGCCAGGTCCGGAAGCCGCGCTCCACCAGTCGGCCGTAGGCCTCCGGGCGGCCGAGGTTGACGCCGGTGTCGAGGCCGGCTGCTCCGCGGTCAAGAGCCAACTGCTCGCAAGCGTCCAGCAGTCGGTCGAACCGCGCGGCGCCCCCCGTCCCCGGCCGGACAGCACCGAACTTGACGAAGCAGACGTCGGGGCGGGCCTCCGAACCGGCGCCGCAGTGGCAGACGGCGAAGCCGTCGAGGCCACCGTCGCCGGGCAGCAGCACTGTGTCGCCCAGCTGGTTGGCGTGCAGTGCGGCGATCTCGTGCGTCAGATCGAGCCCCTCGTACACGGCCTCAGCAAGGTCGCGGCACTAGTACTCCAGTGCGACTTCGTGATCTATCCGGTTGAGGGGCTGGCGAGTCGCCGCCGGTAGTGGCTTCGGCGGGCTACGGCCTGATGGTGTCT
>NZ_JBVISA010000020.1:0-192172 GCF_055575755.1 Kitasatospora sp. NPDC034035 | reverse complement strand
CGGCAGACCACTCGCCAAAACCCGCATCTCACCCTTCGCAGCACTCCGCCCCGTTGGATGAGATCCAACGGGGCGGAGTTAACCAACAGCATCCGCTCAGCGGTCGGGGCCCTCGGCGTTCACAGTCTCATCCGCCTTTCCAGGGGCTCCGGCCGTGCACTGCGCCCGCCCTGACAATGGCCCCGTGCGGACGCACGGGGCCATTACTCGGTCAGGCCGGCAGGTACCACGTCTGGCTGGGGCTGGTGGTGCAGCCCGCGAGTCGGAGTTGTACGCCTTCGGCTATGGAGCTCTGGGGGTCGTCCAGGCAGAGGCCGTCGGACGGGTGGCTCAGGTAGCCGCTCGGGTGGACGACCCAGTGCTGGCCTGCGCTGCCGTCGCAGGTCGCCAGGGTGGCTGCTGTGCCGGTGGCCGGCTGCAGGCAGAGGCCGAGGGCACGGAGGCTGCCGTCGTTGCCGAGTGTCCAGATCTGCGAGCCGCTGTAGGTGCAGGACGAGAGCACCGCAGGCGCACCCGCCGAACCGTCGGTGAGGCACTTCTGGGCGGCCGCGTTGGTGAGTCCACCGGAGATCTGCACGCCGTTGTAGGGTAGCCGCCACTGCTGGGCGGGGGTGCCGTTGCAGGTGTAGAGCTGCAGCTGCACTCCCCAGGTGGTGGAGGCGCCGGGGTCGTCCAGGCAGAGACCGGTTCCGATGTTCACCAGCGAGTGCGAGGCCCCGGGGCGCCACTTCGCGGCGGCCTCGGCACAGGAGCCGAGCACGATCAGGCTCCCGGACGTTGTACCGGTCGGCTCCAGGCACTTGCCCAGCACCTGCAGGGTCCCGTCGTTGGCGAAGGTCCAGGTCTGCGCATTGGTGCCGTTGCAGCCCCAAAGAACGACCGGGTTGCCGTCGGTCGTCGCAGCGCGGAAGTCGTCCAGGCAGCGGCCCGGGATGCCCGAGGAGACCGTACCGGTGGGCAGGCCGGCCACGGGCTCGAAGGAGAAGGACTTGGTGGCGAGGCCGGTGCCGTTCTCCCAGATTTCGAAGCCGGCGGAGACTCCGCACAGGTACTTCGCCTGGGGCAGGTAGCCCCGGCTGATCGCGTCGATGGCGAACAGCCGGAGGTCGAGGTGGTCGACTGCGCTCGTCGCGGTCGGCAGCTGATAGTTGATCAGGTGATGGGTCGGCGAGATGGTCGCCGCGTTCACCTGGTAGCCCGTACCGCCGATGTCGACCGTGCCGACGGTGGTCGGCCCGTAGGGCTTGGCCTGCGGCCCCTGGCCGTTGAGCCAGATCATCAGCTCGTCGCTGGTGGTCGGGTCACAGCTGGTCGCGTTACTGCTGAACCAGAGGTCGTACGCGGCATCGTAGGTACCCGCGGCGCCCTGGGTCGTGTGCCAGGTGCTCGTCGCGTCACCGAGCGAGGCGACCGGGATCGGCAGGCCCTGGGTGGGCTTGATGTACGCGTAGGCCCCCGGCCCCTGGTTGGGGTTGGTGATGCTGCCGGCCGTCAACTGGCTGGTGGAGAGCGTGAAATCCGCGCCGCCGTCGGTGGTGACGCACTGGCTCACCGTCGTCGGGTCGGCGTTCCACTCGCCGGGGCCGAGCTCGTAACTACCTGACACGGTGAGCGTGTTCTGCCCGCACACCGTGCCGGCCGCCGCGACCGCCTCCCCGCTCAACGGGCCGAATCCGCTGGCCGCACACAGAAGTGCGGCGCCCGACAGTGCCACTCGGCGTCGCGCCGAGTCGAAGCCTCGCATGAGGACCCCCCTAGTCATCGTGTCGATGATCTTAGAGTCGCCCGCGCCGACAACCGCGCTGCCCCAACCGGCGAGGACGCAGTCGATTCGATGCCAGCGAGAAAGGAAGTTCGGAGCCCACCTCGCTACCTGCGCGCCGCCGCCTGCGCCCCCTCCTGGTCTCAGTTCTGGTCTCGTTCACCCCCGTCCGGCCGGGTTCAGCCGCTGTCCGGTCAGACACTCCGGCGCAGGCCAGAACACATGTGAACCCCGGCGGACGGGGTTCGGGAGAATTGGAAAGCGTATTGGGAGCAATCCCTCACGAGTTCGAATCTCGTATCCTCCGCCTCTGCCCATCAGGGCAAACGAGGGCCCCGACCGCTCAGCGGTCCGGGGACCCGAGGCGCCAGAAGAGGGGGGCAGGTCCACCTCCAGGTCTGGCCCACTCCCCACAGCTCTCCGGTCGTGATCAAGCGATGGACGCCTGCCGGCTGACCCGCTGGAGGGTTGCAGTTCTGGTTGCATTCAGTCCCGTTCACGGTCATCCAAAGGCTCCGGTACTGGCGCCGCGCCCGAGCTCCCCGTCGGCCGGCGGCATTACGGCGGCTCCGTCTACGACTCGAATGCGACCTACATATTCCAGATCGGTGTCGTTGCTGCGGGGCCGACCATTCTGATGTCCCATCAGCTCGCGGCTGCTCAGGACGCCGAGGGGGGGGTTAGGAGTCCGTGGCGCAGAGAGCATCTTCAACTCGGCCTGCTCAGCCTGCCGTCCGGCCCGACGCAGTGAAGCGCGCGGCACCGCCGGATCGGCCGGCCTGGCTGGCGCCGCCCACGACCGGCACCGGCGTCCCCAGCCAGGCCGAACGGCGGGCAGCCTGCGATCCCGGGCGCCGCCCGTCGGCCTTTCCGCTCCCGCGTCAGCCGAATGGCGCTCCGTTTCTCTCCGACAACGTGCGACCCGATCGTTACGCTCGGCTCGTGCGAAGGGCTGAGCAGCACGTGGAAGGCGCCGGACCGTTCGTTACCCGGCGCACCTGGGGTCTCCCTGAGGGGGGCACGACGGTGTGGGAGTCCAGGTTGGCACGCAGATGCGGTGTGATCACCGTACGTGCCGCGCAAGGGCCGGCAAGCACGACGACGAGCGCCGGCGTCGATGCTGCCGGCCTCGGCCGGTTGCGCAGAGTCAACATCATCGCCTCGGTCGCCTTCATCATCGGTGGCGCCCTGTTCGCTGCCGGGGCGGCTGTCGCCCAGTTCGGATCCGGAGATCCGATGGTGAGCGCCTGTATCTACTTCGCGGGGGGCCTCTTCTTCAACACGGGCGGCTACGCCGCGTTGCTGCAGGTCGTCAACGCCCCCCGCCGCTCAGGGCCAACAGATCCAGTGAGCACACCCCGCTGGAGATGGTGGAGTTACGAGCCGATGGACGTCGGCTGGCTCAGTACAGCGGTGCTCTTCGCAGGAACGCTGGTGTTCGCGGTCAATCTGCTGGACTCATTCCTTCAAGGGCTCACCGTTCAGCAGGTCAACCGGCTGATCTGGGCGCCCGATGTCGTCGGCTGCATGCTGTTCCTGGTGTCCGGGCATCTCGCCTTCGTCGAGATCTGTCATCGCTCGCGGCCCTGCGTCCGATCACGGAGCCTCGGCTGGTGGATCGTCGCGGTGAACCAGCTCGGTTCCGTACTCTTCATGGTCTCGGCACTGGCCGCCTTCACCCGCCCGAGCACCGGAAGCCTGATCAACGCCACGATCGCCAACTGGGGAACCCTCACCGGCGCGCTGTGCTTCTCCGTCGGCGGAGCGCTTCAGGTCTTTGAACGCCCCTGAGGAGGGTGATCCACCACGGTTGCCGACGGGAGCCTCTGCGGGCGGCCGAGGCGGAGACAGTCCATTGCTCAGGCATGACCCGGCATGGTTGCAGTTCTGGTTGCCTTCACCCCCGTCCAGCACCGTTCGAAGCCCAGCAGGCGAGCCGGTCCGCCGCAGGTCAGGACGCCTGCGATCGCCGCCGAACGGCCGGACGAACAGTTGGAAAGCGCATTGGGAGCAATCCCTCACGAGTTCGAATCTCGTATCCTCCGCCTCTGCCGGCCATGGCAGCACGAAGGCCCGGACCGCGTGGTGCGGTCCGGGCCTGGAGGCCGTGGGTGAGGCCGTCGGGCTGTCAGGCCGTCTGGCTGGATGCCGGGCGGACCAGTCGGCTGCGGACCGCCCACACGGCCGCCGCGAGGATGAACCCGTAGACGGACACCAGTCCGTGGCCGTTGTCCTGGGCGAACCACATCGCGAGGCCGAGGACCGGAACGCCGGCGGCCAGGGCGATCTCCTTGGGGAGGCGGGTGCGGGTGAGGAAGGCGAGGGCGAGGGTGGCGCCGAGGAAGTAGGTGGCGCCGGAGCTGCCGGCGAAGTTGCGGGGGTCGGTGCTGGGTTCGTCGCCGAAGCCGAGCAGGCTGTCGATGCGGCCGGGCAGCACGATGCCGGCGAAGAAGAAGACGAGGGTGAGCGTGCCGCCCCAGTACCACTGGGCGAGGGCGGCGACGGCGGCGAGGGTGACGAGGTTCCACAGGCCGCCGAAGAGGCCGCCGTTCTGCATGAACACCGAGGTGAACTCGCGCCACCAGCCGGACTTCGACGGGTCTCCGTCGAGCGCGTCCATGGCGCCGGACCAGGCCAGCTGGAGCAGGACACCGCCGACGGCGAGCACGGTCAGGGCGATCGCCGCCCAGGGGAGCGGCCGTCCGCGCAGGGTGTCGCGACCGACCACGCCGAGCCCGCTGTTGACCATCATGACCATCAGTGCGGCCGTGGTCACGTTGAAGACGATCGCCTCCATTGCCTGCCCCTCCCCCGGTTTCGGCGCTTCCCAACGCCGTTCGAAAACCTGATGGCGCAAAGCTAGCACAGTTTTCGAACAGTGTTGGAAAACGTTGTACGGTGGGATGCATGAAGCTCACCAAGGAGCGCATCGTCAACGCGGGCATGGCCGTCTTCGCCGAGGTCGGCTACCAGAACCTGTCCATGCGCCAGGTCGCCGACCGTCTGGACGCCCACGCCGGCAGTCTGTACTACCACGTGCGCGGCAAGGACGAGTTGCTCGCCCTCATGGCCGACCGGGTCTGCCGCCAGGCGTACGACGCCGGCACCGCAACCCTGGCCGCCCTCCCACCCGCCGCCACCTGGCAGGACCGCATCGAGGCCCAGGCCACCACCCTGCGTCTGAGCATCAAACAGCACCCCGGCGGCGCCCAACTCCTCGCCGAGAGCCCCGGCATCCTGAGCCCGGGCTCCCTCTCCCTGATGGAACGTCTGCTGCGCACCCTCCTCGACGCCGGCCTGCCCGCCGACCACTGCGGCATCGCCGCCGACACCCTGCTCAGCCACGTCACCGGATTCGTCCTCCAGGAGCAGAACCAGCCGACGACGGCACCGGCCGTCACCGGCGAGCGCTACGCCGAACTGTGCGAGCAGTTCCCCCTGCTCATGGGGCCGCTGATCCCACGCCTGAGCCAGGACGAGAAGTTCACGCGGAGCATCCGCCTGCTCTGTGCGGGCTTCGCGGCGCTCTCCTGACCACCGACAGCCGCCGACAACCACCGACAGTCGCCGACAACCGCGGCAGTGACCGGCGGTCGCCGGCAGCCACCGCCGCCTCGCCGACCGGTGTCCGCTTCGGAACGCGCTTGACTCCTCGAACACTCGGAACCAGGATCGCATCGAGATCGTTTCAAACGATGTTCGAAAGAGGTGGAGCGCCCTCGCGCCACCTGTCACCAGGGGAGGGAAACCGTGTCGAAGGACATGTACAAGGAGTTCTCGGACAACGTCGACCGCGAGGTCGCCAAGCTCGTGGACCGTTCCAACCGGGAGGCCGCCCAGGCCGTCGACCGGGCACTGGGCCGGGCGGGCACCGCAGGGGCGTTCGACACCGCCCACTGGCAGCGCCGGCTCGACGAACTGCTCACCGCCCACCACATCCCCGGCGCCGTACTGGCCGTCCTCGCCGACGGGGAGATCCACGAACTGGCGAGCGGCATCCTGCACACCGGCACCGGTGTCGAGACCACCACCGACTCGGTGTTCCAGATCGGCTCGGTCAGCAAGGGCTACACCGCCGCCCTCGTGCTGAGCCTCGCCGACGCCGGCAAGCTCGACCTGGACCAGCCGGTCGTGACGATTCTGCCGGACTTCGCCCTCGCCGACGCCGAGGCCGCCCGCACCATCACGCCGCGTCAACTCCTCAACCACACCAGTGGGATCGAGGGCGACTACGTGAACGACACGGGCCGCGGCGACGACTGCCTGGCCCGCTACATCGACGGCACCCGCACCGTCGGCCTCACCAACCCGCCCGGCGCCACCATGTCCTACTCCAGCACCGCCTACAACGTCCTCGGCCGGATCGTCGAGGTGGTCACCGGCCTGACCTGGGACGAGGCGCTCAAGGAACTGATCTGCGACCCGCTCGGACTCGAGCACACCATGACGCTGCCCGAGGAGGTCCTGCGCTTCCGCGCCGCCATGGGACACATGGGCGAGCCCGGCGAGGACCCGACGCCCACCCCGCTGTGGAACATGCTGCCCCGCTCCGCCGGCCCGTACGGCGGCATCAGCGCCACCGCGGCCGACGTGGTCCGCTTCGCCCGCCTGTTCATCGACGGCGGCACCGCGCCCGACGGCACCCGGGTGCTCTCCGCCGCCGCCGTGGAGGCGATGCTCACCCGCGAGGTCGAGATGCCCGACCAGTGGTTCCTCGGCGCCCACTGGGGCCTCGGCTGGGGCCTGTTCGAATGGGACGGCGCTCGCGGCTTCGGCCACGACGGCAGCACTTTCGGCCAACTCGCCTACCTGCGGGCCATTCCGGAGAAGGGGCTCGCCATCGCCCTGCTCACCAACGGCGGCGGCGCCGCGCCGAAGGTCCACGAGGCCCTCTGCCGCGAACTGAGCGCCGAACTCGCCGGAGTCACCATGCCCACGTTCGGGCCCGCCGAGAACCCCCCGGCCGTCGACACGGCACCCTTCACCGGCAGTTACAAGCGCGAGGGCTTCCTCATGACCATCACCGCCCGCACCGAGGGCGACGGCGCGGTCACGGGCGAGGGCGTGCTGGACCTGCGCTACGAGGGCGTCGAAGGCCTCGCCGGCACCTTCGACCCGCTCGTCTGGCACCTCACCCCGATCTCCGACACCCCCACCAAGACCGTCTTCGCCGGCCGCCGCAACGACAAGGACGCCTGGATCCCCGTCGTCTTCTACGCCCTCCCCGACGGCACCCGCTACGTCCACTTCGGCGTCCGCGCCACCGCCAAGTCCGCCTGACCCCGCCCGCCGAGACCGCCTGACCCCGGGCCCGCCCGGCGCCGCCGAGCCCGCCCGACTCGCCAAGTCGGCCTGGCCCCGCCCCGCTTGCCGCCGCCCACCCCACCGGCGGCGGCAAGCCGGCCCGGCGGCCCCGTGAGCACGTTGGCGCGGGCGTGCACCCTTCCGCCGTGTGACGGGCGCACCACTGCCCCGGTACGCCATTCTTGAACCTCCGGCCGTTCGGCCCGGGACGCAGTCCGTTCTCTGTGGTGAGGTGTTTCCCATCGGTAAGGCGAGTGGATCGGCTCTGGCCGCGTGGCTGCGCGGTGTCGACGGGCCGCGGTTGGTACGAGTCCTGACAGCACGGCCGGACGCCGCGGTGGCTCCGGAGCCGCAGTCGGTCGGCGAACTGGCGGACCGGCTTCAACGCCCGGCGTCGGTGGCGCTGGCCCTGCCCCGGCTCACGTTGCCCGAGCTTCAGGTGGCGGAGGCCGTCGCCGCACTGTCACCCGCCGCCCCGGACGTCCTGGCGGACGTCCTGGACGCGACGGACGGGGACCGCGCCCGCCGGTTGGACGCGGTGCTGGAGGCGCTGGCCGATCGCGCCCTGGTGTGGCCGGGGGACGACGGGCGGCTGCACACGGCGGCGCCGCTGCGGCGGGCGTGGGACTCGCCCCTGGGGCTGGACGCGCGACTGGCACAGCTGCTCGCGGACACGACCTCCGACGATCTGGGCCGCATGCTGACGGCCCTGCGCATCAGGCCGACGGGACGGAAACAGCAGCGGCTGGCGGCACTGATCGACCACCACAGCGATCCGGAGCGGGTCACCGCACTGGTGGCCAAGGCCCCCGCCGACACCCGGAAACTCCTTGAGCAGCGGGCGAGTCGGGCCCCGGAGCGCCCGGCCTTCATCGTGTTCGGGGCCCCGTCCGACTCCGCGCCGGGCGAGCGGTGGGCGCTGGAGCGCGGACTGCTGATCCGGGACCGACACCGGTACGGGCCCGCCCGCATTCCCGCCGAGGTGGCGCTCGCCCTGCGCGGCACCGGCTGGCACGCTCCGTTCACCCCCGCCCCGCCCGTCGTGCGGTCGGCGCCCGTCACCGGGTCGGAGATCGACCGGGAAGCCGCGGCCGCCGCCATGGCGTTCGCCGCCCACGCCTCCTCCGTCCTCACGGCGTGCGCCGCCGCTCCACCGGCCCGGCTCAAAGCCGGCGGGATCGGCGCCCGTGAGCTGTCCCGACTCGGCAAGGCCGCCCACTGCGAGGAGATCGTGGTGCGCGTCGTGCTGGAGGCGGCCGACGCGGCAGGACTGCTGGCCCGGGACGGGGACCGGGTCGCGGCGACCGAGGCCTACGACAGCTGGGCGGAGGAGGAACCGGCCCACCGGCTCGCCGTACTCCTCCGGGCCTGGTGGACACTGCCGCGAACCCCCGGCGGGAGCCGGGACGAGGACGGGAAGTCTCTGCCCGCCCTCGCCGGAACACCGCCCTGCGAAGGCTGTGTGCAGGGCCGGCACGGGCTGCTCGCGGCCGCGGCGAAGCTCCCGGCGGGCGAGGGCGCGACGGACCCGGCAGACCTGGGGGCGCTGATCGTGTGGCAGCGTCCACTCGTCGACGAACTCGCTCAGGACGCCACCCCGTTCGCCACCCTGATCCGCGAATCGGAGCTGCTCGGAGTGCTCGCCCTCGGGGCCCTGTCCCCGATCGGGGCGGCCCTGCTCGCCGATGACGCCGACGCGGTGGCCGCCGCCTGTCGGCAGCTGCTGCCCGCGTCCACGGGCACCGCCCGCTTCGGCAGCGATCTCACCGCCGTCGTCGCCGGCACGCCCTCGGCATCCCTCGTCATGCTGCTGGACTCCGTCGCCGACCGGGAGACCTCCGGTGCGGCGTCCGTGTGGCGGTTCAGCCCCGGAAGCGTCCGCCGCGCACTCGACGCGGGCCGTACCCCCGACGCGCTGACGGCCGACCTGGCCGCCGTCGCCGTCGCGCCGCTCCCCCAGCCGCTCTCGTACCTGATCCAGGACACCGCGCGCGGCCACGGCCGGGTGCGCGTCCTCTCCGCGGCCTGCGTGATCCACGGCGCGGAGCCCGCGCTACTCGCCGAGTTGGCCGCCCACCGCAAGCTCGCCCCGCTCGGCCTGCGGCTCCTGGCACCGACGGTGCTGGTGAGCCGGACACCGGCGGACAAGACGCTCGCGGCACTGCGGTCGGCGGGCTACGCCCCCGTCGCCGAGAAATCCGACGGGTCCGTCCGCATCGAGCGGGCCAAGCAGCACCGAGCGGCGGGCCCGGTCCCTGCCCCGCGCAGGGCCGGCAAGGAACAGCCCACGTTCGCCCGCGTCTCGAGCGCTCGGCCGGCCGCCGACCTGAGGGCCCTCGCCACCCGGCTGCAGGCGACCCCGCAGGAAGTCCCGGAGCCCGACCCCTGGGACGGGCGCCCCTACAACAGCGACACCGAGGAGATCATCGCGGGGACCGCACGCAACCTGTCCTTCACCGACGTCCGTCAGCTGGCCCACGCCGTCAACGAGGGGCAGACGATCACGATCGAGTACATCTCCGCCTCGGGCAGTGCGACCGTCCGCACCCTCAGCCGCCTCGAACTGGATGAGCCCTACCTCCACGCCTGGTGCCACCTGCGCGATGACGAGCGGATGTTCACCCTCTCCCGCATCCACGGGGTGATGCCCGCGTAGCCGGGAACGCCGCAAGGAGGAGACGCGGCACGGAGCCGGGGGCCCGCACCCCAGCTGTCCGCGGGGTGGGTGTCCGATTCGTTCAAGACCCGGCGGCCGGGAGCTGCCTAGCGTGGCGGCATGACCAGCACACCCGCACCGCAGTTCGTCTTCATCGGGCTCGCCGTATCCGACATGGGCGCCTCGGTCGCCTTCTACCGGCGGCTCGGCATCGAGTTCCCCGAGGGCGTCGAGCAGGCGCCGCACGTCGAGGCCGAGTTGCCCGGCGGGCTGCTCCTGGTGCTCGACGCCGAGTCCACCATCCGCTCGTTCCACCCGGCCTGGCAACCGCCGGCCGGCGGTGGGCGCACCTCGCTGGCGTTCCGCTGCCAGGGCCCCGCGCACGTGGACGCGTTGTACGAGGAACTGACCGGCGCCGGGTACCACGGGGAGTTGAAGCCGTGGGACGCCTTCTGGGGCCAGCGGTACGCCGTGGTGCACGACCCGGACGGCAACGGGGTGGACCTGCTCGCGCCGCTGCCCTGACCGCCCGCTGACCGGCCGCCGAGCGAGCGGCGAACGACCGCTGGACGATCGTCGAGCCATCGCTGAGCCATCGCTGAGCGAGCGCCGAGCTATCGCTGGGAGGACAGCAGGGCGGTCACCGTCATGCCCGCCAACTCGCGTACGTCGCGCGCCAGATGAGCCTGGTCCGCGTAGCCCGTCCGAGCCGCCGTCTCGGCGAGCGGGACGCCGGAGCGGGCCAGCGCGAGGGCGCGCTGCATGCGCAGGATCCGGGCGAGCGTCTTGGGACCGTAGCCGAAGGCGGCGAGCGAGCGGCGGTGCAGCCGACGCGCGCCGAGGCCGACCGCCTCGGCCGTCGCCGCGACGGACCGGCCGGCCGCGAGCGCGGCGACCACCGCCCGGACCTGCGGGTCCTCGGGCTGCGCCGCGGCCGCCAGACGCAGGGCCAGGGCCTCCAACTCGGCGGCCGGGTCGGGTGCCGCGTCGATCCGTTCGGTGAGGCGCCGCACCTCGGCACCGGACCGCAGGTCGGCCAGGTCGACCCGGCGGTCCCGCAGCTCGTGCGCGGGGACACCGAGCAGCCCGGGGGCGGTGCCGGGACGGAAGCGCACGCCCACCCACGGGCCCGACAGCCCTGGTCCGGGACGGAAGGCCCGGGTGTCCGGGCCGGCGACGAGCAGCCGCCCCTCCGTCCACAGCAGGTCCATGCAGCCGTCGGGCAGCACGGGCAGCTCAGTCCCGGCCCCACCGCCGCCCGTACGCCCGACGGCCCGCTTCGTCCACACGACCGCACCGGGCAGCCGGGACGCGCGCTCCACGTACTCGGAGGACATGGGGCGAAGGCTACGCGCCCGCGCCGGAGAGTGCCCCGGATGGCCGAGGCCGAACGCTGACGGCCCCCCGCCCCGGCCGCACGAGGCAGCCGGGGCCGGGGGCCGTCGGGCAGGGCCGTCAGAGCCATCGGGGCCGTCGGGCAGAGCAGCGGTTCAGCGGACCGTCTCGGCCGCCGGTGCCGACGCTTCCGCCGTCTCGGCCGGTGTCGACGGTTCCGCCGGTTCCGCCGTCTCGGCCGGCAACTCGTTGTCGACGGCCTTCGCGTCGCCCCCGCGCATCAGCACCAGGGTGAGCGCCGCGGCCGCCACGACCGCGATGCCGCCCACCGTGAAGGTGGTGGAGGTGGCGGTGTTGAACGCCTCGCGGGCGGCCGCGACCAGCCCGCCGTCCCCGGTGGGGCCCGCGACGGCGAGCGCCCCGGTGATGTCGTGGCGCGCGGCGGCGGGGGCGCTGTCGGGCATCGCGCCGGTGTAGGTGCTGGAGAGCACGGTGCCGAGGATGGCCACGCCTAGCGCGGCGCCCGACTGCTGGATGGTGTCGTTGAGCGCGGAGCCGACGCCCGCGTGCTCGCCGGGGATCGCGCCCATCAGGGCGTTGGCGGCGGCCGGCATGCCGAGGCCGGAGCCGACGCCCAGCACCAGCATGGCCAGGGCGACCTTGGTGAAGCCGTCGCCGACCGAGAGGGTGGCCAGCAGGCCGAAGCCGCCCGCGATGACCAGCATGCCGACGGCGGTCAGCACCCGCGCCGGGACCTTCTTGCCGAGCGCGGCGCCCACCCCGTTGAACACCAGCGAGGCGACGGCGAGCGGAATGAAGGCCAGGCCGGTGTCGGTGGGCGAGAACTCCAGGACGAACTGCAGGTACTGGGTGAGCACGAGCATCAGTCCGCCGGTGGCGAAGGTCAGCAGGACGAGCGAGAAGCTGGCGCCGGTGAACACCCGGTTGCGGAACAGCGTGAGCGGGACCATCGGCGAGTCGGTGCGGACCTGCCGGACGGCGAACCCGGTCAGCGCGGCCACGGCGACGGCGAGCGCACCGAGCGTTCCCGCGCTGGTGAAGCCGTCGCGGGGCAGCACGATGATCGACCAGACCAGCGCCGTCATGCCGACCATCGACAGCACCATGCCCGTCAGGTCGGGCCGACGCCACGGCCCCTTGGACTCCGGCATCAGCAGCACCGCCGCGAGGATCGCGACGGCCGCGATCGGCACGTTGAGCAGGAAGACCGCGCCCCACCAGAAGTACGCGATCAGCGCGCCGCCGAGCACGGGCCCGCCGACCAGGCCGACCATGGCCACCGCGGTCCAGGCGGCGATCGCCTTCGGCCGCTCGTCGTCGTCGAAGACGGTGATCAGGATGGAGAGCGTGCTCGGCATGACCAGCGCGCCGCCGACGCCCATCAGGACGCGTCCGGCGATCAGCTGGCCGGGGCTGTCGGCGACGGCCGCGACCAGTGAGGCGGTGCCGAACAACGCCAGTCCGACGATCATCACCTTCCGGCGCCCGAAGCGGTCGGAGAGGCTGCCCGAGGTGAGCAGCAGGCCGGCGAAGACCAGGATGTACGAGTCGATGATCCACTGGATGTCCTGCGCCCCGGCCTTGAGGTCCTCCGCGATCGGCGGGATGGACACCGTGAGCACCATGTTGTCGATCACCAGCACCAGGCTGCTGAGGCACAGCACGACCAGGATGAGCCAGCGTCGCGGATTCCGTTCCATCGCGTTCCCCCTTCGAACTTCTCGGGCCGCACGGGCCGCACGGGCCGCACGGCCGCTCTGGCCGCTGTGGCTTCTCGAAACCCGAGATCGGTAGTTGGCGCGGGCACACCGTCCGCCGTCCCCACGGATACGGTGTGCGCCGCTCCGAACACTGTACGGACGCCGCACACTGTTCGCAACGCCGTACACCGTTCGGAGCGGCTTATGCTGAACCCGACCGAGCCCGACGGGCGGCGGCGGTGATCACGAGTGACGAGGAGGGCCGGATGGCGGCCAAGCCGGAGGACGGTACATCGGGCATCCCGACGCTGTGGACCCGACCGCAGCGACCCCGCCGGGAGCAACCGGCCCTCAGCCGCGAGCAGATCGTGACCGAGGCCGTCGCCCTCCTGGACAGCGACGGCATCGAGGCGCTGAGCATGCGCAAGCTCGGCGCGCGCCTCAACGCCGGCGCCACCTCGCTGTACACCCACGTCACCAACAAGGACGAGTTGGTCGCACTCGCCGTCGACCACGTCTTCGCCGAACTCCCGCTGCCGGAGACGACCGGCCCCGAGGGCGGCGCGAGGGTCTGGCGCGCGGCCATCGAGGAGTGCGCCGAGGGCGTACGCGCGGTCATCCTGCGCCACCCCTGGATGGTCTCGGTGCTCGGCGACGTCGGGATGGTCTACTTCGGTCCCAGCTGGATGCGGCTCTCCGAGGCCTTCCTGACACTGCTGGAGACGTCCGGGCTCGAACTCGTCGACGCCAACGAGGCGATGGGCGTCGTCATCGGCTACACCATCGGGTCCGCCACCGTGGAGGCCGCCTGGCTGAGCGCGCTGGCCAAGCGCGGCCGGAAGGAGCAGGAGTGGATGGACCAGCTCCTGCCCGCCGTCATCGAGGCCACCAAGGACCACCCCCGGCTGAACCGGCTGTACACCACGCACGCGTACGAGGAGGTCGAGGGCGGCCGGGACTCCGCCTTCCTCAGCGGCGTCCGGCTGATCCTGGACGGGATCGAGGCCTCGTGGGCGGCCCGGTCCACCGACCGTCAGGGCTGAACACGCCTCCTTCTAGAGCTCGTTGAGAGCCTGCACCTCCGCGTACCCCGGCACCGGCCCCACCGGCTCGCCCGCGCGCACGGCGGCCGCCGTGGCCACCGCCGCCGCCAGCGCGGAGCGGTACAGCAGCGAGCCGAGGCTGACCCGGGCCACCCCGAGCGCGGCCAGCTCGGCGAGGCCCGGGCCGGTCGGCGTCCACAGGATGTTCAGCGGGACGGCGAGGGCGCCGACCACCCGGGCGATCGCCGCCGGTTCGGCCAGCCCGGGGACGAACACGCCGTCCGCGCCCGCCCGCTGGTAGGCCTCCAGCCGCCGGAGGGTCTCCGGCTCGGGGTCATCCTGCGCGGGGGCGGCCTGGGCGGGATCGGCCGGCGCGGGATCGTCCTGCACGGGGGCGTCCAGTGCGGGGGTGTCCTGCACGGGGGCAGACGGCGCGCACCAGTAGGTGTCGGTGCGGGCGTTCACGAACAGCTCCGGCACGGCCGCCTTCACCGCCGCGACCTTCGCCGCGTGGACGTCGACCGGCGCCAGCGTGCCGTCCGCCCGACCGTCCTCCAGGTTGATGCCGACCGCCCCCGCCTTCGCCAACTCGACGGCCAGTTCGGCGACTTCGTCCGGGTCGTCGCTGAAGCCGGACTCCGCATCGACACTGAGCAGGAAGCCGCCGCGCCCCAGCCGCCGCGCCAGCCGTACGGTCTCCGCGCGGGTCGCGGCCGCGCCGTCGGGCAGCCCGGCGGCGGCCGCCACGCCCAGGCTGGTGGTGCCGATCGCGGGGTGGCCGGCGGCGGCGAGGGCGACTGCCGAGGCGTGGTCCCAGGCATTGGGGAGCAGCAGCGGGCGGCCGGGGCGGTGGTGCAGGGCGGCGAACGGGGTCATGGCGCGGTCTCCGTGGTCCATGGGCTTTCCAGCGTTCTTCTGCTTCAACTGCCCGTACGGGCTTGGGTGTTCTGCCGGGCTTGGGTGTTCTGCCGGGCTCATGCGTCCTCCCGTGCCGCCGCCACCGCTTCCGGCCGCCGGAGGTCGCCCACCGAGTCCGCGTAGTACCCGGACCCCGCGACGTGGCGAACGATCCGCCGGAAGCTCCAGCCGGTACCCGGCGAGTCGTCCAGGGACGCGTCCGGCAGCGCGGCCACCCGGCGGGCCCAGATCCCGGCCAGCCGGGTGAGGCGGCTGCGAGCCTCGTCCAGGTCGGCGGCGGTGAACGGGGCGAGGTCGGCCGGGGTGGTGACGTTGGAGGCGTGCCAGTGGTCGGGCTCGGTCGGCTCGTCGGCCAGCCGGGCCTCCAACTCGGCGAGGTGGTCCAGGAGATGGTCGGTGACGCGGCGAACCGCCTTGTGTGGCGTATAGGTTCGGCCGTCGGCGTTGACGATCGGACGTCCGTCCCAGGCCGTCCAGGTGGCGGCCAGGGCGAGCACGTGGTCGACCATCTCCGGTACCAGTCCGGCAAGTTCGGCCTTGCCGACGCCACTCCGAGCCGCCGTTTCGGAGTCCACCGACGCCAGGTCGGCAGGATCGGAGGCCCCGGACAGGATGCCCGCCGCGATGACCAGCGCGTGCGAGCGCCCCGGGCAGATCCGGGGCAGCGCACCGAAGGTGAGTGCCACGCCGTCCGGCGCCTCCGGCTGCGCGGCCGCGATGTCCAGCACCACATGCGTCCCGGCCGGTACGGCGTGCCCGCCGACCTCGGTCGCCCGGGCGGCGAGGCGGCGCATCACCCGCACCGGCGGGTCCTCGCGCAGCGCGCCGGCCAGTCCGTCCGCATGCCGGCGGGCGCACTCGACCAGCTCGGCGGTGGCGTCGCAGGCCTGGACGAGCAGGCCGATCCGGTTCGCGGCCGTCTCCTCGTCCGGGTCGCCCATCGCGGGCAGCAGCCGGGCCACCGCCGCGTCCGCCGCCGGGTCGTCCGGCGTGTCCGCGAAGTACGACCGGGCGACCGTCGCGATGTCCCGCGCCACGGCCTCCGGGTCGGCCAGGCCGAGCGCCGCCGCCAGTACCCGGACCACCCGCAGCCGCACGTCGGGTTCGAAGCCGCCCGCGGCGGCCACCCGCAGCGCGACCGGGTCCAGCCGCTCCAGGTCGGCCAGCACCAGCGCCCGGCGCCGGGCATGCGGTTCGCCCGAGCTGAACCGGGCGACGGCGGCCCGCAGCCGGGCCACCCCGGCGGGCCCGCCCGGGGCGACGGGCGCAGCGGGCAGCGGGACCAGCGCCGGGTCGGCCAGGGCCGCCGTGACGTCGTGGTACCGGGAGAAGGTCATGGTTGCGGATGCCATGGTTGCGGAGCCGGAGATCACCGTCGGTTCGCTCATGCCGCCATCGTGGCCCCGGGTCGTTTCGGCCCCGGCCGAACTGTGCCCGAGCGACCATGGAGGCATGCCCCCGACTCCGTCGACTCACCCGACGCGCCCGACTCTCCAGCCCCGGCCGCCCCGGCATTCCGACCACGGCGGCACGGCGCTCGCCGCCCTCGCCGCCCTGCTCGCCGACCCCACCCGCGCGGCCTTCTGCTCCGCCCTGCTCGACGGCCGCGCCTGGACGGCCGGCGAGCTGGCCCGGCACGCGCGCGTCGCACCGTCCACGGCCAGCGAGCACCTGTCACGGCTGATCGCGGGCGGGCTGCTGGCCGAGGAACGCCAGGGCCGACACCGCTACGTCCGGCTGGCCTCGCCCGCCGTCGCCACGCTGCTCGAGGACCTCACGTCCTTCGCCGAGTCCGGCGGCAGCGGCACGTCCGCACCCCGCAGCCTGGGCGAGGCCACCCGGCTGAGCGCCGAGGCCCGCGCCCGCACCTGCTACGACCACCTGGCCGGCCGCCTCGGCGTGGCCGTCGCCGACGCGCTGCTCGCCCGCGGCCTGGTCGCCGACGAGGCCGGGCTCGCCGTCACCGAACACGGCCGGGACTGGCTTGCCGCACAGGCGATCGAGCTGCCGCCGTGCTCGGGCCGGCGCGGCGCTCGCCCGGTGGTGCGCAGTTGCCTGGACTGGACGGAGCGCCGCAGCCACCTCGGCGGGGCGCTGGGCGCGGCGCTCTTCCGGACCGCCCTGGACCGCGCCTGGGTGGAGCGGATCGGCTCGGGCCGGGCCCTGCGGGTCACCCCGGACGGCGGCCGGGCGCTGCGCGAACTCCTCGGCGTGGAAGCGCCCTGACGACGCCCGTTCCGCCCTCACGCGTGCCGTTCCGCCCTCAGCCCATCGACTTCGCCCCGTCCAGCGACTCCCGGATGATGTCCGCGTGCCCGGCGTGCTGCGAGGTTTCGGCGATCAGGTGCAGCAGCACCCGCCGGGCCGACCAGGTCGCGCCCGGTTCGAACCACGGCGCCGGCGGCAGCGGGTGGGCGAGGTCGAGGTCGGGCAGGGTCCGGACCAGCTCGTCCGTCGCGCGCGCCACCCGCTCGTACGCGTCGAGCAGCCCGGCCAGCGTCTCGCCGTCCGCCATCCGGAACTGGGCGGCCCACGCCCCGGCGCCGCCGTCCCCGCCCGGGTTGGCGTCCCCGCTCCGCATCGCCTCCGCGCCGCCGGTGATGAACCGCCCCCAGCGGGCCTCGACCGCCGCGACGTGCTTGATCAGGCCGCCGAGGCAGAGTTCGCTGACCGTGGTCCGCTCGGCCGCCTGCGCGTCGGTGAGGTCGCGGACGGTGCGCAGCAGCAGGCCGCGGTGCTTGTCGAGTGTCTCGACGAATTCCTCGCGCTCGCTCATCGGACGCGCCCCGGCAGGCACGCGCCCGACCACCGCTCGCCCGACAGCCGCTCGCCCGAGAACCCCTCCCCCGACAGCCACGCCCCCATCAGACGTCCACCGTGTTCGGCTGCTCGCCGACCGTCCGTCCGAGGTCGATGATCCCGAAGGCCGCGCCCTGCGGGTCGCCGACCGCCGCGAACCGCCCGAACGGGGTGTCCATCGGCCCGAAGTGCACCTTGCCGCCGCGCGCCGTCAGCCGTTCGATCGCGGCGTCGGTGTCGTCCACGGCGAAGTAGACGCTGATGTACGAGGGTGCCTCGGGCGGCAGGAAGTCGCCCTCCGCCCCCATCCGGCCCAGCACCGGCCGGTCGCCGATCCGGAACATCCGGTAGTCGAACTCCTCGGAGTCCATCTTCTTCACGTCGTACGGGAAGACCGCCGGGAAGAAGGCGTCCGCCTTCGCCGGCTCGCGGGTCACCAGTTCGGCCCAGCTGTACGCACCGGGCTCGCCCTGCTTCTCGAAGCCCTCGTGGCGCCCGGCCTGCCAGACGCCGAACACGACGCCGCCCGGGTCCTTGGCGACCACCATCGTGCCGAAGTCGCCGACCTGCATCGGCCCCATGACCACCTCGCCGCCGTTGGCGCGGATCCGCGCGGCGGTGGCGCCGGCGTCCGGCGAGGCGAGGTACAGGCACCAGGCGGACTGCGCCTGCTGGCCGGGCATCGGTGGGACGACGGCGGCGACCGCCTTGCCGTCCGAGTACGCCTGCGTGTAGTTGCCGAACTCCGACGAACTCTCGCCGAAGGTCCAGCCCAGTACGTCCCCGTAGAAGTCCTTCGCGGCCTCCACGTCGGTGAACATCGCGTCGGCCCAACAGGGTGTGCCCTCAGGTAGCGCAGCCATCTCTCTGCCCTCGTGTGCGGCGAAGTGCGCACGCCGGAAGGCGCACGCCGGCCCCCGACTCGCCAGCCTAGCCACGACGCGGCGCACCCGCTCGGGATGGCCCGCACGGGTGCGCCGGGTGGTCACCTGTCGCGACGACCGCTCAGCCCTTCGACGCCGCCCAGCTCAGCGGCACCACCCCGCTCGGCACCGCCCCGCTCAGCGGCGGCCGCAGCGAGGTCGTGCCCAGTCCGGTCGGACCGAGCGGCACCACGCCGGTCACCCGAGAAAGATCCACGGCGGCCGAGCGCTCGGGGGCGTGCTCGGCCCCCGCCGAAGCGGCCCGGCGGGCGTCCGCCGCCATCGCCAGGTCCCGCTCGGCCCCGAAGTGCCGCTGCAGGTCCGCTTCGCGGTACCGGCGGCAGTCCTCGTGCCAGCGCAGGATGCCGGCGAGCCAGTTCTCCAGCTCCTTCACGTACCCGTCGAGGATCTCCCGCGCCGCCGGCTCCAGCCCGAAGTCCTCGTACATGACCGGGAGTTCCTTCTGCGCCACATGCTGGAACTGGCTCAGCCGGGAGTGCATCAGGTCGTCGACGATCCGGACCGCCGACGGGTAGTCGCAGTTGAAGAAGTTCTGCACCACCAGGACGACGTTGTGCAGCTCGCCCTCGTACTCGACCTCCTTCTGGTACGAGAAGAGGTCGTTCATCATGGCCGCGTAGTCCATGGCGGAGTACTCCAGCGCACGCATCGAACCGTGCCGGTAGACCTCCGGCGGCACCGTCTGCCCGTGGCCGAGGCGGCAGAGGCTCGCGGTGAGGTCGGAGCCGAAGGTGGCGCGGCGCATCTCCAGGTAGTCGACCGGGTCCGGGATCCGGTGCTGGATCTGGTTGCCGAGCTCCCAGACCCAGCTCGCCGTCATGTCCTCGACGGTCTTGCGGAACCGCCCCCTGGCCTCGACGGTCATCGGACCGGCGGTGCGCTCCCAGATGTCGGCGAGGCCGCGCTCCAGCGCGTTGGCCGGCTCGGGTGCGGGGCTGCCGTCCACCGGCATGAACAGCGTCAGCCGCTCGTTGGCGCGCTTGGCGCCGGCGAGGTCACGGGTGCGGCCGAAGACCACCGGGTAGTAGTCGTCCGCCCAGGTGCCCCAGGCCAACCAGGCCGAGTCGATGTCGAGTTGCTCGGCGGTGGCGTCCGGGTGGATGCCGGCCGCGCAGAGCGGGAGGTCGTAGTCGCGCATCGACTCGGCGTCCCAGATGCCGGATCCGGGGACGGCCGGGTCGGCTTCCAGGAGTCCCATCCGCTCGGCCCACTCGAGGACCCGCTCCCGGGCGCCGTCCAGGTGCGGGCTCAGCGACAGCGCGAACGGCAGCCTGAACTCCGGCAGCCGGGACGGACCGACGGCCTGGAACGGCACGTGCCCGTGTGAACGCGCCCGCCGCTCGGCCGGACCGGCCCCGCCCGTGACCGCGGCCTTCACCGCCTGCTGGGCCTCGCCTGCGGTCGCCCGCGCGGCGCCGCTGCGCAGGATGTCCAGCGCCGAGGTGCCGATGCCGCCGATCGCGTACTGGTCCCACCAGCTACCGGTGCCCGGCAGCCCCGGCAGCGCGCCGCCCGCCCCGGGCGCCACCTCGCCGCCCGAATCCGCCGACTCCCCAGCGCCGTTCATGTACCGACTGGAACGCATGTGCCACTCGTGCCCGCCGGACTGCCAGTCCTGCAGGCCCTTGACGTACGCCATGACCTTCGCTCGGCCCTCCGGGCCGATCCCGGTCTCCGCGAACAGCACCGGCAGTTCGGTGAACACGGTGTTCTCGAACTGCTGGAGCCGCGAGGTGAGCAGGTCGTTGACCGCCTCGGCGGCCTCCTGGGTGGTGCATTCCAGGAAGCGTTCCAGCACCAGGATGCCGTTGCTCAGTTCGCCCTCGTCCTCCACCTCCCGCTGGTACGAGAAGATGTCGTTGCGCAGGTGCACGCCGTCGGAGAAGGCGTCCATCAGCACCCGCAGCGCGCGTGAGCCCGACACCTCTTCCGGTACCTCGGCGGCAGCGGCGTACTCGACCAGCTGGGCGGACCACGGCGCACCGCCGACCTTGCGGCGCATCTCGATGTACTCGACCGGGTTGGCCACCCGGCCCGCGTTGATGTTGGCGAGCTCCCAGAGCGACTCGTTCAGCAGGTTGCGGGTGCTCTCGGCGAACCGGATCCGCCAGTCCTCGCCCATCACCGGAACGGTGCGCCGCCAGAGGTCGGCCAGACCCGCCTCGACCGGGTTCTCCGGCTCGGGTGTGGGGGTGGCCGGGTCGGCCGGCATGAACAGCGGCAGCCGGTCCAGGTGCGCCTTGCCCGCCTCCCGGTCGTTGGTGCGCTTGAACATGTCGAGGAAGTGGTCGTCGAAGAAGAAGACCCAGACGTACCAGTCGGTGACCAGCGACAGCGCCTCGGCGGAGGCGTCGGGGTGGGTGTAGGCGCAGAGCAGGCCGTAGTCGTGGGCCTCCAGGTCGGCCTGTTCCCAGACGCCGGAACCCTCCAACATGCCCATCTCCCGGGCCCAGTCGGTGGAATGGGCCCGCGCGTCGTCCAGGTGGGGATTGAGGCGTGCCGGGTGCGGCACGTAGAAGGACGGCAGTTCGAACGGCTGGGTCACGGCGGGCGAGCCTTTCTGGACGCGTCGATTGGACCAAGAATGACCCGCGACCCGGACTCCACACCGGCACAACAGGAACAGTCATATGAGATGACCAAGCTGCTCGAACTCCCGCTCGGACGACCGCCCGAGCAAGCGACCAGCCCTGGATCGTACGTACGGCCCCGCCCCACCACCCCTCCCACCCCCACCAGAACCACCCATCCGGCCGAGCGCACCCCCACCCCCACGCGCACCCCAGCCCCCGCGCACCACCCGCACAACACCCGTTCCGCCCCGAAGGCCCAACTCCACGGGGGCGGACCGCGATCGGTCCGCCCCCGTCGGATGGCCCTCGGACCAGTCCCCTCGGGCCGGTCCCCCTCAGGCCGCCAGCCGCAGGACCAGCGCCGCCACGACCGGGGCGACGTAGAGCAGGGGGGCGGGGAGGTGGGTGTAGGCCCGGGCGCGGACGACGGTGACGACGGCGCCGAGGAAGTAGAGGATCACGCCGACCGCGGCCGCGTAGCCGATGGCCGGGACGGCGAGGCCGACCAGGAGGCCGAGGGCGCCGGCCGCCTTGGCGACGCCGAGCCAGGTC
Source organism: Kitasatospora sp. NPDC034035 (assembly GCF_055575755.1). NCBI lineage: Bacteria > Bacillati > Actinomycetota > Actinomycetes > Kitasatosporales > Streptomycetaceae > Kitasatospora > Kitasatospora sp. NPDC034035. Next base: position 170,565 of record NZ_JBVISA010000020.1, on the reverse strand, counting down.
CACCAGGCGCGCGGGACGCCGTAGTCGGCGAGGGGCTTGACGACGTACTCGGAGCCGACGAAGACCGAGTAGGCCGAGAAGCCGACCATGAGGGCGCCGAGGACGGTGACGATGGTGTAGGCGACGGACATTGAAGTGCTCCCCACTCGGTGGCGATTCGGTTCGACACCCCTCTGACCCGGCGCCCCCGGCGGATGTGACAGGCGCGGGCAAAAAATATTCCGCGCCCCCTCCGGCGACCCCAACAACCGCTCCGCCAACGAACAATGCAGGCATGGCAAGGCTTGGAACACCAAGACTTCCCCTGGTACGGGCGTGTTGACCGCCTCGGTCAACCCCGCGTCCACCAGACTGGGCGCCGACCCGACGTCAACTCCGAGGAGGGCAAGCCCATGAACGCCACCGTTCGGCTCGCACAGCAGCCCGAGGCCGACGAACTGCTCGGGCGGAGTGCGCTCGCCGCGCTCGTCGGCATGCTGCTCGACCAACAGGTGCCGATGGAGTGGGCGTTCACCGGCCCGCTGACCATCGCCCAGCGCCTCGGCCGGGACGACCTGGACGCCCACGAGATCGCCGCCTACAACCCGGAGGAGTTCGTCGCGCTCCTCTCCGCGAAACCGGCCGTCCACCGCTACCCCGCCGCGATGGCCAAACGGGTGCAGCAGCTCTGCCAGTTCCTCGTCGCGCAGTACGACGGCGACGCCGCCGCGCTGTGGAAGAACGTCCGCACCGGCAAGGAGCTGCTGAGCCGCCTCAACGCCCTGCCCGGCTTCGGCAAGCAGAAGTCGCAGATCTTCCTCGCCCTGCTCGGCAAGCAGTACGGCGTACGGCCCGAGGGCTGGCGCGACGCGGCCGGCGCGTACGGCGAGGAGGGTGCGCACCGCTCGGTCGCCGACATCACCGGCCCCGAATCTCTCACCCTGGTACGGGAGTTCAAGCAGGAGGTGAAGCGAGCCGCGAAGGAGGCCAAGGCCGCCGCCAAACCGCGCACCACCACCCGGACGACGGCCGCGCCGACTCCGACCGGCGCGCACTGAAAACCGGTTGCCCCGCCCCGCCCCAGCGGGCGACGCTCCCGGCATGACCGCAACCGCCCCGACACCGCCGAGTGTGTCCGCCCTGTTCGCCCCCGACGGGCGCCTGATCACCGTCCCCCGCAAGGCAGCCCGCCGGGAGCAGCTCCTGGCCCACCTCGCCGACACCCTGCTCGAAGCCGGCCGGGGCTACACCGAGGCCGAGGTCAACGCCGTGCTGCACACCGTGCACGACGACGCCCCCGCCCTGCGCCGCGCCCTGGTCGAGGCCGGCCACCTCGCCCGCCCCCGGGACGGCAGCAGCTACCGGCTGGTTTCGGAGCGCCGGTAGGCGTACCGCCCCCGGATCCGCCGGACGAAGTACCGCCCGTGGCTGTCGGCGGCCAGCAGCTCGCGGTGCACCCGGGCCGGTACGCCCGCGTACACGTACACCCGCCCGCCGGTGAACTCGAGCTCCAGCAGCCGCGCGGCCGGGTCGTACCCGACCGAGCGCAGCACCGAGGAGTCCACCGCCGTACGGTCCATCGCCCTCCCAGTGTGCGACGAGGGCCCCGGTCGCGCGGCGCGACCGGGGCCCTCACAACGGGTGCGTCCCGTCAGACCAGAGCGGCCTCCCGCTCCACCACGTCCTCGGCGGCCGCACCGACGGCCTTGCGCCGCCGCGGCAGCGCGAACATCAGCAGGAACACCACCAGCAGCACCCCCGCGACCCACCACAGCGCGTGCACGAAGGCCCCGCCGAACGCCGTCCCGACCGCCTCCGGCGCGACCACGTCGTCCATCGCCCCGAAGAAGGCCACCGAGATCAGGCCGAGCCCGAGCGCGTTCCCCACCTGCTGCACGGTGTTGATCAGTCCGGAGGCCGAACCGGCGTGCTCGCGCGGCACCTCCGCCAGCACCGCGTCCGTGATCGGCGCGACGATCAGCCCCATGCCCAGGCCCATCACCACCAGTGGCAGCGCCATCTGCCAGGGCGAGATCGCCGTCCCGTACCGGTCGGCCTCCCAGATGTACGTGAGCACACCCGCCGCCATCACCAGCGCGCCCGCCTGCAGCACCTTCCGTCCGAACCGCGGCACCAGCTTCTGCACCGACAGCCCGGCCGCCGTGGAGACCGCGATCGAGAACGGGATGCCGGTCGCACCGGCCTTGAGCGGGCTCCAGCCCAGGCCGATCTGCATGTAGAGCGTCCAGACCAGGAAGAAGATGCCCAGTGCCACACCGAAGGCCAGCTGCACGCAGATCCCGGCCGCGAAGGACTTCACCCGGAACAGCGTGAGCTCCACCAGCGGCGAGCCGTCCCGCCGCGCCTTGACCTTCTCGTACGCCACGAACAGCGCGAACACCGGCAGGCTCCCGGCCATCGACAGGTATCCCCAGAGCGGCCAGCCGGCCTCCCGCCCGTGGGTCAGCGGGTAGATCAGCATCAGCAGGCCCAGGCTGGCCAGCACCACGCCCACCAGGTCGAGCTTCAGGGCCTGGTCGGCCTTCGACTCGTCGATGAAGCGGCGGCCGAGCAGCAGTCCGGCGATGCCGACCGGCAGGTTGATCAGGAAGATCGGCCGCCAGGCCAGGCCGAACAGGTCCCCCTCCGTCAGCAGCGCACCGATCATCGGACCGGAGACGGCGCCCAGTCCGACCACCGCGCCGAACATGCCGAACACCTTGCCGCGCTCCTCCGCCGGGAACGTCGCGTGGATGATCGACAGCACCTGCGGCACCATCAGGGCCGCCGTCCCGCCCTGCAGCAGCCGGGTCGCGATCAGCATCTCCGGCCCGGCGGCCAGCCCGCAGAGCGCGGACGCCAGGGTGAAGCCGCCGATCCCGATCAGGAACACCCGCTTGCGGCCGTGGATGTCACCCAGCCGCCCGCCGGTGATCAGCCCGATCGCGAAGGCCAGCGCGTACCCGCCGGTGACCCACTGCACGGCGCTGAAGGAGGCGCCGGTGTCCGCCTGGATGCTGGGGATGGCGATGTTGACGATGGTGACGTCCACCAGGTCCATGAAGGAGGCCACCATCACGATCGCCAGCGCGATCCACCTCCGCCGGTCGGCTCCCGCCACGCTCATTCCGTACTCCTCGACTTCTCGCACGTCCCCTATGCCCCGCACTTCTCGCACGTCCCGTACGTCCCGTACTTCTCGCTCATCTCGACCTCCACGACAGTACGGGCCATGTAGGTCAGATCCTGTCCCAGTTCATCCGGCATGCTGGAGGGCATGAGCGACACCCCGGCCCGGCTGCTGAACCTGCTGTCCCTGCTCCAGACCCCGCGCGAGTGGCCCGGCAGCGAGCTCGCCGAGCGGCTCGACGTCAGCCCCCGGACGATCCGGCGCGACATCGACCGGCTGCGCGACCTCGGCTACCCGGTGCAGGCCACCATGGGCGCGGTCGGCGGCTACCGGCTGGTCGCGGGCACGGCGATGCCGCCGCTGCTACTCGACGACGAGGAGGCGGTGGCCATCGCGGTCGGGCTGCGGGCGGCCGCCGGGCACGCGGTCGTCGGCATCGAGGAGGCCTCGGTCCGGGCGCTCGGCAAACTGCTCCAGGTGCTGCCGAGCCGGCTGCGGCACCGGGTCGGCACGCTCAACACCGCGACCGTGCCGCTGCTCACTGGGGACGGCCCGACGGTCGACCCGGAGGACCTCACCGTGCTCGCCGGCGCCGTCACCAACCACGAACGCCTGCGCTTCGCCTACCGTGCCCGCGACGGCGCCGAGACCCGCCGGCACGTCGAGCCCGAGCGCCTGGTCTCCACCGGGCGCCGCTGGTACCTGGTCGGCTTCGACCTGGACCGCGACGACTGGCGGCTGTTCCGCGTCGACCGGCTGAGCGGCCCCCTCGCCACCGGCGCCCGCTTCACCCCGCGCCCGTTGCCCGCCGAGAACGCCGCGGTGTTCGTGGCGAGCAAGCTGCGCCGCCGGACGCACGCCCACACCATGGTCGCCACCGTGCACCGCCCCGCCGCCGAGGTCGACAACTGGATGCCCTGGACCGGCGACTACGAGGTCGAGCCGATCGACGACCACAGCTGCCGCCTGACCTCCCGCGCGGAGTCCCTCAAGTGGCTGGCAAGCGGACTGCTGCTGCTCGACTGCGACTTCGAGGTGCACGAGCCCCCGGAGCTGCGCGACCACCTGCGCACGGTCGCCACCCGCGCCGGCCGGGCCGCGGGAGGGGCGGGCTAGGCCGGGGCCGGACCGTTGCGCGCCCATCCGTCCGTCAGCTCCTCGGCTCGACGGCCGGCTCCCCGTCCGGGTCGACCGGGCAGGTCAGGGCCCGGCGGCCGGCCCGCCACTCGTCCTCGGGCAGCCGCCGGACCTCGACCGGACGATCGGCCGGCGGCCATGCTCAGACCCCGTACTCACCGGTCAGCAGCGCCCGGCCGAGGGTGTGGAAGGTGATGTGGAAGCCGACCTGCGCCGGCGGGGTGTCGGCGGCGACGTCCAGCTTCTCCACGTCCAGGGCGTGCACGGCGAAGACGTAGCGGTGCGGGGCGCCGGGCGGCGGGGCGGCACCGTCGTACTTGTTGCCCGGGAAGTCGTTGCGGCCGTGGAAGGAGGCCGCGCCGGGCAGGCTGCCGTCCGAGGCGCCGGCGCCGCGCGGCAGTTCGGCGGTGTCGGCGGGCAGGTTGAGGGCGAGCCAGTGCCACCAGCCGGAGCCGGTGGGCGCGTCGGGGTCGTAGCAGGTGACGGCGATGCTCCGGGTGCCCGCCGGCAGGCCCGACCAGGCCAGCTGCGGCGAGAGGTTGCCGCCGGCGTGGATGAACTCCCGGGCCAGCGTGCCGCCTTCGGTGAAGTCCTGACTGCTCAGTTCGAAGGACGGTACCTGCGGCAGGAACTCGTACGGCAGCGGCGGGCGCTTGCTCATGGGGTGGTCACCTCTCACGATCGGAATGACACGAGTCACTGTAATGGGGTGCACGTCCGATCCGGCCGCCCCTAGAGTCGACGTATGGCCGCCAAAATCGCCCAGTTGTTCTCGGACTCTCGCCGCGCGCTGTTCACGATGCTCGGACTCCAGGTCGTCATCTGGTCGGTACAGGTGGTGAACTGGCTGGACGACTACGGGCTGTCGAGGGACTACGGCCTGCGCACCGGGCAGTTGGGCGATCTGCCCGAGATGTTCACCATGCCGTTCCTGCACGGCAGCTGGGATCACATCGAGGCCAACTCCTGGCCGCTGTTCGTGCTCGGCTTCCTGGCCGCCTACCGCGGCCTGCGGACGTTCCTGTTGGCCAGCCTCGTGATCACGGTGTCCGGCGGGCTGACGATCTGGCTGCTGGAGCGCCCGAACACCGTGACGGTCGGCGCGAGCGGCATGGTCTACGGCTACCTCGGCTACGTGGTGCTGCGCGGGGTCCTCGACCGCAAGGTGCTGGACGCGGTGGTCGGCATCGTGGTCGCCGTCCTCTATTCGAGCCTGCTGCTCGGCGTGCTGCCGCTCGACGAGCACATCAGCTGGCTGGGCCACCTGGGCGGGCTGATCGGCGGACTGGCCGCCGCCGTCCTGCTCCGCAACCGGGCGGCGCAGCCGAAGCCCGCGCCCGCCGCGAAGCCCGGCGCCCCGGCCGACTCCAGGTCCGCCCTGCTCAAGGAGCTGGACGACCTCGGCCTCTGAGGCCCCCTCCACGACTCCCCCGGTCAGGTCTAGACCAACCCCACCCCTGCGGCTAGCGTGAACAGCGGCGTGAACAGCGCACCTGCCCCCAGCCCCGGAGCCGCACCGTGGAGTCGTCCGTCCTCGCCTTCGCCACCGACCTGCTCGACGAGGGCGCCGACGCCTTCTTCGGCAACCTCACCGACCGCGCCGGGGTCGGCGGCGTCACCCTCGCCTCGGTCTACCACGGGGCCCGCGACGTCTTCCCGCACAACCCCCACCGGGTGGTCCGCTACCTGGAGCCGGGCGCGGCGTACTTCCGTCCCGACCCGGCCGCCTGGCGGGGCCGCCGCCTGGCGCCCACGCCCTCCACCGCCATCGGCGGGCGCGACCCCTTCGCCGAGGCCGCCGACGAGGCCCGCCGCCGGGGGCTGAAGCTGCACGCCTGGACGGTGTTCTGCCACAACGACCGGCTCGGCTTCGCCCACCCCGACTGCGCCCCGGCCAACGCCTTCGGCGACCGCCACCTCACCGAGCTCTGCCCGGCCCACCCGGAGGTCCGCGCGTACGCGCTGACCCTGGTCGCCGAGCTGGCCCGGTACGGCGTGGACGCGATCCGCGCCGAGTCGCTGCACTTCCACGGGCTGCGCCACGGCTACCACCACGAGCGCTACTTCGAGGAGCTGGGCCCGACCGCCGAGGCCCTGCTCGGGGTCTGCTTCTGCCCGCACTGCCGCGCCGCCGCCACCGCCGCCGGCGTCCCGGCCGAGGAGGCGGCCGGGGCCGTCCGCGCCGAAGTGCGTCGCCGGCTGGCCGACGAGTCCGCCGCCGCCGAGCCCGCCGACCTGAGCGCCCTCGCCGACGGCGCCTTCGCCGCGTACGTGGACGCCTCCGCCGCCACCGTCACCTCGCTGGCCGCCGACCTGTCCGAGCAGGCCCGGCGCCACGGCATGCGGCTGAGCTTCATGGACGGCGGCGGCCCCGGAAAGGGCTGGCTCTCCGGGATCGACCTGCCCGCCCTCGCCAGGGCCGCCGACCAGATCGAGACGCTCGGCTACGCCAGGACGCCGGAGGCCGTCCGGGAGAAGATCGCCGCCTTCGCTCTGCACGGTGTCCGCCCACGGGACATGGCGGTGATCCTGCGCCCGATGTCCTCCGACTGCGACGGCCCGGAGAACCTCGCCGCCAAGATCGCCACCCTGCGCGAACTCGGCGTCCCCGAGGTCGAGTTCCACCACTACGGCCTGATGCGCCTGTCCTCCCTGGACCGGATCGGCGCCGCGCTCTCCGGCTGAACCACCGCCACCACCGTCGCCGCCACCGCCGTCACCGCCGTCCCCACCGCCATCCGTCCACTCCGGCCGGGGCGTCACCGCCGCCGCTTGGACGTCCCGAACAGGCTGCGCGAGATCTCCTGCCCGAGCTGCCGTCCGGCCGAGCGCGCGAAGGACTTCACCGTCGGATTGCTCAGCAGCGACCCGAGCAGCCCACCCACACCTTCCTTCTGCGCCTCCCGGGACTCCCGCCGCTCCGAAGCCGGCTCCGAAGCCGGCTCCGAAGTCGGCTCCGGGGCCCCCTCCGTCGGCACCGGAGTCGGCGCCGCCTCCGGCCGGGGTGCCCGCGCCGCGAGCTTCTCGTACGCCGACTCCCGGTCGATCGCGTCCCGGTAGCGCGCCGTCAGCGGCGAGGCGTCCACGGCCGTCCGCAGCGCCTCCGCCTCGATCGGCCCCATCAGCGACTGCGGCGCCCGCAGCCTGGTCGCCGCGACGGGTGTCGGCGCGCCCTTCTCGGACAGGACGGTCACCACCGCCTCGCCGGTGCCGAGCGAGGTCAGGACCTCGCCGAGGTCGTACGAGGAGTGCGGGAAGGTCGAGACGGTGGCCTTGAGCGCCTTGGCGTCGTCCGGGGTGAAGGCGCGCAGCGCGTGCTGCACCCGGTTGCCCAACTGCGCCAGCACGTCGGACGGGACGTCCCGTGGCGTCTGGGTCACGAAGAAGATGCCGATGCCCTTGGACCTGATCAGCCGCACGGTCTGGGTGATCGCCTCCAGGAAGGCCTTGGAGGCGCCCTTGAACAGCAGGTGCGCCTCGTCGAAGAAGAACACCAGTTCGGGCTTGTCGAGGTCGCCGACCTCGGGAAGCTCCTGGTAGAGGTCGGCGAGCATCCACATCAGGAAGGTGGAGAACAGCCGCGGCCGGTCCTGCACGGCGGGCAGTTCCAGCACCGAGACCACGCCCCGGCCGTCCGACGCGGTCCGCAGCAGTTCGGCGGTGTCGAACTCGGGCTCGCCGAAGAACGCCCCGGCGCCCTCGTTCTCCAGCACGGTGAGCGCGCGCAGGATCACCCCGGCGGTGGCCGCCGAGAGGCCGCCGATGGTCTTCAGCTCCTCCTTGCCCTCGGGCGAGGCGAGGAAGGCGATCACCGCGGTCAGGTCCTTGAGGTCGTAGAGTTCCAGACCCTTGCTGTCGGCGTAGTGGAACACCAGGCTGAGCGAGGACTCCTGGGTCTCGTTCAGGTCGAGCACCTTGGACAGCAGCAGCGGTCCGAAGCTGGTGACGGTGGCCCGGATCGGGATGCCCGCGCCCTGCCCGCCGAGCGAGTAGAACTCGGCCGGGCAGCCCTGCGCGGCCCACTGCTGGCCGACCTCGGCGGCCCGGGCGCTGGTGCGCTCGCTCGGCGTGCCGGGCGCGGCGACGCCGGAGACGTCCCCCTTGATGTCGGCCAGGAACACCGGCACGCCCTGTCCGGAGAGTTGCTCGGCGATCAGCTGCAGGGTCTTGGTCTTGCCGGTGCCGGTGGCCCCGGCGACCAGTCCGTGCCGGTTGAGCACGCCCAGCGGGATGCGCACCTGGGCGTCCGCGTAGACGGTGCCGTCCAGCAGCACCGCACCGAGGTCGAGGGCGGGCCCGGTGAAGGCGTACCCGTCGGCGATCTCCCGGACGGCCTGGGGGGTGGGGGCGGAGGACATCGGTGCACACTCCCGGGCGGATCGGAACGCGTCGGAACGCATCAAAACGCGTCGGAACGCTTCGGCGCCGGAACCGGACCCGATCGGTACCGGGCCGATGTTCGCGACATTTCCCATCAAACAGCCGCATTCATCCACCCGCAGTTCACACCGGCGCGCGTGGCACCGTCGCGGCTGCTGCGCCATTCGCCGCCCAAACGGTAGGCTTTCCGTGTGATCTTCAAGCGCATCGGCAATGGGCGGCCGTACCCGGATCACGGCCGGACGAGCACCCGACAGTGGGCTGACGTCGCCCCGCGTCCGGTGCGGCTCGACCAGCTGGTGACCACCAAGGGCCAACTCGACCTCGAAACCCTGCTGGCCGAGGACTCGACCTTCTACGGGGACCTCTTCGCCCACGTGGTGAAGTGGCACGGCGACCTCTACCTGGAGGACGGGCTGCACCGGGCCGTACGGGCCGCGCTGCAGCAGCGCCAGGTGCTGCACGCCCGCGTCCTCGAAATGGAGTGACGGGCCGCCGGCACCGGGCTCGTCCCATCCACCGCAGGCTTCCCGACCGCCCCCTCGCCACCCCGGCGGAGGGCGGTCCACGTGTGCCCGGTACCCCCTTTCGGGTACCGGGGTACTCCAGATGATGATCGTTTAGTACCTTCGCAGCTGTACGGCACTACGCTGCTGACTACGGCCGCGACCAGGGAATCCGCCCGCACCGGGAGATGCCCCTACCCGGCCGACCGTCATCCCGACCCCGCCCCGGTACAAGGGGGAGACAAACCATGAGCATGTTGACTCCCCAAGGCCTCAAGGGGAAGCAGTACCGCATCACCGGCAACTCCTACCCGCGGCTTGGCCGGCCCCCGAAGAAGAGCCGCAAGGTGATCGCCGCACTCGCCGGTCTGCTCGCCCTGGCCCTGATCGCCCTCGGCGGCCTGCAGCTGTACGACATCTTCACGGGCAGGAACAAGAACTCCTCCGCCCAGGCCTGCGCGACCGCGTCCGGCAAGCCGCTGGCCGCCCCCACGCCGGGCGCCACCCCGGGCGCCCCCGCCGCCTCCGGCGCGCCCGCCGCCGCCCAGGGCGACCCGCACGCCGTCCCGCAGCCCGCCACGGTCACCGTGAACATCTACAACGCCACCACCAAGGCCGGTCTGGCCGGGCGGACCGCCGAGGAGTTCAAGAAGCGCGGCTTCACCATCGGCAAGGTCGGCAACGCCCCGGCCGAGCTGGACAAGAAGGTGCCCGGCACCGCCCAGGTGATCGCCGGCCCGACCGGCGCCGGAGCCGGCACCCTGGTCGGCTCGCAGATCGCCGGAGCCACCGTCACCGCCGACGCCCGCACCGACACCAGCGTGGACTTCGTGATCGGCGACAGCTACAACGCCCTGCTGGACGAGACCCAGGCGGCCGCCGCCCTCGCCCTGGCCACCAAGCCCTCCCCCACCCCGACCGCGAACGGCAGTTGCTGACACCCGGTACGAACGGCACGAACGGAAGGGCCCTCCGGCAGCACGCCGGAGGGCCCTCGTCGTTCTGTTCCTGCTGTTCCTGAGGGGCTCAGCCCGCGGTGCCGTACAGCCGGTCGCCCGCGTCGCCGAGGCCGGGGACGATGTAGCCGTTCTCGTTGAGCCGCTCGTCCAGTGCGGCGGTGACCACGGTGACCGGCAGGTCCGCCAGCTCCCGCTGCATCAGCTCGACGCCCTCGGGGGCGGCCAGCAGCACCACGGCGGTGACGTCGGTGGCGCCGCGCTCGATCAGCATCTTGATCGCGGCGACCAGGGTGCCGCCGGTGGCCAGCATCGGGTCGAGCACGTAGACCTGGCGGCCGGAGAGGTCGTCCGGCATCCGGGTGGCGTAGGTGGAGGCCTCCAGGGTCTCCTCGTTACGCACCATGCCGAGGAAGCCCACCTCGGCGGTCGGCAGCAGGCGGGTCATCCCGTCCAGCATGCCCAGACCGGCCCGCAGGATCGGCACCACCAGCGGGCGCGGGTAGCTGAGCCGGGTGCCGTGGGTGACCGCCACGGGCGTGGTGATCTCCACCTCGTCGGTGCGGACGTCCCGGGTGGCCTCGTAGGCGAGGAGGGTCACCAGCTCGTCGGTCAGGCGACGGAAGGTCGGCGAGTCGGTGCGCTCGTCGCGCAGGGTGGAGAGCTTGTGGGCGACCAGGGGGTGGTCGACGACGTGGAGACGCATGTACCGAGGTTAGCCCGGGTCTGGACGCCTGTACGACACGCCGTGCCCGGCCGGGGCATCGGACCTGGTGACGGGCCGGGTGACGAGCCGGCTGACGGACCGGGCGACGGGCCGGGTCACCCCGCCGTGACACGCCGTGACGCAGGGCGAATGTCCGGACGGATGCGTCTGCTGTGGTATCAACCGGGCCGTTCTGGGAATGTCACGTCTTATGACGAGCAACCCGAAGGCCGGGGACGGCTCGGCGGGCGAGCCCGTCGGCGGGGCGGGTCCGAGCCCGGGCCCGCCGCACGACCCTCCGGAGACCGAGGCGGAGCGCCGCAAGCGGCGGGCCGTCTTCCTGCGCGAGCTCACCGAGGCGCGCGAACTGCGGGAGCGGGTCCAGCCCCGGCGGACCAAGGAACGGCGGATGCGCGAGGCCATGCGGATGCGAACTTTCCGGATCTGACGGGCCTCCGGGCGGGGTCCGCGGCGAGGTCCACGGCGCGCTCCACGGCTGGCCCCACGGCTGGCCCCACGGCAGGCCGCGATCGGCCCCGGCGGGCGTTCGGAGCAAATTTCGACCGGCTTCGGACCGCCCCGGCGCGACTCCGCCCTCCGCGGCCCGGCCCTTCCGACACGACCTGCAAAGACGCGCTGCCGAACACCCCCCGCAAGGGCGGGCTTTCTGTCACGATTCCGAGGGGACGGTCCGAACAAGCGGGCCGCCTCTGGCGCGGGGGCGGCCAGTTTTCCGCGTTGCCCGAGCGCGCCGACAGCCGAGACCGATGATCTTGGGAGTGTCCCTGGTGGCGTACTTCGCTGCAGTGCTTGCTCGCTCCGAGGACGGGTGGGATGTGAGCGAGACCGAGCTCGACACCGTCGAATCCCTGGCCGATCTGGCCGACCTGGCCCGCGACTCCACGCAGGACGACGACAGCGTCCTGATCTTCATCGAACAGGAGGACTCCTGGTTCGCCATCGTCCGCGTGGACGGTGAGGACGACCCGCGGATCTTCGTGTCGGACGGCGCCGCCGCCGCCCGCAGCTCCTACGGCTCCGTCCTCACCGACGAACTGGTCGACCAGGCCGGCGAGAGCGAGTTCGGCGACCTGGACCACCTGCTGGACGAGGACGAGGAGACCCAGGACCTGGACGACGAGGACGCCGAGCCGCACGGCGGCGTCCCGGTCGGCCCGCTGGGCGACGCCCACCTGCTCACCGAGTTCGGCCTGGCCTCCGACGAGCTGCTCTCCCTCAGCGGCGAGGGCGCGGTGCCGGGCGACGCACTGGAGCAGATCGCCGAGGCCCTGGGCTGCGGTGAGGTCCTGGAGGCCGTCCGGTAGCGGCCGGATACCCGACACTGGATGCCATGCAGCCCGCATCCACCGCGCAGCCCGTCCCGTACGTCCCCCCGTTGCCCGCCCCCGTCCGCCCCGACCCGGTCCGCGACCGCTGGTCGGCGCCGATGCGCCTCGCCATGGCCGAGGCCGCCCTGGCGCCGGCCACCGGGGACGTCCCGGTCGGGGCGCTCGTCCTGGGCCCGGACGGCGAGGTGATCGGACGCGGCCACAACGAGCGCGAGGCGGTCGGCGACCCGACGGCGCACGCCGAGGTGGTCGCGATCCGGCAGGCAGCCGCCAAGATCGGAGAATGGCGGCTCTCCGGCTGCACCCTGGTCGTCACCCTGGAGCCGTGCACGATGTGCGCCGGCGCCATCGTGCTCTCGCGGATCGACCGGGTGGTCTACGGCGCCCTCGACGAGAAGGCCGGCGCGGCCGGCTCGCTCTTCGACGTGATGCGCGACCGCCGGCTCAACCACCGCCCCGAGGTGATCTGGGGCGTCCTCGCCGAGGAGTGCGGCGAGCAGCTGCGGGCGTTCTTCGACACCCACCGCTGAACCCCCTCCCGGCCGAACACCCTCCCGGCGCCCGCCGACAGCCCTCCGAGAAGGATTTCGTCCCCGAGCCACCCGTCCGGTAGAGTTCCCCTCGGTAGCGTGTCCGAGCGGCCAAAGGAGCACGCCTCGAAAGCGTGTGTGGGGGCAACTCCACCGTGGGTTCGAATCCCACCGCTACCGCCACTGAGCAGGAAAAACGAAGGGCACCCCCGAAATTTCGGGGGTGCCCTTCGTCGTGCCGGTCTCAGTTTTGGTCTCAGTTCACCCGCTAGGCGGCCTGCTCCGTGCCGTCGGGGTCGCCCTGCTCGCCGTCGGTGGACTCCTTGGCCACCTCCCAGATGAGGCCGCCGATCTGCATCGCCACGTCCCGGCGGATCCGGGCCGTCACGTGCTGGTACCGCTCCGCCATGGCAGAGCTGGACCACCCCATGATCGCCATCACGGTCCGCGGGGGCACGCCGAGCAGGAGCAGGATCGTCCCGGCGGTGTGACGAGCGTCATGAAGGCGCCCGTCCCGGATGCCGGCGGCCACGAGCAGCTCCTTCCACCGGTCCCAGTCAGTCCGGGGGATGAGCGGGTGTCCGGTCTCCGAGGCGAACACCCATCCGCCCTCCACCCACTCCTGACGAGCGGCCAGGCGCTCCCGGTCCTGCTCCTCCTTGTGGAGCCTGAGCAGCTTCACCAGCTGGTCCGGCAGGCCGATCAGCCGCTTGCCCGCCTTCGACTTCGTGAGCGCGGCGTCCGCGTTCGTCTGGACCCTCTCCGGGCACCGGCCGGCGTGCTTGCGACCGCACGGGTCCGAACAGCCGTGCTTGTACTTCGGTCGCTGTCGGGCCTGCCGGACGCGCAAGGTGCCCGTCTCTAGGTCGACATCGCGCCACTGGAGTCCGAGCGCTTCACCCTGCCGCAGGCCGAGCGCCAACGCGATCGCCCACCGGCCGCTGTTCCGGTTCTTCCCCGCCTCCAAGAGGAGTGCCTGAACCTCCTCCACCTCGTACGGCTCGACCTCCTCTTCCTCCACCTTGGGTGCGATGGCCAGCGAGGCGACGTTGCGGGTGAGGTGCCCGCGCCGGATCGCCTGATTGAGCGCCGTCCGGATGGTGCGGTGCGCCTGGTGGGCGGTGGCAGGCTTGCTGCCGTTGGCCTGCATCTTCTTGTAGAGCCGCTCCAGGTGCTCCGGCTCCAGCTTCTCCAGCCGGTGGGCACCGACCCCGGGGATCAGGTGGACGTTCACAGCCACCCGGTACCCGGCGAGCGTGTTCGGCCGGACGTGCAGCGCGGCGATGTTCTCCACCCAGTGGGTGAGCCAGGCCGCGACGGTCCACTTCTTCCCGGCCTTCGGGACGTTGCCGTCGTCCCGCTTCCTCTCCAGTTCCCGAACCTTCTTGGTCACCTCCGCCCGGGTCTTCCCCCGGACGTGCCGGCGGTCCGGCGTGCCGTCGTCCTTGACACCGACGGTCACGCGGCCGTGCCACTTGCCGTCCTTGTCCTGGTAGATGCTGGATGCTCCGTTCGGCTGACGGGTCGCCAAGGGTGCTGCCTCCTCAGGCTGCGATAGGGGTGGTGGTCTTCCGCATGCGGTTGCGGGCGAACTCAACGACGGCTTCGGCCGGCACACGGCGGGCCCGGCCGATCGGGATGGTCTCGATCTCGCCGTCGCGGATCAGGGCGTACATGGTGGTGCGGCCGATGCTGAGCCGGCGGGCAGCCTCTTCGACCTTGAGGGCGACAAGGGTGCGGTCGTGGTCGGGGATGTCCTCGGGGGCGGTGGTGGTCATGGCGGCTACTCCTTGGCGAGGGGAGCGGGTGGCGGGGTCCGGGCGCGCTGTCCTAGGTGCGGATTTCTGCGTCATTGCGTCATCAGCGTCATGCGGCCCTCTGACCTGGGGCTTTGCATGACGCACCGCCCGTGGCCTGCGTCATGGGTGCGTCATGGGCTGCGTCATCGCATGACGCACATGACGCAGGATGACGCAGCGTCCGTCGTCTGCGTCATGGCCGTCAGAGCAGGTCAGGGGCTGTTTTCCCTCCCGCATGACGCACATGACGCAGAGTCTCCCTACTTAGGAAAAAGGAGGGGTGTCTGTAGCAGTAGGAGTCACCCAAGGGCGAAGTTAGGAGCCGCTTCGCGGCGCGACCTCGGGCGGCTTCGCCGAACTGCAAGAGGAGCACCCGGGCGGGCAGGCGGGTGCTCCTCTTGCTTGTTCGAACGGTGGTCAGGTCACCTGAAGCTGTTCGTGCGGGGACGGGGCGGGTCGGGCCATTTCGAGGTAGCGGCCTTCGAAGGTGCGGCCGGTGTCGATGAGGACGCCTCGGGCCGCGAGCGTTGGCTGAAGGCGCTTGAGGCGGTCGGAGAGGACTTTGCCGGTGGTCGGCCACCCCTTGGGCAGGGAGCGGAGTTCGTCGCCGCTGTAGATGCGGCTCAGGTGGCTCAGCCACTGGGTGGACGTCATGCGCTGCGCGGTGCCGGGCTCGATGGTCTCGGCGTGCTTGAGGACGGTTTGCGCGAGGAGATCGCCCTCGATGACGTCGTCGTTGAGGTCGTCCAGGCTGGCCCGGTAGGCGGCCAGCGCCCCGAGGTTGGTCGCCGCGTCGAGCTGCGCGCACAGGTGGGCGAAGTCGGCCATCCGCAGATCGGTGGGCGTCTCCGCCTCGGCGGCGCGGACCGTGACCGTGAGGTCGAGCAGGGACCCGAGGACGACGGGCAGCACCTCGGCGTACTCGGCCCACAGTTCTGCCTCGGTGCGGCGGACGCGGGGCCGCTCCAGCCGCAACGGGAGGAGGCGTTCGGCGAGGTCGGGCCGGATGACGCCGACGTCGATGCCGGTCAGGAGCAGGGGCCGGCGGTAGGCGGAGCGGTGGACGTCCCCGTCGGTGAACAGGGCGCGCTTGACGCTCTCGGCGCCGGTGACGATGCAGCACATGGCGTCGGACAGGTCCGGGGTCATGTGGGAGAGGTTGTCCAGGGCGGTGACCCATCCGGCCGCGACGGCGGCGATCAGGTTCTCCTCGTCCTTCGGGGCCCGGCGCAGGTCACCGCTCATGCCCTCGATGATGCGCACGAGCATTCGGCCGCCGGTGGACTTGCCCGCGCCTTGGGGGCCGGTGAGGAACGGGGCGGGGACGGGCACACCCGGGGAGAGACAGCCGATCAGCCACGCGAGGGCCAGACACTCGGTGGCGGCGTTGGCGAAGTTCGTCAGCCGCAGCAGCAGGTCGACGCCCTTGCCGTCGGTGTCCTTGACGGGCAGCGGCAGTTCTCCGGTGAGCTGGGTTCGCCGCCAGCAGACCTCACGCGGGTCGGGGACGGTGATGTCCCAGCCGGTGGGGTGGATGCGCACGGACTTGCCGTCGGCGCGCCCGAGGTCGAGCCACGTCGCCCCGTCGAACCCGGGGGCGACGCGGATGTGGACGGGCTGCACCTCCTCGGACAGGGCGAGTGCTTCGATCAAGTCCAGTGCCTCCTTGAGGGCGGTTCCGTTGAAGGCGCCGACGCCGTCCAGGTACAGGCCGACCATGAGTTCCTGGCGGTGGCTGCCGGTCGTGCCCTGGGAGCGGATCGGCCGGGCCACGGGGTGGCCGGTCTTCTGGGCGTACACGGTGCCGTCGGCGGTCCGGAAGTACCGGAAGTGGGTCTGCGCGTAGTCGGCGATGATCTCGCGGGCGGGAGTCTTCTCGTCCTCGGCCACGGCTACATCCCCAACCTGGTCAGGGCGTTGGTCCACGCGTCGGCGCAGTGCCTCGGCGACTCGCCCCGGGCCTGCGCGGCGACGAACAGCCGCTCCGTGTGGGCCTGGGTGAGGCAGCCGCACCGGCCGTGCGTGGACAGCACCGCGAGGAACGCCCCGAACACGGTGGCGTGCACCGCGCTGGACGCTTCGGCGATCCGCTGCTCGGCCATGGCGATACCCCGGGCCAGATACGACGGGGTGCGGTGGGGGCACGCACCGGCCCGGGGCGGGACGGGCACGGCAACGGCCGCCGGCCGGACCGGGGCGGGCTTCTTCACGACCAGGGCTCGAACGACGTCCGGCAGGGCCGCCATGGTGCCGGTGCCGGGGCCGAGCCACCGGGCGTACGCCATGGTCGATTTGATGTCCACGCCGGGCCGCACGCGGTTGGCGGAGGACATGGCGCCCCGGTAGAGCCAGTGTTCACCCCGCGTGGTGCACACGGTCCGGGTGGCGGGCAGGGCCCCGCGCGCCCACGTGATGGCGTCGGCGTTGTCGAGGTCGACGACGGTCAGGCCGGCGCCGCCGGGGTGGTAGGCGACCGCCGCCGCATCCCGCCACGCCCGCGCCCAAGCCGGGGAGCTGATGACGTCGGGGTCGGTGGTGGCGGCGGCCCAGCCGTGGCACGGCAGCGTGCAGCTGCAGGGGCCGGGGGTCTTCATGTTCGGCCGTCCGCCGCACGCGTTGTCCACGCAGCGCGGGCAGTTGCCGAACGGCACCTTCCCGGCTCGCAACGGCAGCACGGGCACTCCGCTGGCTGCCAAGGAGAGAGCGGTGGGCAGGTGTTCTCCCCGGATGTGGGTCTGGTGGGTCATGCTGGGGGTTCTCCTCGTCTCGATGGGCGGGGGAACCGGAGCGGCCGGGGTTCCTGGCCGGGATGGCCGGCCGCTCCGGGCGAAGTCAGTCCTGGTCAGGGCCGCACATGCAGTCGGCGGGGTCGGCGCCCTGGCCGATCCGGCAGGCGCAGTGGATGAGCCCGATCGGGGTCTCGATCGGCTCGCCACCGCCGCAGTGGTCGCACTCGCCGGGCTGCCAGTCCCCGAGGCTGTCGGTGTCGTACTCGTCCGGGTCGTAGTCGTCGTACACGCGCGTGGCCTTTCGTCAGGTGCCGATGGCGACGGTGATGAGGTGGTGGGCGAGCTGGGGCGGGACGGCGTTGCCGATCTGCTGGCCGATGTCGCGGCCGGACCAGGGGTGGTCGGCGGGGAAGGACTGCAAGCGCCCGGCTTCGGCCCAGGTGAACCGGTCCTCGGTGCCGTCGTCGGAGACGACGCGGGTGCGGGAGACCTTGCCGGTGACGGTGGCGGACGGCTCGCCGGAGGTGCGCCGTCCTCGGGCCTTGGGGTCGCCGCCGGTGCCGTAGTTGGAGACGACCGTGAAGGGGCCGCGTTCGGGCAGGACGTCTCCCATGGCCGTCCACGGCGACAGCGCCGGGTCGCCGGCGGTGCGGGGGGTGCCCTTGGTGTAGGGCCGGTGGGTGGGCACGGGCAGGGCGGCGGTGCCGGTGCTGCGGGCGATGAGGACGGCGCGTTTGCGGGTCTGCGGGACGCCGTACTGCTCGGCCCGCACGGTGCCCGCCACGGCGCTGTAGCCCTCGGCGCGCAGGATCGCGGCGTAGGTGTTCCAGACGGGCAGGACGGCCGGGACCTGCTCCAACACGATCGCCTCGAACGGGCGTCCGGCGTCGAGGGCGTCCAACGCCCAGCGCAGCGGTTCCAGGACGAGTCGGATCAGGTCGTCCACGGGGTTGTGGCCGTGGCGGGCGACGGTCTGTCGCTCGGCGAGCCGGTGGGCGTGGGCGACGATGTCGGCCAGGGCCCGGCGGCCGGCGCCGGTGCCCGCCGCACTGAACGGCTGGCACGGCGGCCCGCCGAGCAACAGGTCGGCGTCGGGGAAGTCGCCGGGCCCGTAGCGGCGTACGTCCGCCTCGATGGTGGTGAGCCCGGCCGCGCGGCGGGTGGCGCACGCGTCCGGGCTCCACTCGATCCCGGTCACGTGGATGCCGAGCGCGCGGGCGGGCAGGTCGCGGCCGCCGACGCCGGCGAACAGGTCCACGCCCTGCCACCGAGGGACGGTGGGGATGTCAGGCCGCACGCCGCACCCGCCCCTTCGGGAACTGGTGGACGGTGGCGAGGTGGGCGGGCTGCTCGGCGGTCGGGGCTGGGGCGCCCTCGCCGCCGTCCGGCGGTGCGCTCTCCAGCTCGGCGGTGCGGTTGGCGCGTTCGGCTGCGGACTCGGCGAGGACCTGCAGCACGGCTGCGGAGTCGGTGCGGGCGCCGCGCTGGCTGATGAGGACGGCGGCGCCGAGCAGGGCGCCGGGGCCGAACAGGACGGCGGCGGTGATGGCGTCGGTGGTGGTGCTCACGTGGTTCCTCCGGTGCGGGCGGCGTGGGCGAGGAGATCGACCAGGTCGGTGCCGAGCAACGCGGCGCGCTGCTCGATCGCGGTCCAGGACTGGGGGTCGATGTGCATGAGCGCGGCGAGGGCTGCGGCCGGTTCGTGGTTGGCGGCGGCGGTGAGGGCTTCGCGCAGGTGGACGGCGGCGAGCGGCCGGATCGCGGCGGGCGTGGTCATGGCGGGCCGCTGGTCAGTGGCTGCTGATGGCGGAGACGACAGCGGCGAGCAGGTTGTTGACGGGCCCGGCCAGGCCGGTGGAGGCGGCGGTGAGGCCGGACAGCCAGACGACGAGGGCGGTGCCGGCGCCGACGCGCTTGGTCCATACGAGGGTGATGGTGATCAGGCCGGTGACAGCGGCGACGGAGAGGGTCACGTTCATGCGGGTTCTCCCGGGCTGAGTGGTGGGCGGGCGGGGTCTGCGGGGTGGGGCTAGTTGGTGCCGGCGGTCCAGGTGCGGTGGGCGACGTTGTAGAGGTGGCGGCCCACCCGGATGCGCTTGCCGACGCCCCGGCAGCGGCGGCAGTGCTTGCCGCGCTTGGGCTTGCCGCGCCGGTCGTTGGTGAGCCGGAAGCCGAGTCCGTCGCACTTGCGGCAGTCGCCGAACGGGCTCGCGGCACACAACGCTGCGTAACAGAGCGCGGCGAACATGGCGGCGGCCAGCGAGGCGAGTATCAGGGGGGTCATGGGTGCCTCCGGGGGCGGTTTCCGGGGCTCTAGCGGCGGGTTCGCTAGCCGCTAGGCCCCTGATCAGGGCATGTTCGGTTCGCTAGCGGGGTCGCTAGGTCTAGCGAGGGTGCTTGCTAGGCCTAGCGACCGTTTCGGGGCCCGCCGGGGCTATCCGGCGTCGCGCTTCTTGTCGCGCTCGGTGATGGCCTTGGTGATGTGGTCGCGTTCGACGCCGCGCCGGTTGGCGCCCTTGCCGGTGTCGGTGGTGCCCCAGACCTGGCCGGTGGTGATGCCGTAGGGCTTGAGCGCGGTGGCGATCTGGTCGGCCTTCGCGCGGCCTTCCAGTTCGCCCCACGGGCCGTAGGCGTCGGCGCGGAGTTCGGCGAGGCGGGCGGCGATCGTCTCCGACCAGAGCTTCGGTTCGTCCGGTCCCATGACGGCGAGGATGTCGGCGAGCAGGTCGAAGCGCGGCGCGGTCGCGGGGGCGGTGTCGGTGCCGCCGGCGGCGTGGCCGGTCAGCAGCCCGGCGCTCTCGCGGGCCTCCCGGCCGCGCTGGGCGATCGCCTCGGCGGCGGGGGCGTCCACGAACACCGAGCGAATGATCTGCGCGTCGGCGCCCTCACCGCCGATGTAGTAGGCGATGCCCCGGTCGGATCGGGTGAACGTGGTGGCCCGCACGCCGCGCCGGTAGGCGGAGGTGCCCAGGACCATGTCGTTCTCCGTCTGTCCCATGACCTTCAGACACAGCCGCAGGATCGCGTTCGCGCTGATGCCCGTGGGCAGGGACTTGGCGTCGGGGCGCTGGGTGGCCAGCAGCAGCACGATCCCCGTGGCGGGGCCGCGCTTCACCAGATCGGTGCAGATCTCCTCGAACTCGGCCCCATACTTGGGGTTTTCGAACCAGACCTGGCACTCGTCCGCCCCGACGACGATCGGGTGCAACCGCAAGCTCTTGTTGTCGGCGAGCTTGCTGGTCACCTTCGACTCCGGGCACACGTCCCGGGGCAGGGACCGGATCACCTTGGTGCGCCGCCGCAGCTCGGCGCGCAGCTCCCGCAGGTCGGCGATCGCGTACTCGATGTCCTCGTCGTCGTCACCGGCCCGGTGGCGGTAGCTCACCTTCTCGCCGACCGGGTCGAGGTCACCGGTGCCCTTGAGATCGTAGGTGTGCAGCTCGGCCCGGGGGTCGAGTGCGGCGATCAGCAGCAGCAGACGGAGCAGGAACGTCTTGCCCATGCGCGGGACGGCGCCGATCACGCCCGCGATGAACATCAGGGTGACGTTCACCCAGGCACCGCGCTGGTCGGTGGCGAACGCGACCGGGTCGAACAGGTCGACCGTGCCCTTTCGGGCGAGCGGCCACGCGGGCTGCTTGGCCGTGGCCATGTCCTGGTCCCCGACCCACAGCACCATCCGGCCGGGGTGCTCACCCGGGGCCTGCTCCGGCCACACGGTCCCGAGCGGGCGGCGCAGGCCCGAGGCGAGCTGACCGCGCTTGCCCATCACGTCCGCGACCTCGACGCCGTGCGGCAGCTCGACGTCCGCCCGCCACCCCGGGCCGTCGCGCATGATCGGCGCCGGGAACGTGATGCCAGACCCCTTGGACTTGGCGGAGGTGATCCCGCCGATGCCCAGCGACTCCAGCGCGCGCACCACCATGTCCGAGGTCAGCTTGGGCGCCTTGGCCTTGACCACCGCCCGGCCGATCAGCGGTTCGTCCGCTGGCGCCCCGGCGACACCCAACGCGAGCACCACGGCGGAGGCCAGCGCCATCAGGGTGGCGGTGCTGGTCAGCACCCACAACACCACCACCGCCGTGAGGCCGAAAACGCTGCCGAGCAGGGTGATCAGGGAGCGCAGCCGGACCCGGTTGTCGCGCTGGCGGGTGAGCTTCAGGTACAGCTCGGCGTCCTCGCGCCGGGCGGCCGCCGCGCGGAGCGGCTGCCCCTCGGCGTCGGAGGTCCACCGGCCGAGGAAGGTCAGGGCCCGGGCGGTGCCGCGCGGGGCACGCCCGGCGAGGCGGGCGGCGTAGAGCGGGGTGCGGATCGCGTGGTAGGCCGCCGTGTGTCCCATCCGCCCGGCGGTGTAGGCGAGTTGGGTCTTCAGCTCGGCCTTGGACAGCAGCCACGCCGGGAGGATCGGGCGGCGGGTGCCCTCCGGCACCGGCAGCGGCACCGTGACGGGCTGGTCGACGTAGACGGACGGGCCGTCGTCGTCCCCGTCGCTGCCGTCGTCCAGGGCTGTCGCGGTGGGGCGGCGTTCGGCGCGGGCCTTGTCGAGGTCGACCACGCCGTCCTCGGCCATCTCCGCCGCCAGGCGGGCGAACAGCTCGTTCTCGGCGTCGTCGCCGGGGGTGTGGTGGTTCACTGGGGCTTCCTTCCTCACTGCGCTTGTGGTGCGGAAAGGGGCCCCGGGACGGCCGGACGCTGCCAGGCTGGGCGGCCGTCCCGGGGTGATGATTAGCGGCAGGGCAGGGCAGGTGTGGTCAGGGGATGGAGCGGCGGGGCCCGGCCGCCCCTCGGCCGGTCAGCCCCGGCCCCAGCGGCGCACCTTCTCCTCGCGGGCCTGCTCCTCCGCCTCACGGCGCATGTGCTGGCGCATGGTCTCCGGGCTGCCGTCCGGGTTGCGGTTGAGGCCGTAGAGGGGGCCGCCCTTGCAGTGCGCGTACGGCTCCAACTCCGCCTCGGTGAACGAAGCACGGTGCTCCGCCCGGTAGTCCCGGCGCCCGCCGCGTCCGCCGGTCAGGTCCAGCGGCGGGTCGTTCCGGCCGGAGACGTAGCCGTGGTTGTTGCTGTTGTCGTTGCTGCTCTTGCGGCTGAAGAAGCCCATGGTTCTTTTCCTTCTGATCAGGTGGGGCCGGGCCCGGTGGGCCCGGCGTGGCTGGTGGGGCGGTGTTCAGGCGGAGGCGATGAGGGCGGCGACGGTCTCGAAGGCGTGGTGCCAGGCCTGGTCGAGGGCGTAGGCGCCGTTCATGCCGTGGTCGGCCAGGCGCACGAAGTGGCCCTTGCCGGTGGCGTCCGCGAGCTTGCGCAGGGGCTCGCGCCGGTCGGCGATGTAGTGCGTGGTCGCGGAGAGGGCGAGCGCGGCGACGGTCGGACCGGGCCGCAGGCGGACGCCGAGCAGGCGGGCGCCGACCAGCAGGGCGGCGGCCTGCGTGGCGGTGTAGGCGGCGACGTGGGCGGCACAAGCGCGGCGGCCGGCCGCGCTGGACTGCCCGTCGTTGTGGTCGTGGTGGCCCTTGGTCGAGGCCTGGTGGTCTGTCTGGATCCAGTGGTCCGCGACGTCGGCGGCGGCGCGGAAGAGGGCGTAGGCGGCGGCGAAGCGGGCAGCGCGGACGTTGGTCATGGCAGGCTCCAAGAAGGCTGTGGTGTGGGCGAGTCGGTTGGTGTCATGCCGCGAGGGGCATGGCGTCGGCGCAGCGCAGGCAGGTGCCCAGGTGTGCGGGCAGGACGTATCCGGCGTCCTGGCCGCAGGCGGGGCAGGTGCGGCGGGCGGTGTTCGCGGCGGCCAGGGCCCGGCGCCTGCCCTCGGTCATGGGGCGGACGGGCTTGGCGTGGGTGAGGCGGTAGAGGTAGGCGACGCGCACACCGTTGGTGGAGCGGCGGGAGCGCCACATGAGCTGTGCGGCGATGTCCTGTCCGCCGGGGCGCAGGCCCTTGGCGCGGAGCTGTCGACGGGTGAGCAGGCCGGGCGGGGCCATCTTCCACGGGTAGGTGGGGATGCCCCCGAACCGGCGGCCCTGCGGATCCCAGAACCGGGGCCGGGACACGGTCAGGCCCAGGTGGTGGCGGGTTCGGGCAGGTTGTAGAAGCCGACCAGCTCGACCGGGGCGCCGTAGACGGTGCCGGTGACGATGAGCCAGGCCAGGGCGCTGCCGTAGTTGTGCTTGTGGTCGACGGCGGCGGGGTCCAGGTCGAGGGCGGCGCGCCACTGCTCGAACGCGTCGAGGTCGTCGTGGAGGGTGGCGCGCAGGCCCCACGTCGTGCCGGTGTCGGGCACGTGGGTCTCTCGCAGGTCGAACCTCGGGGCGGGCAGGTCGGCGTGGGCGGTGAGGATGGCCATCAGGGCGCCGGCGGCGCCGATCTGCTCGCCGCTGGTGGTCGTGCTGTCGAGGGTGGTCACGATGCCTTCTCCTCGGTGTGCGGTGTGGTGGTCTCTTCGGTGCCGGCCGGGACGGCGTGCAGGGCGGGACGCTCCGTGCCGGCCGTGCCGAACTCCCGGTAGCGGGCGGCGACCCATCCGGCCGACCAGCCGGTCAGCTCTACCGCCCGGCGCTGCGGGACGCCGGCCACTACGCAGGTCTGGATCTTCAGCCGGGCCCGGTCCTCGGGCAGGCGCTCGTCCACGGCCGGGGCGGACAGGAGGTCCTGCCGCAGCCGCTCGATCTCGCGCTCGGCGTCCCGCTCACGCTCGCGCTCACGACGCTCACGCTCGCTCGCCTCGCGCTCACGACGCTCACGCTCGGCCTGCTCGGCGTCCTGCCGGCGCTGCTGTTCCTCGCGCTTGGCGTCCTCGCGGCGGGCCCGCTCCTGGCGCTCCTCGCGGACCATGCGCTCCTCGTGCTCACGCTGCCCGAGGACCATCCGCTCCTCGTGCTCACGGCGCTCACGCTCGGCGCGGTCGGCCCGGTCGTACTCGGCCATCCGGTCCTCGCGTTCCTGTCGGCGGCGCTCGTCGGCGCGGCGTTCGCGCTCGGCCCGCTCATCGCGCTCACGGGCCTCACGGGTGGCCAGCGCGGCAGCGATCGCCCGCCGGTAGGCGAGCGAGGTTTCCGCTGTGACGATCAGCAGCAGCGGCGCCACCGCGTGGACCGCGACCCCGACCGCATCCCGGTTCAGAGCGGACAGACCCACGTTGAGCAGCACGGTCATCAGGCCGGTCATCCAGCGCAGCACGACCGGCCAGCGGCCACCGTTGCCGCCGAGGCGGGCAAGCGTGCTGTCCATGCGGATCACGATCACCACCGCCGCATCCACGACCAGCGGCAGGATCGGCGCCGTCCACTGCCACCCCTTGGGGGTGTGTCCGGACATCAGCGGTGTCACCGTGAGCACGCTGTAGAGGACCGCGCCGAGCGTGATCGTCCAGGTGCCCACGGCCAGCGCCCGCTCCGCCGAACGGATCTGTTCCTGGCTCATCGGCGCCTTCACCGCGACCACCACCCAGCGAGCAGAGAGCGCGTCGTGAGCGAGTGGTGAGCGACCGTGAGCGCCATGAGCGCGGTCCCCGCCCTCACGCCGCCACCTGCCCGGCGACCGGGCCCCGGCGGACGCCCGGCCGGCGCCGCAGCGGCACCGGCGCCGTCTTCAGCAGACGCTCGGCGTAGGCGGCCAGCTCCGGGTCCTCCCGGCGCAGATCCGCCAGGATGTCCTCGGCGGCGTCCATCCGGGCCTGGCACTCCAGCGCCGACTCACCGGCGATGCCGGCGAACAGCTCCTCGTCCACGCCCAACGCCAGCTCCGCGAACTCCTCGGAGCCCACGGCGCGCTGGCCTGCAACAATCGACCTCACGGGTCTACCTCTTCTCTCGATGGGGTGTGGGCCCCAGGGGCTGCCGCGCTCCGGCCAAGGAAGGCGCGGCGGCCCCGACGCATGCGGGCCCAGACCACTCGTCATGTCACGAGCAGCCATGACCCCCGACCCGCCACAGGCGGCACGGATCGGGGACCAAAGACACTCGTTGTTGAGCTGTTGCGTCTTTCGGGAGCGTGCTCCCGCTTTAGGCAGACGCGGATCTTTCGATCACTGCCCTCCGGACTGAAAAGGCGCCGGGAACCATGGCCCCGTAAGGCCGCTTCGCCCTGGGTACGGCGGTAGCCGTCCATTGATAGGCGCGTTTGTGCAGCTCAGAGCAGCCCAAAGAAGGACCCACCAGGCATGCAATCTCACCTGGTCTTGTTGGCTGACTTGTTCCAACAAGCTGATGGCATGAGCTTGGGGCATGGGTGCTCGCGTCGTCAAGCGCTTCGAGGTACCTTGTTGGAACAAGTCCTCCAAGTCAGGAAGATCAGACATGGCCAAGCAGACCCCGCGCTACCACGCCATCGCCGATGACCTGCGGCTTCAGATAGAGCAGGGGCGGTTGGCACCCGGCCAGAGGCTTCCGTCGGAGGAGGAACTGACCGCGACGTACGACGTCAGCCGGAACACGGTGCGACTCGCACTCGGCCGGCTGACCGACGAAGGACTCCTGGTGTCCGCCCAGGGGCGCGGCACCTTCGTGAGGGAGAGCTACACGCCGGCCGTGTGGAACTGGACCACGATGGAGTCTCGGTCGGTCCACGAGGCGAACCACACTGCCGGCGACCAGTGGGCCAGCCAGATAGCCGCCAACGGCCAGGAACCGCGCCAGGAGATCCGGGTATCGATCAGGCGGCCTCCGGAGGAGGTAGCGCGCCAACTCCAGCTCGACCCCGCGACCGCGCTGACCGTCGTCCGCGAGCGAATTCGCTACGTCGACCACGAGCCGTACGCCCTCGCCGACTCCTACTTCCCAGAAGAGCTGGTCCGGAACACGCCGCTGATGCTCCCCGAGGACGTGTCGGCCCCGGGCGGCGTGCTCGCCAGCGCCGGCCTGATCCAGGTGCGGTACAGCGATGAGATCACCATCCGGATGCCCACCCGGGACGAGAGCGAGCGGCTCGTTCTTCCGGCAGCCACGCCAGTCGCGGTCCACCGCCGCACCGGCTACGACAAGGACGGAAAGCCGCTCCGGGTGATGATCACCACCCTCCCCGGCGACAGGCACGTCATTCGCTACGACGTCTCTACGGACTGACATGACTGCTCTGAGTACCGCGCGACGCCCAGAACCCCTGACCGACCACGAGTCGAGTCCAGAGCTTGTCTGGTACGCGGCCTACGGCTCGAACATGCACCTCGACCGGCTGATGCACTACATCGCGGGTGGCCGTCCTCCGGGCGGCGCCCGGGTGTACCCGGGGTGTCGCGACCGCCGACCGCCGCGCGCGGCGCTCCCCGTGCTGCTGCCGGGGCAGCTCTACTTCTCCCTGGAGTCGAAGGTCTGGACCGGAGGCATGGGCTTCTACGACCAGACGGATGACGGCGAGATGCCGGCGCGGGCCTACCTGATCACTCCTGAACAGTTCTCCGACATCGCGGCGCAGGAGATGCACGACGTGCCCGGGCGGAACGTCGACCTCGCGCCGGTTCTGGCGTCGGGAGAGGTCCGGCTCGGGCCCGGCCGCTACGAGACGCTGGTCTGCCCGGGGCAGATCGACGGCTACCCGGTGTTGACGTTCACCGCCCCGTGGCGGCGCGTGGACGCCGTGGTGACCCGCCCGTCGGCCGCCTACCTCCGGAACTTCGCATCCGGGCTGAGCGAGGCACACGGCTGGTCCGTGGAGAACTCGGCCGAGTACCTGAGCGCCCGCCCGGGTGCGGCCGGGACGTGGACCACGAAAGCGATCGTGGCGGCGCTGAGCGCCCAGCCCGCGAGCATCGGCGGCCCGGAGTCGTAGTCGGGAAAACGCCCAGGTAGCGACAGGGTCCCTGGTCTCAGTTCTGGTCTCATTCACCCCCGTTCGCAGGGGTTCACCGCACCCCTACGACACCCCTCCCACCAAGGGTCGGAACCCCGGCGAACCCCGCCGTACACGGCCGCACAGACCTCGAAAGCGTGTGTGGGGGCAACTCCACCGTGGGTTCGAATCCCACCGCTACCGCCACTGAGCAGTAAAAACGAAAGCCCCGCCCGGGATCCGGACGGGGCTTCGTTCGTTCGTCGTCTCAGTTTCCGTCTCACTTGCCCATTTCGGGGCCCTGCTCGGAGGCGTCCGGCTCAGCCTCGGCGCGGGCCTCCGCCGACTGCCAGAGCAGCCCGCCGACCCGCTTGGCGATGTCCCGGCGGATCGGATCCACCATGTGCTGGTACCTCGCGGCCATGGCGGTGGACGACCAGCCCATGGTGGCCATCACCGCGCGCTCGCTCACGCCGAGCAGCAGGAGGACCGTCGCGGCTACGCAGACGTACCTTGAGCACCTGAACGCGCTCAGCAGGGGGAACCCGTAGGCGCATGGCGCATTCTTCTCGGGCCGCAAGTGGGAGGCCAGACAGCGACGCCGTAGGCCAGCGCGCCACCGAGACCGGACGTCGCAGCCATGGCCGCCCGTGCTGGATCTCCCGGTCCGCGCTGTGGCCAAGAGCGACCAGGGGCAGCGCGAAGATCTCAGATCTTCCGCCGTCTGCTGCCCGCCGTTGTCGAAGGCGGCGACGACCTGGCCGCGTCCCGGCCCCCGCCCGAGATTGCCCGAACCCCGTACCGTGTTCACGCCATCGATGTCATAGTCGGACGTTGTGTGGACAACGCTTGCGCCGCTCATCGGCGTCCTGCTCGGCGGGCTCATGTCGATGCTGGCCCAGCGCTCGGCAGGACGCGCCTTGGAACGCGGCGAGGCGCGCCGCAGTGCTCGTGAACGTGCCGAGGCGCGCCGCAACGAGCGGCTTACTCACCTCATCGAATTTCTGTCTGCGGTGCAGGAAGCTGAACGAGTCGCGGTGGATCGGTATCACCACAACCTGGCTGACGAGCAGTGGCAGGCCCGGGCACGGCAGGTCCTTGACAGGGTGTGGGTGATGCAGAAGACGATCCATGTACTGTGCGCATCCGAGGTCGGCGAAGCGGCACGCAACCTCGCGTGGGCAGTGCAGGAGGTGATCAGGAAGGGTCCCGAAGATCCGGAAGATCCGCAGGACGAGAAGGTCTGGGCGCACATCCGTCCGAGCCGACAGGCATTCCTTGATCTCGTGCGCGACCAGCTGAGTTGAACCCCGGAGCGATTCGGCAGCTGTCGTAAGCGACCCGGGACACGCAGCACCAGCTCCGGCCTCCATTGCGCGGCGAGCGTCATCTACTTCGCCGGCTTCTCAGGGGATGCGAAGCCCGCCTTGGCGCGGGAGGCCTGCATGTCCACTGATCAGCAGCACACCCCCGAATGGCCCCTTGCCCATCGACAAGCTGATCACGATCACTTCGGAATGACTCGTAGTGGGGGCGCTGGTCGGGCCACGATTCTCGTCTCAGTTCTCGTCTCGTTCATCCCCGGTCGCCAGAGTTCGCCACAGTTCAGGAAACCGGCGGGAACGAGGTGGGACGGCCTTCACCAGGGCGGCGACCAAGGCCCTTGATCGCCACCTCAGAACTCGAAAGCATGTGTGCGGGCAACTCCACCGTGGGTTCGAATCCCACCGCTACCGCCAGAAAGCCCGAGGGCCCGTCCGATCCGGACGGGCCCTCGGCGTTTCCGCGCGCCCTCGGACGGACGCACCCTCGGACGTGTCCGCCCTCTGACATGGAAATGGCTCCGCACACCGGGCCGACGACCACCGACACCCGGCTCGTACGGAGCCTGGAGGGGGAGCGGCTCGGGGGGACTGACCGCTCCCCCGACGGAGTCCCACAACCGGCACCGCGTCGGGGGGAAGCCGCGGCGGCCGGTCCCACAGCGGGGAGCTCCGGATCCACGTACCGGGGATTCCTGCCAGATCCTCGGTACGTCATCCATCCTGCCGCCCGGGTCGCGGCCGGGCACCCGGAGAAAGGCCCCACTCGCGGGGACCTTCGTCCCGCCGGCCGAACGCGTCACACACTTGATAGCCCGTCCGGGTGGATAAGCTGCCCCCTGCAGGCCGCTCGGGGACCGAACGACGGCGGCCCACAGCTGGGAGGAAGGTCACCCGATGGCGCAGGCGAAGAAGATCGGCATGGTCCTCCTGCTCGTCTTCGTGCTCTACTCGATCATCACGTCGCCGGCCCGGTCCGCCGAACTCGTCCAGCTGGGGTTCGAGGGCATCTCGAACGCGGCCAAGGCGGTCGGCACCTTCATGACCGGGCTGATCAGGTAGACCGGGTGACCGGGTGACCAGGCTGACCAGGTAGATCGGGCCGACCGAGCGGACCGCCGCTCGAGTGGACCGGCCCGGGCAGGTGGCCCGCGCCCGGGTGGCGGACGGCCGTCCACCGACCTCGGCACACCGGCTACGGTGGGCGGGACCCTCACCCCCCGTCCGCGAGGAGCGGCAATCGTGATCCGGCACCTGGTTCTGTTCAAGCTCAACGAAGGCGTCAGCAAGGACGACGAGCGCGCGTTCGCCGGCGCCAAGGCGTTCTCCGAACTCGGCGCGGTCATCCCCGAGCTGCGCGAGTGGGATTGCGGCTGGAACACCACCGAGCGGGACATCGCGTACGACTATGCGATCAACAGCCTGGTCGAGGACCGCACCGCCCTGCAGGCCTACCTGACCCACCCGGCCCACCAGGCCGCGGCGGGCCAGTGGCGCGAGTTCGCGACCTGGGTGATCGCCGACATCGAGGTCTGAGCCCCCGTCCGACCCGATCCCGGCCCGGTCCCGGCCCGATCGCGAACCGATCCCGGCCCGCTCCCGCCCGGAGTCCGTCCCCGTCCTTCCCTCGGACGGCCCGCAGCGCCCCGTCCGACCTCCGGACGGGGCGCCGTGCTCTGTCCCGGAACGACCCTTGCGGCGCTTCACCGCTGGACCCGGTAAAGGTTGAACACCCGACCAACACACCTCCACCGGGTGCTTGCCCGACCTGTGCCCACCTTGTGATGCTATGACCGGTTTTGCCGGACATGGCGAGGTGGTGAACCAGCCGCGACACCCGATCCGCAGGGCCCGCCGCCGTTGTCGACTATGGGAGGGGTGACGTGTCCGTGGACGAGGTTCTGGCTGCGATCATCAGCCCGGCCGGCGAGCTGCGCCCGGACGGCCTGCGCGGCGGCCCCGGCGGCCGGCCCGCCGTGGACGTCCGGACGCTGACCCGGGTGCTGTTCGAGCGGCTCACCGAGCTGCCCCCGGACGCCCCCGAGCGGGAGCGGGTCCGGGCCGCGCTGATCGAGGTGAACATCCCGCTGGTGCGCTACGCGGCCACCCGCTTCCGCAGCCGCAGCGAGCCGATGGAGGACGTCGTCCAGGTCGGCACCATCGGCCTGATCAACGCGATCGACCGCTTCGACCCCGAGCGCGGCGTCCAGTTCCCCACCTACGCGCTGCCCACCATCCTGGGCGAGATCAAGCGCTACTTCCGGGACAACGTCCGCACCATGCACGTCCCGCGCCGGCTCCAGGAGCTGTGGGTCCAGGTCAGCGGCGCGATGGAGGAACTGACGGTGCTGCACGGGCGGGCGCCCAAGGTGCCGGAGATCGCCGCCAGCCTGCGGATCCCCGAGGAGGACGTCCGGGCCTGCCTGGACGCCGGGCGGGCCTACAACGCGGCTTCCCTCGAGGCCGCCCAGGAGCACGAGGGCGGGCTCGCCCTGCTCGACCGGCTCGGCTACGAGGACTCCGCGCTGGCCGAGGTCGAGCACCGCGACATGGTCCGCCACCTGCTGGTCCAACTCCCCGAGCGGGAGCGCCGGATCGTGATGCTGCGGTTCTTCGCCAACCTCACCCAGTCCCAGATCAGCACCGAGCTGGGGATGTCCCAGATGCACGTCTCGCGGCTGCTCTCGCGGATCCTCACCCGGCTTCGGACCGGCAACTCCTGGGAAGAATGAGATTGCAGCGCGTTACCCCCGTGTGACATCTTGCGACGTTCGGGTTTGCCGTGCACCGTGTTCCGGTATGGAGGGGGGAGGGCCCCGCCGGGAACCTCCGCGCGAGGGCCCCCGTTCAAGTGACAGTCACGAGGGGGTGGGTGCATGTCCGGAGAGCTGGGCACTGCGGAGATCCACGCTGGTCAGGCCAACGGCACTGCCGTCGCCGAGGCCCTGGTCCCGCGGCAGCGGGTCGAGTCCGTCGAGCCGCCCGGCCCCGACGCCGCACCAAAGACGCCGCTCGGCGCCGACCCGGCACCCGAGGCACCGCCCGGCGCAGGGCTGGACACCCGGACGCTCTCCCGCTCGCTGTTCCTGCGGCTGGCCGCACTGGAGCCCGGCAGCGAGGAGCACACCTACGTCCGCGACACCCTGATCGAGCTCAACCTGCCGCTGGTCCGGTACGCCTCCGCGCGTTTCCGCAGCCGCAACGAGCCGATGGAGGACATCGTCCAGGTCGGCACCATCGGCCTGATCAAGGCGATCGACCGCTTCGACCCGGAGCGCGGGGTGGAGTTCCCCACCTTCGCGATGCCCACCGTGGTCGGCGAGATCAAGCGCTTCTTCCGGGACACCAGCTGGTCGGTCCGGGTGCCGCGGCGGCTCCAGGAGCTGCGGCTGGCGCTCACCAAGGCCGGCGACGAGCTGTCCCAGCGACTGGACCGCTCCCCCACCGTCGCCGAGCTGGCCGTCTGCCTGGGCGTCAGCGAGGAGGACGTGGTCGAGGGCCTCGCGGTCGGCAACGCGTACACCGCCAGCTCGCTCGACTCCGGCTCCGGCGAGGACGACGGCGACGGGCCGCTGGCCGACCGGCTGGGCTACGAGGACCTCGCGCTGGAGGGCGTGGAGTACCGGGAGTCGCTGAAGCCGCTGCTGGCCAAGCTGCCGCCGCGCGAGCGGCGGATCATCATGCTGCGGTTCTTCGGCAACCTCACCCAGTCGCAGATCGGCGAGGAGATCGGCATCTCGCAGATGCACGTCTCCCGGCTGCTCACCCGGACGCTCACCCAGCTCCGCGAGGGTCTGATCAGCGAGGGCTGATCAGCGGGAGCTGAGCCCGTCCCCCGACTTCGAGCGAGGGCCGAGCCGCGCCCTCGACTTCAGCTGCTCGACTTCAGCTGCCGTCCAGCAGGTTGACGCGCAGTCCGGCCAGCACGTCGTCGTCCAGCCCGAGCCCCTCCCGCCAGAACGGGTCGAAGCCGCCCCAGCCGGCCTCGACCTCCGCGAAGGCCGCGTCCAGGTAGGCGCGGTCGGCCCGGAAGACCGGCAGGAGGAGTTCGGGTTCGCGCATCAGGCCGCGGGCGGCGAAGTCGTCCAGCACCCGGTCGACGACCGCGGCGGAGCGCTCGTTGGTGAGCAGGTAGTCGGCGACGACGGTCTCGCGGTCCACCCCGAGGGCGGTCAGCAGGAGCGCTGCCGCCCATCCCGTACGGTCCTTGCCGGCCGAGCAGTGGAACAGCAGCGGCGGCCCGTCCGGGGCGGCCAGGAGGCGCAGCAGGGCGGCGAAGCGCTCGCGTGCCACCGGGTTCGTGACGAACCAGCGGTAGAGGCCGGCCATCGTCGCGCTCGCCCGGCCCTCGCCGAGCAGCGCGCGCTGCCGCTGCGGGCTGGGGTCGGCCAGGGCTCCCCTGATCATCAGATAGATGTCGAAGTCCTTTGCCAGCAACGGCAGTTGATGCAACATGACGCCGCCGGGGAGGCGATCCTGGCCGGCGTCGCGGATCTCGTCCATGCTGCGCAGGTCCACCACCCGGCGCAGGCCCAACGCGCCGAGCGGGCCCAGGTCTTCGGCGGTGACGTGGTTCAGGCCATCGCTGCGCAGGGCCACCCCGCACCGCAGCGTCCGCCCGTCGGCGGTCCGGTACCCGCCCAGATCACGCGCGTTGACCGCGCCGCGCAGCCCGAGACTGCGGCCGACCAGCTCGGTTCCGGCCGGTTCCGACGCCGATATCCGTGCGCCCCCGATTCTCCCGGACTCGGTCTGCTGATCGGCCATACGGGCGCCCCCATTGCATATTCGGACTGTCACATGGCACAGCGGTGCCCGATATTGCATGAACCTGCCCATTGGATCGGCAAGATGTGCAAGAGTGTCATGCGCAACGACGACAGTGTAGGTGTCGCGCCCGCACCGACGAGCCGCACCGTCGGTAACCACGTGTAGCGCTCAGCTTCCGGTTTTTCATTTTCAATTCATTATTTGCGCCACCGGTACAGTTCCGGTCACAATCAGCGCCTTCATGGCATCGCCATGAACGTTGGTAACAGGTTCGCTGCACTCTCGCCCTTTTGGTCCCTCGCACGGCCGACCCTCGACCAGGATGGGCCCCGGGCAGCCTGCTGCCCGCGAACAGCTACACGGGCAGGCGAGCGCCGAGCAGCGCGACGCCTGGCCCAAGGGGAGGATCAACCATGGGTCGAGCGACCCGAAGAGTCGCCGCGTGCGCGGCGGCAGTTCTGCTGGCCAGCGGCCTGCAGACCACCCTGGCCTTTGGCGACACCACGCCGCCCAGGATCGACCTCACCATCCTGGTCGTCGACGACGGCGGCCCCTCGGTCGCGGCCATCACCGCAGAGCTGAAGAGCCAGGGCACGCCGTACAAGGTCATCAGCCTCAATGACCCCAACCGTCCCGTCATCAACTCCGCTTTCCTGAGTGACACGGTGAACGGTCAGCCCCGGGGGAAGTTCCAGGGCATCGTGCTGCCCAACGAAAACCCCTTCCCCAACAGTGCCGCCGAGATGACGGCCATCGCGAGCTACGAAGCCGCTTTCAACATCCGCCAGATCGACGCGTACACGTGGGCCAGTCCGGCGGTGGGGCTGAACTACGCTCAGAATCCCGGTTTCGTCGGTACTCTCGACGGATTCCAGGGCGCCACCACCTCGGCCGGAACTTCGGGACCGTTCGGGTACCTCAAGGGCAGTGTCCCGTTCGAGGACAACGACCCGAGCGTCAGTGAGAGCTACGGCTACCTGGCGGCCCCGCTCGCCAACCTCCCGGCCGGTGCCTCCTTCGTCCCGCTGGTCGACGCCCCGATCCCCAGCACCACCTCGCGCGGGTCCCTGGTCGGCGAGTACACCCACGACGGCCGCAAGGAGCTGGTCGTCACCTTCGTCTACAACCAGTACCAGCAGCAGTACCGCCTGCTGGCCCGCGGCATGGTCGACTGGATCACCCAGGGCGTCCACCTCGGCTACGACCGCAACTACTTCGCGGCCCACGTGGACGACGTCTTCCTGGCCGACGACCGCTGGGACACCGTGCTGAAGTGCACCCCCGGCGACGTCACCTGCCCGCCCGGCACCCCGGACACCGCCAACCCGATCCGGATGACCCAGGCCGACGCGCAGTACCTCAAGCAGTGGCAGACCGCCAACAACTTCACCCTCGACATGGTGTTCAACGGTGGCGGCAGCGAGGACTGGAAGGCCGACCACGCGACCACCGTGGACCCGACGGCGAACCAGATGATCGCCGACCAGAACAGCTACCGCTGGGTCAACCACACGTACACCCACCCGTACCTGGGCTGCGTCCAGGACGTCTCGGTGGTGCCGTGGGTCTGCACCAAGAACGCCTCGGGCGGCACGGTCTGGGTCGACCAGAACACCATCTCCACCCAGATCAAGAACAACTTCGACTGGGCCACGGCGAACGGTCTGAAGCCCGACCCGCAGGCCTTGGTCACCGGCGAGCACTCCGGCCTGCTGACCGCCCCGCAGGAGACCAGCGACAACCCGTACCTGGCTCCGGCGCTGGCCGCGAACGGCATCAAGTTCACCGGCAGCGACGCCTCGCGCGAGCCCGCCCAGCGGGCCGTCGGCTCCTCCACGCTGACCGTGCCGCGGTACCCGATGAACGTCTTCTACAACGCCGGCACGGCGAAGGAGGAGGCCGACGAGTACAACTGGATCTACACCAGCAAGGCCAACGGCGGCAGCGGCGTCTGCGAGAACAACGCCAACTCGACCTGCCTGTCGGCGCCGCTGGACGTCAACACCGGCTACCAGTCGTACATCGTGCCGCTGGAGGCCCGGATCGACCTCGGCCACGTGCTGAACAACGACCCGCGGCCGCATTTCATCCACCAGTCGAACCTGTCCGAGGACAAGATCCTCTACCCGGTGCTGGAGAAGATCCTCGGGACCTACCGGTCGCTGTACGCCGCCAACACCCCGATCGTGAACCTCGGCGAGCGCGAGATCGGCCAGGAGTTCCAGAAGCGCGCGGCCTGGAACACGGCCCTCGCCGCCGGCCAGATCACCGCCTACCGGGTCGGCAACACCGTCACGGTCAACGCGCCGGCCGGCGTTCAGGTCCAGGCCACCATGCCGACCGGAACCGCTCAGAAGCTGGCCATCGGATCGACCGCCTTCGGTTCGTCCTATGCCGGTACGCTCTCCGGCTGGGTGTCCCCGGGCGCCCTGCAGAGCAACATCACCCTGCAGCTGCCGTCCGCCCCGGCCGCCCCGGCGCCCGTCGCGCCGAGCGTCGCCGCCAAGTCCGTCCCGGCCCCGGCGCCGGCGGACAAGACGGTCGTCCCGCAGGGCGTCGCCACCCCGGTCCCGGTGGGCCCGAGCGACACCACCCGCAAGCCGGCCCCGTCCCTGGTGCCGGGCAGCGGGGCCCCGGTGCCCGGCAAGGGCGTGACCGCTGATAACAACGGTCACGGCGACAAGGGCCAGAACGGCCGCGGCGACAAGACCGCGGCGAAGAACGGCAAGGCCTCTGGGGGGACGGCCACGCCGATCAGCACCACCGGACGCTCCGGCAACCGGTAACCCGTACCAGCCGCTGACGGGGTCGGACCGGACAACCGGCCCGACCCCGCCACGGCGCCCGTTCCGGCCACCCAGGCCGGAACCGACGCAAGAACAGGAGGGGGGACAGGAGATGCGCGTCACCCTGCTCACCGAGGGGACGTATCCGCACCAGCACGGCGGCGTGAGTGTCTGGTGCGACCAGCTCGTTCAGGGCATGCCGGACGTCGACTTCGACGTCATCGCCGTCACCGGGACCGGCCACGAAGCACTGGCCTGGGAATTGCCCGCCAACGTCAAGTCGGTCACGACCGCTCCACTGTGGGGCCCGGCCTCCGAGGCCAGGCCGCCCCGCGGCAAGGAGATGCGGCGCTTCCTCAACGCGTACGAGCGCTTCCTGCACTCCATCCTCGATCCGGTCTACACCACGCACTTCGGCACCGAGCTGTACGGCTTCGCCGACCTCGCCCGGCGCGGGCTGCTCAGCCCGGCGCTGCGCAGCGAGCGTGCGCTCCGTACCCTCCAGCACGTGTGGACCCGGGACTACCTGCCCACCGCCGTCTCCCGGCCCACCCTGCACGACGCCCTGAACGCGACCGACCTGCTGGAGCACGCCCTGCGGCCGCTCTCGGTCGAGCCGCCGAAGGACGGCGTCGCGCACGCGGCCAGCGGCGGCCTCGCCACCCTGCCCGGGCTGATCGCCGCCCAGCAGTACGGCGTACCGTTTCTGCTCACCGAGCACGGCATCTACCTGCGCGAGCGCTACCTCGGCTACCGCACCGGCCCGTACCGCTGGCCGGTCAAGGCGCTGCTGCTCGGCTTCTACCGGATGCTCGCCGAGGAGAGCTACCGGGTGGCCGCGCTGGTCACCCCCGGCAACCGGTACAACCGGCGCTGGGAGGAGCGCGGCGGCACGCCGTCCGCGCACATCCGCACCGTCTACAACGGGGTGGACCCGGCGGCCTTCCCGCCCGCCGGCCCCGAACCCGAGACCCCGACCCTCAGCTGGGCCGGCCGGGTCGACCCGATCAAGGACCTGGAGACGCTGATCCGGGCCTTCGCCATCGTCCACCGCGAGATCCCCGAGGCGCGGCTGCGGCTCTTCGGGGGCACGCCCAAGGGCGGCGAGGCCTACCGGGACGGCTGCATAACCCTGGCCGCCGAACTCGGCATAGCCGACTCGGTGGCCTTCGAAGGCCGCGTCGCCGACATCACCGACGCCTACGCGGCGGGCAACGTGGTCATGCTCTCCAGCATCAGCGAGGGCTTCCCGTTCACCCTGATCGAAGCGATGTCCTGCGGCCGCGCGACCGTCTCCACCGACGTCGGCGGCGTCCGCGAGGCCGTCGGCGACACCGGCCTGGTCGTCCCGCCGCGCGAGCCCGAGCCGATGGCGGCCGCCGCGATCGAGCTGCTGCGCGACGCCGAACGGCGCGCCCGGCTCGGCGAAGGAGCCCGACTGCGGGTGATCGAACAGTTCACGCTGCGCCAGAACATCGACGGCTTCCGCAGCATCTACACCGAGCTCCTGGGCACCGCCCGCTGGATGCCCGGCGGCATGGTGGCCGTCACCGACCAGGCCCCCAGCCCCGACTGGGACGAGCAGCTGGCCACCGCCCGGCCCGAGCCGAGCGAGGTGGGCGCATGAGCGGTCCTTTGCGTCTTGTTCCGGACGAGGGCGGTTCCGAGCGGACGATGCAGCTGCGCACGCTGCCGCTCAAGCTCCGCCGTCCCGCCCCGACCGAGCCCGAGCCCGGGCCCGAGGAGCAGCTCGGCCTCTCCGCGGACCCGCTGGACGAACTCGCCGAGCGTCTGCGGGACATCTGCGCCGACGCCGTCCACCCGTACGAGATCGCGGCCATCCTGGAGTCCGACGGCCTCTCGGACGAGCAGGCGGCCCTGCTGTACGGCCGCCCCGACGCGTTCACCGTCGCCGAGGAGCTGTTCGAGAAGGTCCCGCGCCGCTACCCCGGCCAGAGCTCCGAGTTCGCCAATCCCTGGCGGGCCGACCCCTGGCGCTGCGTCGTGCGCGGCCTGGTGTTCGCCCTGCCCGGCCTCGGCTACCTGCTCGGCGCCAACCTGTTCGCGACCGCCCGGATGCGTTTCGGCCTGCCCTCGGGCATGCTCGCGCTGTCGATCGCCACGCTGGTCAGCTGGGGCTTCAACCAGGCCCTGGCGCACCGCGCGTACCGCTGGCTGGGCCGGCTGCGCCGTCGGGAGGCCGCGGTCTGCCTGACCGTCGGCGCACCGCTCGGCGCGCTGATCGCGGCCGCCGCCGCGTACGTGGTGGGCGGGCCGCTCGGGGCGCTGTGCTTCGCCGCCGGGCAGTCCTGCTACCTGGGCGCGGCCACCGTGCTGCTGGTGCTCGGCCGGGAGAAGTTCCTGCTGCTGGCGCTGGCGCCGGCTTCGGTCGGCGCGGGCGTGGTGCTGGCGGCGGACGTCCCGCAGGTGGTCCGTACGGTCGTGCTGCTCGCCTCGGTGGTGCTGGCCACCGGGCTGGCCGTCCGGGAGCTGCTGGTCTGTGTCCGCGGCGGTGAACGCGAGTCCGTGTCGCTGAAGCTGCCGCTCCGCCAGGAGGTCCCGCACCTGCTGTTCGGCCTGGCCTGCGGCGCGCTCACGTTGATCGCCGGCCTGGGCACGACCATCCACCAGGCCGTGCAGACCGGCGGCCACGCCACGCAGGCGACGTCGACCACCCCGACCGGCCCGGCCATGATCGCGCTGACGCTCAGTCTCGGTCTCGCCGAGTGGCTGCTCTTCCGCTACCGGGCGATGGCGGTGGCCGCGTTGCGCATCAGCCACACGAGCGGCCAGTTCACCCGCCGCACCGGCGGGATCCTGCTCGGCTGCCTGTTCATCTACCTCACCACCGTGGCCGCGCTGGACGCCGCCGCGACCGTGCTGTGGCCCGGCGCTCCCGCGCTCGGCGTGCCGCAGCTCGGCGCGATGCTGCTCCTCGGCGGCTCGCTCTGGCTGGCGCTGCTGCTGAACGCCTTCGGGTTCAGCTGGAGCACCGCCCTCATCTGTCTGGCCGCCGCGGGTGCCGAGAGCGCCGGGTTGCTGACCGGTGTGGATCCGATCGTCCTGCAGCTGACCGGCTGCGGGGCGGCCGCCGTCCTCCTCACCGCCATCGCCGGGCCCGCGCTCGGCCGCACCACCCAGCACCGCTGATCCACCCGCACCACCCGCACCACATCCGAACCAGTTCTGATCCACATCGAATATCCCGCACGCCTCCTTCGCGTGCACCGCTGTACCCGCTTCACCTGAGACACCCACCGGGCCACCGGCGGCCGACCACCACAGAGCGTCCGGCCGCCCCGGCAGATCGAGAAAGCGAACCCCGCATGAGCAGCGTCGCGGTTACCGGAGCCGAGGGCTTCATCGGCTCCCACCTCGTCGAGACCCTGGTCGCCGACGGGCACCACGTCCGCGCGATGGTCCAGTACAACTCCTTCTCCTCCTTCGGGTGGCTGGAGACCCTGTCCGAGGAGGTGCTGGACTCGGTCGAGATCATCCTCGGCGACGTCCGGGACCCGGGCTCGGTCAACGGCCTGGTCAAGGGCACCGAGGCGGTCTACCACCTGGCCGCCCTGATCGCGATCCCGTACTCCTACCGCGCTCCCCACTCGTACGTGGACACCAACGTCACCGGCACCCTGAACGTGCTGGAGGCGGTGCGCCACCTGGAGATCCCGCGCCTGGTGCACACCTCCACGAGCGAGACCTACGGCACCGCGCAGACCGTGCCGATCACCGAGGACCACCCGATCAACACCCAGTCCCCGTACGCCGCCTCCAAGGCCGGCGGGGACCGGCTGGCGGACAGCTACCACGCCAGCTTCGAGACCCCGGTCGTCACCCTGCGCCCGTTCAACACCTTCGGCCCGCGCCAGTCGATGCGCGCCGTCATCCCGACCGTGATCGCGCAGGTCGCGGCCGGCCAGACCGAGATCACCCTGGGCGACCTGCGCCCGACCCGCGACTTCACGTTCGTCAAGGACACCGCCAACGCCTTCCGCACGGTGGGCACCGCGCCCGCCGAGACGGTGGTCGGCCGCACCTTCAACGCCGGCACCGGCGGCGAGATCTCGGTCGGCGACCTGGTCACCCTGGTCGGCAAGCTGATGGGCGTCGACCTGGTGGTGAAGGAGGACGAGCAGCGCATCCGTCCGACCAACTCCGAGGTCATGCGCCTGGTCGCGGACGCGACCCGGCTGCGCAAGGCCACCGGCTGGGCCCCGCAGTTCAGCCTGGAGCAGGGCCTGGAGCAGACCATCGAGTTCTTCCGCGACCCGGCCAACCTGGCTCGCTACAAGACCGACATCTACAACGTCTGACCGCCTTCACGATCATGTTCGTCCTGGTAACCAAGGTTCGTGGCCTGCACATCCTTTCCGTGGGGGAAAAACCATGCACGCAGTGATCCTGGCCGGCGGCAAGGGCGTCCGCCTCCGCCCGTACACCACCGCGCTTCCCAAGCCGCTCGTTCCGATCGGCGACCAGCACGCGATCCTGGAGATCGTGATGCGCCAGCTCGCCGCCGCGGGCTTCAAGACCGTCACCCTGGCCATCGGCCACCTCGGCCACATCATCCGCGCCTACGTCGGCAACGGCTCCCAGTGGGGCCTGCGGGTCGGCTACGCCGTCGAGGACAGCCCGCTCGGCACCATGGGCCCGCTGCTCACCATGCAGGACCGCCTGCCCGAGCACTTCCTGGTGATGAACGGCGACATCCTCACCGACCTGGACTTCGCCGGGGTGCTCAAGCACCACGAGACGTCCGGTGCCCCGCTGACCATCGCCACCTACGCCCGCCAGGTCAAGATCGACTTCGGCGTGCTGACCACCGACTCCGGCACCATCACCGGCTTCCAGGAGAAGCCCAGCATCGACTACCGCGTCTCGATGGGCGTGTACGGCGTCTCGCGCTCGGCGCTCGCCAAGTACACCCCCGGCCTGCCGCTGGGCTTCGACGAGCTGGTGCTGGACCTGCTGGCCGCCAAGACCCCGCCGGCCGCGTACGACTTCGGCGGCTACTGGCTCGACATCGGCCGCCCGGACGACTACGATCGGGCCAACGCCGAGTTCTCGACCATCCGCCCGGTCCTGATGCCCTTCGAGTCGGTCGGCGTCGTGCCGGGCGTGGCGGAGCTGCCGCTCCCGGCCGCCCGCACCGCCCCGGACGACACGTCCGACGAGCCCGCCGCCGCGGGCGCCGAGAGCGACGGACGGGCCGCGTGAGAATCCTGCTCCTCGGCGGCGACGGCTTCCTGGGCCGTCACGCCACCACCGTCCTGCGGTCGCTGCCCGGTGCCACCGTGCTGACCGCGGGCCGGCGGTCCACTCACGACCTTCGGCTGGAC
This sequence comes from Kitasatospora sp. NPDC034035, assembly GCF_055575755.1. Lineage (NCBI taxonomy): Bacteria > Bacillati > Actinomycetota > Actinomycetes > Kitasatosporales > Streptomycetaceae > Kitasatospora > Kitasatospora sp. NPDC034035. The sequence continues at coordinate 129,394 of NZ_JBVISA010000020.1, read as the reverse complement.
CTGGCCACCGCCCAGGCCGGCCCGCTCGGCGAGGAACTGGCCGCGCTGGCCCCCGACGCGGTGGTCAACTTCGCCGGCGCGGTGGCCGGCAGCGCGGTCAAGCTCGCCGAGGTGAACGCCCGCGGCCCGGCGGTGCTCTGCGAGGCGCTGCAGCTCGGCGTCCCGAAGGCCCGCCTGGTGCACATCGGTTCGGCCGGCGAGTACGGCGTCTGCGCACAGGGCAGCTCGCTGCCCGAGGACGCCGACGCCCGCCCGGTCGGCGTGTACGGCGCGACCAAGCTGGCCGGCTCCCTCGCGGTGGCCGGCTCGCCGCTGGACGCCGTCGTGCTGCGGGTGTTCAACCCGGTCGGCCCCGGCGCACCGGCGGGCTCGCTGCCCGGCCGGCTGGCCGCCGAGCTGCGCCGGGTGGCGCCCGAGGGCACCGACGGCGTGGTCACGGTCGGCGACCTCTCCGCCTACCGCGACTTCGTCGACGCCCGGGACGTCGCCGAGGCGGTCGGCCTGGCGGTCGCGGCCGACCGTCCGCTCCCCCGGGTGCTCAACCTCGCCTCCGGGCAGGCCAAGCAGGTCCGGGCGATCGCCGACGGCCTGGTCGCCGCGGCCGGTTTCACCGGCCGGATCGACGAGAGCGGGGCCGGCTCCGAGCGTTCGGCCGCGGTCTCCTGGCAGCAGGCCGACGTCTCGGCCGCCGCCCGGGAGCTCGGCTGGCACCCGGAGACGGACCTCGCCGACACCCTGCGCGACCTGTGGCTCAGCACCGCCGAGCCCACGCCGACCCCGGTGGTCGCATGACCACCGGGCACCACCCCGACGGCCGCCTGCTGGTGCCGCTGTACGTCCACCCCGCGGTGGACCCGGCGGCCTGGCAGGCGGTCGCCGCCGCCGACCCCGACCGGATCGCCGCCGTCGTGCTCAACCTCGCCGACGGCCCGGGCGAGGTCCCGGACAACGTCTTCGCCGAGGCTGCCGAAGAACTCCGCGCGGCGGGACTGCCGTTGGTCGGGTACACCGACACCGACTACGGCCACAGGTCCCACGCGGCCGTGGTCGCGGACATCCTGACGTACCGCCAGCGACATGGCATCACCGGCGTCTACCTCGACCAGGTGACCACCCACCCGGGCGCGTTGGCGCACTACCGGCGGCTGGCCACGGCGGCCCGCGCGGCCGGCTGCGGCACCGTGATCTTCGGCCACGGCGAGCACCCCGACCCGGGCTACGCCGAGGTCGGCCTGGCCGACCTGCTGGTCACCTTCGAGGGGGACTGGGACACCTACCGCGCGATGACGCAACCGCTGTGGACCGGCCGGCACGCGGCCTCCCGCTTCTGCCACCTGGTCTACGACGTCCCGTCCGAGCACGCCCAGGACGCCACCGCCCTGATCGCCGCCCGTCGGGCCGGTGTCGGCTGCGCCGTCCCCGGCGCCGGGGAGAACCCCTGGCGCACTCTGCCGTACGGTCTGACCGCTGCTGAACTGACCTGACCCGATCCGGAGTTCGACTACCGTGAACCGCCGCACCCGGCTCCTGCCGGCCGCCCTGGCCCTCGCCACCGCCACCGCCCTGCTGGCCACCTCGTGCAGCAGCTCCGGCTCGGAGGACGACGGCGACTCGGCCGACGGCTCCCCGAGCACCCCGCCCGCGGCCACCGCCCCGGGCACCCCCGGCACCACCGACCCGGGCACCCCCGACGGCACGCCCAGCGACCCCGCCACGAGCGCGACCCCGGGCACGCCGAGCGGCAGCACTCCCCCGGGCACCACCCCGCCCGGCACCACCGCCCCGCCGCCGACCGGCGCCCGCTGGCAGCCCACCCCGGGCCTGGCCTGGCAGTGGCAGCTCGGCGGCGGCACCGTGGACCAGTCGGTGGACGTCCCGGTCTACGACATCGACGGCTTCGAGAACGACGCCTCGGTGGTGGCCGCGCTGCACGCCAAGGGCCGCAAGGTGATCTGCTACCTCAACGCCGGCTCCTGGGAGAACTTCCGCCCGGACGCCACCGCCTTCGCCAAGGCCCTCCAGGGCTCGGACACCGGCTGGAAGGGCGAGAAGTGGTTCGACATCCGCAAGCTCGACCAGCTGAAGCCGCTGATGGCCGCCCGCTTCGACATGTGCAAGAGCAAGGGCTTCGACGCCATCGAGCCGGACACCATCGAGGCCTACAACCAGAACAGCGGCTTCCCGCTGACGCCCGACGACCAGCTCAAGTACAACCGGATGCTGGCCCGGCTCGCGCACGAACGCGGCCTGGCCATCGGCCTGAAGAACGACCTGGACCAGATCCCCGCGCTGCTGCCGGACTTCGACTTCGCGGTCAACGAGGAGTGCTCGCAGTTCGACGAGTGCGACCGCGTCGCACCCTTCGTCAAGGCGGGCAAGGCGGTCTTCCATGTCGAGTACAAGCTCGACACGGACCAGTTCTGCGCCAAGGCCAAGTCGCTGGGCTTCAGTTCGATGCAGAAGAAGCTCGAGCTGAACGCCTGGCGCAAGCCCTGCTGAGGTGTTCCACTCCCGTCGCGCGGGTGACCCGGACGAGGGTCACCCGCGCGAGGGTCACTTGACCGCCAGCCAGATGACGGTGCCCAGCACGGCCAGCACGACGACGGCGACCAGCGCGATCACGCCGGTACGGTTGCCGCCGCCGCTGGTGCTGCGGCCGTAGGTGGAAACGTTGCCCGGCTCCTGGCGTGCCGGGGTCTCGTCGACGAACGCCCGGAACATCTGGGTGCTGCCGGCGGGGTCGTAGTCGTTGTCAGCCATGGCAGGGACTCTAACGAATCGGCCCACCTCAGGCACAGCCCGGACCCCCTTCCCGGCCGGCGCACCACCCCGGCGTGCGACGGTGGTACGACAGGCTCGTGAACACCACCCGGCGCACGGAATGCCCCACCGCGGAATCGGGTTGACTGCGATCATGACCGGAAACCACAGCCGGGTGAGCCTCGGCACCTCCGACCTGTCCGTCTTCCCGCTCTCCCTCGGCGGGAACGTCTTCGGCTGGACGGCCGACGAGCAGCAGTCCTTCGCGGTCCTGGACGCCTACGCGGCCGCCGGCGGCAACTTCGTCGACACCGCCGACGTCTACTCGGCCTGGGCCCCGGGCAACACCGGCGGCGAGTCCGAGACCGTCCTCGGCAACTGGCTGCGCAGCCGCGGCAACCGCGACGGCGTGGTGATCGCCACCAAGGTCGGCATGCACCCCGACGCGCGCGGCCTCGGCGCCGCCAACATCAAGGCCTCGGCCGAGGCGTCGCTGCGCCGCCTGGGCGTCGAGCGGATCGACCTGTACTACACCCACCGGGACGACGACACCCCGGTCGAGGAGTTCGTCACCGCCCTGGACGAGCTGGTCCGCGAGGGCAAGGTCCGCGCGGTCGCCGCCTCCAACATCGGCGCCGAGCGGCTGTCCGAGGCGCTGGCCTTCGCCGAGCGCGAGGGACTGGCGAAGTACGTCGCCGTCCAGCCGCACTACAACCTGGTCTCGCGCGACACCTTCGAGGGCCCGCTGGCCGACGTGGTCGCCGAGCACGGTCTGGCCACCGTCCCGTACTACGCGCTCGCCTCCGGCTTCCTGACCGGCAAGTACCGCCCGGGCGGCGCGGGCGTGGACAGCGCCCGCGCCGAGGGCGCCGCCCGCTACCTCGACGAGCCGCGCGGACCCAAGGTGCTGGAGGCGCTGGACACCGTCGCCGCCGAGCACGAGGTCGAGCTCGCCGCCGTCGCCCTGGCCTGGCTCACCGCCCGTCCGACGGTCGCCGCCCCGATCGCCAGCGCCCGCACCGTCGAGCAGCTCCCGCCGCTGCTGGCCGGCGCCACGCTGAAGCTCACCCCGGAGCAGACCGCCCTGCTGGACGCCGCCTCCCTCGCCTGAGCACCGACCCGCGCACGCCACCGGGCCCCCGACAGCGCGATGCTGTCGGGGGCCCGGTGGCGTCTCCCGGCGCTACGGCCGCCCGAAGTGGGTCGGGTAGTAGCCCGAGTTGAGGGTCGAGACCCGGACGGTCCTGCCCGGCCGGGGCGCCTCGACGAACGTGCCGCCGCCCAGGTATATCCCCACGTGGTGGATCCCCGAGGCGCGGCCGCTGTCCGACCAGAACACCAGGTCGCCGCGGCGCAGCTGCCCCGCGCTGATCGGCGTGGTCGCCGCGTACTGGTCGTCGGCCACCCGCGGCAGGCTTATCCCCGCCCGCCGGTAGGCCTGCTGCACCAGTCCCGAGCAGTCGTAGCCGGACGGGCCGTTGCCGCCCCAGACGTACGGCTTGCCCAGCTGGGCGAGCGCGTAGTCGACGGCGGTCTCCTCGCTCTCGGAGGCCGGCGCGGTGTCCGCGGACGGACGGCTCACGGGCGGGGCGGGCGCCGGGGCCGAACCGCCGCCGGACTGACCGGTGCGGTTCAGGTAGACGTCGTAGTGGCTGGTCCAGCGCCACTCGCCGCTGCCGTTCTTGAACCAGTACTTCGACCCGTCCCAGCCCTGGCGCAGGCCGTAGGATGAGGCCGAACCGTTGGAGACGGCCTTGGCGCCCGAGGCGGTGGACCCGCCGGACCCACCGGACCCACCGGAGCCGCTCGAGCCGGTGGACCGGCCGGTGCGGCTCGCGTAGACGTCGTAGTGTCCGGTCCAGCGCCACTCGCCCGCACTGTTCTTGAACCAGTACTTCGACCCGTCCCAGCCCTGCTTCCCGGCCGCGGCGTGCGCGGACCCGGCACCGGCCGTCAGGCCGACCACGCCGGCGCCCGCCAGCACGGTGGTGGCCAGACAGGTGCTCCGCACGGCGCGGTGTATCCGGCTGCCGCCGGCCGCCGCGGCGCCGTGGGCGGTGCGCGGCCGGGGGGCGCAGTTCGGGCAGCCGCAGCCGGCGATCGCGGGGATGCTGCCGAGACGCTCCTCGAAGCCGATCAGGCCGGGATCCTCGTCGAGGCCGACCGAGCCGACCGTGACGGCGGGTTCGGCGTACGCGCCGGTGGCTATCCTCATGCGGGTCGTCCTTCCTTCCGCCCGGCACGGGCGGCCGGGGACGGTACCGAGGCGGCCACTCCGGCCGGGGCGACGAAGGCGACCAGCAGCTGTTCCATCAGCGCGCTGCGGGCGGCCTCGTCCAGTTCGTGCGCGGTGACGCGCTCCAGGCGCCGGACGGCGAGCGCCGCCGCCTCCACCGCGTCGTCCACCAGCACCGTCCGCAGGCCCGCGTCCAGGTCGGCCAGCCGGCGGCGGCGCATCGACTCGGCGACCTCCGGCGCGTAGTCCAGCGCCAGCGGCTGCACCGAGTACACCTCCAGGCCCGCGGGGGCGGCCTCGGCGGCCAGCGACCTGGTCAGCTCGTCGGCGAACCACTGCCCGTCGCGCAGCGCGGGCCCGGGCGCCGCGTTGCTGTCACAGGGCAGCATGGACGCGGTACGGGTGAGCACCGCCTGGATCTGCTCGCGCAGGTAGTCCTCGTGGTCCTCGATCGCCAGCAGCGCCCGCGCGGTGTCCTTGACCCGCCAGACGATCAGCAGCCGGACCACGATCGGCGTGCCGGTCCGGTCGACCGCCTTCACCGGCTCACTGCGCCAGTGCCGCAGCCGCACGTCCATCCGACGGCGGCGCAGCAGCGGGTTGACCCACACCAGACCGGTCCGGCGGACGGTGCCCCGGTAGCGGCCCCAGCGGGTCAGCACCCGGGTCTCGCCGCCCGCGTTGGCCAGCAGCCCGGCGAGCGCGACCACCACCAGCAGGCCGACCGCGCTGACCTCGGCGATCGACGTGGCATCCACGTCCGCCCGCCCGCTCGCCCGCGCGGCGGCGCCGCGCAGGTCGGGCAGCACGTCCCAGTGCGGGACGACGCCGGTGCGCAGCAGGAGGAACAGCATGCCGGCCAGCCCGAGCAGCACCACCAGCAGGGCGATCCAGCCGGGCAGCGTGGTGGCGCCGTGCTCGCGCACTGCCTGGTCGGCGCGCGGCGGGCGCCGGGAGGCGGTGGCGGAGCCGACCGCGGTGGCGTCCGGCAGCTCGACGGTCTCCGGGGTGGCCGCCGTCTCCAGCGGATCCCGCAGGTCCGCCGGGTCGGCGGACGACGGCGCGGGGACGACGGCCATCGGGGTGGTCGCCGGGCCGCCGTCGGCCGGGCCGACCGGTTTGGCGACCTTGGCCATCGTGACTGCCGTGACTCTGGCCAGCGGACTGGCACCGGAGGCGGAACGTTCCGGCAGCGCCGGCGGGAGCTTTTGGGGCAGGTTGTCGGGTCGCTGCGAAGAATCGCGGGTGACGTCCATGCACGGGTCCTCTGGGGTCGGTGTGTCGCGCAACGGGCGGCCCGGATCTGACGGGCAGTGCCAGGGTCAGGCTAAGTTCATACGTCATCAAATGCGACATTTGAGCCGAGGTGTGTCGACATTTACTGACGAATCGTCCAAAGCCGACCTGACGCGCAGGCACATGAACGGATGGTCGGGACAGTTCGGCGCAGGTCAGCGCCGTCGAGCACCAGGACCGTGGACGAACACCCGACGGGTGATCAGCCCGATCCCGGTGAGCACCAGCAGGATCCCGGCGAGCCCACCGCGCCAGCCGGAATCCCCGGACCGGCCCACCACGCTCTGCGGACCCTCCGGCAGAGGCAGCGGCCGGACCGCGGCCTCGGCGGAGTCCGCGGTTTCAGCGGCGGCTCCGGCGGCGGCTCCGGCCGGTCCGGTCGGCGACGGCCGGCTCATCACGGCGACGACGGCCGCCCGGGACGAACCGAGGGCAGAGGTCGGGCTCGGGGTCGGAGAGGCAGTCGCGGCGCTCGCAGCGGTCGGGACGGGGGACACCGACGGAACCACCGGCGCAACGGGTGCCCCCGGCGCAACGGACGGGCTCGGAGCCGGAGCCGGCCTCGGCGAAGACACCGTCGAACCCACCGCACTCGGACTCGGCTTCGCGGTGCCCGACGAAACCGCCGATGGGCCGGACACCACCGGGCTCGCCGCAGCCGACGGGGCGACCCGCGGCGGCACGGGGATCGGCAGCACCCCCGGCGGGACCGGCACCGGCACCTCGGGCGCCACCGCAACGGATGGGCTCGGACTCGCCGCGGCCGAAACCGCAGCCGAAGCCGAAGCCGAAGCCACGGTCGTGCTCGACGCGACCGGCGCCGACGCCGTCGGGCCGGGGGTCGTCGGACCCGGCACCGACGGGCTGGGCGAGCCCGACACCGCCGCAGTCGGCGCCACCGCCGCAGCGGTGACCCGCACGCGCACCGGGTCCGCCGAGGTCCCGTTCCCCGCCAGGTCCGTGGCCGTGACGGTCAGCCACTGCTCGCCGTCCGTCAGGTCCCGGTTGGCGGTGCAGGTCCAGCTGCCGTCGATGGCCGCCGTCGCCCCGCAGAGCACGGTCCGCTGGTCCGAGCTCGTGCTCGACCCGGCCGTGACCAGCACGTTCGAGCCCGGTTCGGCCCGTCCGGCGAGCGTGGGGCGGCTGACCCGCAGGGTCGCTCCCGGGGCCGGCGCGTTGAGCACCGGCCGGTCCGGCGGAACGGTGTCGACCACCAGCGTGGCCGGCTGCCCGGCCGTCCGGTTCCCCGCCGCGTCGACCGCGACCGGGGTGAGCTGGTGCTTTCCCTCCGTCAGGTCCTCGACCGGCAGGCAGGACCACTGGCCGTCCCTCCGCACCGCCGTGCTGCACAGCTCGCCACCCGTAGGGCGGTCGGTCACCGAGACGGTGCTGCCCGCGTCGCCGGTGCCGGTGACCGGCAGCCCGGGGTCATTGGTGTAGGCCGGGAGGGTGAGTGCGGGGGCGGTCGGCGGCGCGGTCTTCACGGTGACCTTGACCGGCTCGCCGCGCAGCACCACGCCGCCGCTGGTGGTCTCGACCGGTGTGAGGCTGTGCGGGCCGGCGGGCAGCGCCGCGGCGGGGCGACAGGACCAGTCGCCGCCACGCCCGACCTTGGCCTTGCAGAGCGCGGCGTCGCCCTCCCGGATCTCGACCGTGGCGCCGGCCACCGCGCCCTCGCCGCTGACCTCCGGGCGGGCGTCGGCGAGGACGGTGCCGTCGACGGGCTCGGCGATCTCCGGCCGGGCGGCTCCGACGGTCAGCTTGATCCGCTGGTCGGAGACCTGTCCGGAGTCGGCGAACCCGCCGGAGGGGACGAGTTGGCTGGTGTCGCGGCCGATCCGCAGCCGGGCCCAGGTCTCGCCGGAGGCGGCGCCGGGTGGGACGGTCCATTCCAGGGTCGCGGTGTCGGCGCCGGGCAGGACCTCGGTCTGCACCCGCCCGGCGGGCTCGAACCGTCCGGTGTGCCCGAAGTCGATCCAGCCGGCCAGGGTGGCGGGCTGGTCGCCGACCGCGACCGGGACGGTCAGCCGGTAGTAGCGGCCGATCGCGGCCTCGGCGGGGAAGCTGATCGACGGGTCGGCGCCCCGGTACTCGCCGCGGCCGGGCTGGAGCTTGGGCGGCGGCGGGCCGGCGAAGGGGCTGCGCAGGGAGGCGCCGTGGTCGAGCCGGACCAACGGCTCGTCGTCCGCGGCCTCGGCGGAGCGGTTCCGGGCGCGCCGCGACGGGTTGGCGGCGTCGGCGCCGAGGAAGAGGTCGGAGACCACGTGCGAGGCGTTGCCGTAAGCCTGCGGCGCGGTGCCGAGGTCCTCGTCGACGGTGACGGTGTAGGCCTGGCGCAGGACGGGTGGGGCGGTGGCGCTGCCGGCCCGGGCGGTGGAGCGCTGCTCGATCCGGAACAGTGCGGTGCGGAAGGTCCCGGCGAGCTCCAGCGAGCCCTCGGCGGCGGAGCCGGGCGCGCCGTCGGAGGCGCCGTCGCGGCCCGCGGGGGCGAGGGTGGTGCCGTCGACCGTCCAGCCGGGCCAGTCGGTGCGGCTGACCAGGGTGGGGGCGGTGGGCGAGCCGCCGGTGAGGGTCAGCCGGGTCGCGGTGCCGGTGGTGCCGGATTTCCCGGTGGCGACGGCGGCGAGCCCGCTGAGGTGCAGCCGGGGATTGCGGACGGGCCGGGAGAAAGTCAGCCGGAGCGTTCCCGCCGTGCTCCAGGAACCGTCCGTCTGCGGACCGCTGGGGGTGAGCTCGAAGGTCTGCGCGGGGCTTCCGGGGTGCATTCCGTCCGAATAGCGGGCGGCGGAATGACCCCCGGCGGATCGGTCCGCCAATTCTCCCGATCCGGCGGTGACCGCCACCCCGGGAGAGGCATCGAAATCGATCCGGACGGAAAGTCCGGAGGGCAGCACCGCCCGGTGGTCCCCCGACCAGGAGTCAGGGGACTGCTGGGCCACCGAGAGCGGAGCGTTCCAGCCGGTCAGCAGTCCGGCCGTGAGGACGGCCAGGGCGGCAGCGGTGCGGGGGAACTGTCGGCTCATCCGGCTCTCCTTCGCGGTCGGCTGCCGAGGACGGGCAGTCTGGGCACAAGATCCGACAAAAAGGAATCACGGATCCCGGACCGGTCATCCTGCGACACCTGCGCTTTCGACCGTGTCCCACCCGTTTGGCGGCCGTCCGGGCGGCCGGACGGGACCTGCCCGAAACCGCCGCATTCCATCCGGTAGGCGGTAATCGGCACACCCGCACGGACGTAGCAACGGGAAATCCCGGCTAATTCAGCGGACCCCAGCGGCCGGGACCTGACCATTCATCGGAGAAATCTGTCCGACCGGCCCGCCCGCCCGCCGGGCGGAGTCTGGCCGGGCACGCCCCCGTCGGCGCGGCGAGCGGGCCGAGGGCCGGGAAACGAGAGAAGCCCCCGGCCGGTGGCCGGGGGCTTCTCGCTGGTGCGCTCAGCAGGATTCGAACCTGCAACCTCTTGATCCGTAGTCAAGTGCTCTATCCGTTGAGCTATGAGCGCAAGGAACGGGCGAACCCGATCTTGCGGAGTTTGGTGCGCTCAGCAGGATTCGAACCTGCAACCTCTTGATCCGTAGTCAAGTGCTCTATCCGTTGAGCTATGAGCGCTCGCCCTGGTGAACGTTGCCTCCGGGGCGTTGCGGGGACAACATTACATGACCTGCGACGTGGGGCGAAATCGATTGGCCCGGGGCCCGCTCCGGGCCTGCTCCCGGCCTGCTCCCGGCCTGCTCCGGGCCTGGTCCCGGCCCGCACCGGGGAGGGCCGGGGACCGGCACGGACCCGGCCCGCCCTGCCCCGGGAACGCGAAGAGCCCCCGCCGACGAGATCGTCGACGGGGGCTCCCGACTGGCGGAGGCTGAGGGATTTGAACCCTCGATCAGGAATAACCCCGAAACCGCATTAGCAGTGCGGCGCCATAGACCGGACTAGGCGAAGCCTCCCCACATGGAGCACACCCGCGCGAAGCGGACCCGTTCCGTGTGTCGATGATGATGCCACAACCCTGGGGTTCGGCACCAACCACCGCCAACGTTACTAGGCGGGTCGTCCCCGCCGCAAAGAAGAATGAGATACTGCCGTATCCGGAGGAGCTGCCCCGAGCCGAGGAGACCTGTCGACGTGAGCAGCAGGCCGATCCGAGGCGCTGCTCGCCTCGCCGCCATACTCGACGCCCTGCCCGACGCGTTGCTGCTGGTGAACAGCAACGGCACCGTCGTGGACGCCAACAACGCGGCGGTCCACGCCTTGCAGGCGCCGGGCACCTCCCTGGTCGGCATGGGCGTGCTGGGCCTGCTCCCCGAGTTCGACCCCAGCCGGATCCCCGGCTCGATGCGCCCGGCCACCCGCGACGGCGACGCCCTCGAGCGCCCGGTCCGGATGACCGCGCACCGCACCGACGGCACCACCTTCCCGGTCGAGGTCTCCGGCAACGACTTCGCCGACGACAACGACACCAGCCGCGGCTACGCGCTCTCCCCGCTCGTCCCCTACGACCCGTACCGCGAGGGCTCCCGCTCGCCGTCCTCCTCCGACCTGCTCCTGCTGCTGGTCCGCGACCTCTCCGGCCGGCTCGGCGTCGAGGCGGAGCTGCGCCGCCAGCACAAGCAGACCGAGATGATCCTGCGCGCCGCCGCCGAGGGCGTGCTCGGGGTGGACCTCGAAGGCCGCTGCGTGCTGGTCAACCCGGCCGCCGCGCACATCCTGGAGTACCGGGCGAGCGAGCTGGGCGGGCGCGAGCTGCACCCGCTGATCCAGCACTCCCGGGCCGACGGCAGCCCGCTGGCGCTGGAGGAGTCCGCGCTGCTGGACACCCTGACCTCCGGGCGCAAGCACCGGGTGCGCGGCACCGTGCTGTGGCGCAAGGACGGCCGTCCGGTCACCGTCGACCTCACCACCGCCCCGGTCCGGGACGGCGACCAGCTGGTCGGCGCGGTGATGACCTTCACCGACCGCAGCCGCGAACTCGCCCTGATCGCCCGCAACGAGCACCTCACCGCCGTCCTGGAGAACGAACTGGGCGGCGCGCTGAACGCGCTGAACCAGCGGCTGGACGCACTCGCCGCCGACCCGGCCGGGCAGCTCTGGCCGGAGGCCAACTGGACGCTGCGCCGGCTCGCCGACGAGTGCCGCCGCTTCGGGAAGCTGATCGACGGGGTCCTCGACCACCAGCGCAGCGAGGCCGGCGAGAGCGGCACGGCGGAGGCCAAGGACGGCACGGACACCAAGGACGGCGGGGACGGCCGGGACGCCAAGGACGGCAAGGGCCGGCGGAAGGCCGCCGCACGGGTGCCGGTCGCCCTGGACACGGTGGTCCGCCTGGCCGTCGAGGAGGCCGGCGAGCTGGTAGGCCCGGGCCGGGTGCGGTTCTCGGTGCACGCCGCCGCGGTCGAGGTGATCGCCGACGAACGGCGGCTCGCCCAGGCGCTGGCCCACCTGGTCGCCGACGTCAGCGGCGTCCGCCTCGCGCTGGACGCCCCCACCACCCCCTCCCCCGGGCTGGCCGTGCCCGGTCTGGTCGGCGGCGCGGCGCCCGCGCTGCCACCCGCCCCCGAGCCGCCGACCGTCGTCCTGGCCGCCGCCCAGCGCGGCGAGGTCGCCCGGGTCGAGATCCGCGGCCCCGGCGTCGGCGGCAGCCCCGTCCACCTGCCGATAGCCCGCGCGGTGGTCGAGCGGCACGGCGGCGTGCTCCAGCCACACGAGCTGCCCGGCAAGGCCGGCACCACGTACGTCGTCGAACTGCCGCTGGACCCGGTCGCCGCGAAGGCCGCCGCCGAACGCGCCGCCGCCGAGGGCCGCTCCGACCGGCCCAAGGAGAGCGACAGCGCCGTCCTGCCCGAGCTGCCGGGCATCCCGCAGCTGCCCAGCAGCAGCGCGGCCGCCGAGCCCGCCGAGCAGCCGGGCCGCACGGCCCCGGAGGCCGAGCAGGCACCCGCCGAGGAGCCCCCGGCCACCGAACGGCGCGGCCGGCGCGGCCGACCGGCCGCCGAGACCCCGGCGCACCCCACGAACCTCGCGCCCGACGCCGCCGCCGACCAGTGGCCGAACGCCCCCGCCCGGGTCGAGCGGGCCGTCCCCGAGCAGTGGAACGGCACCGGCAACGACCCGGCGTACGGCCGTCAGGGCCTGGCCGGCCCCGACGGCGTGCAGAGCGACCCGTGGGGCAAGGACGACGGCCGCTCCGGCCCCGCCTACGCCGTGCCCGTCGAGGGCGAGCGGGCGCCGCAGAACCGGTCCGGCGGGCGCGAGCCGCTCGCGCTCGGCCCGGCCCCCGCCGACACCCCGGCCGCCGACGGCACCCCGCCGGGCGGCACCCCGACCGACGGGGCCACCCCGGAGGAGACCGCGGGCGGGCCCAAGCCCCGCCGGCGCCGCGCCCTGCCCTCCGCCGACGACTCCTCCGGCGGCTTCGCACTGCCCGGGGCGACCGACACTCCGGTGTACCCCGGCCTGGAGCACGCCCTGCCGGCCGGCCCCGCGCCCGTGCCCGCGCCGCCCGAGCCGGCCTCCGCGCCGACCGGCCGCCGCCGTCGGCTGGCCGTCCCGCCGGGGCCCGGCCCGGACGCGCCGGTGGGCGCCCCCGGTTCGGCCGTGTCCCCCGTGCCTTCCGATCCGTCCGGTCTGCCCGCTCCGACGGGTCCGTCCGGTCCGTCCGGCCAGGACGCGGGTGCCCCCGGCACCGCGCTGGAGCCCGCCCGGCCCGCGCTGCCCGCCGCCGAGGACCCGTCGGGCCCGCGCCCGGTCGGCACCGGCCTGGGCGAGCTCGCCCCGCCGCGGCCGCTCGGCAACGCGCCGATGCCCGCCGTCCCGCAGCCGTCCGTCCCGCACCAGTCCGTCCCGGCCGAGGCCCGGACCGCCCCGCGCCCGATGGCCCAGCTCCCGGCCGGCGACGCCCGGCCCGCCGACGAGCAGCCGCCGGCCGCCGGTGGCGAACTGGCCAACACCCGTCGGCTGCTGGTCTGGCCGGAGCCGGACCCGGCGACCAAGCAGGCCCTCCAGGCGCGCGGCTACCTCCCGGTGATCGTCAGCTCCCGCGAGGAGGTCGACGCCCAGGTCTCCGGCTTCCCCGCCGCCCTCTTCGTCGACCCGCTGACCGGCCCGATCACCCGCACCGCACTGCAGTCGCTGCGCACCGCGGCGCTCAACCGCCGCGTCCCGGTGCTGGTCACCGCCGGTCTCGGCCAGGCCACCCGGGACGCCGCGTACGGCGCCGACCCGGCCGTACTGCTGCGCGCCCTCGCGCCGCGCGACGGCGAGCACCACGCCCCGCGGGTGCTGCTGGTCGAGGGCGACCCGGACATCGCCGCCGCCATGATCAGCAGCCTGGAGCGGCGCGGCATGCACGTCGAGCACGCGGTGGACGAGAACGACGCCGTGGCCCGGGCCAGCAGCGTGCAGCCCAACCTGGTGGTGATGGACCTGCTGCAGATCCGCCGCCGCCGGGTCGGCCTGCTGGACTGGCTGCGCGCCAACGACCGGCTGCACCGCACCCCGCTGGTGGTCTACACCTCGATGGGCCTCGACCCGCGCGAACTGCCCCGGCTGCGCACCGGCGAGACGGTGCTGTTCCTCGCCGAGCGCTCGACCAGCGAGGACGTCCAGGGCCGGATCGTGGACCTGCTCGGCCGGATCGGCGCGATGGGCGAGGCGGGCGTCGCCGCCGCAGGCTGAGGAACGCCGAGACACCGGGACACGCCCCGAACGCGTGGAAGGGCCGGCCGCCCCCGTTCCGTACGGGGGCGGCCGGCCTCTTCCGTCCCGGCGGCTACTCCTTGCCGAGCACCGTGACGTCCAGCTCCTCCGCCGCGTAGGCGGCCCGGATCACCTTCTTGTCGAACTTGCCGACCGAGGTCTTCGGCACCGACTCCACGATCGACCAGCGCTCCGGCAGCTGCCAGGAGGCGATCCGCTCGGCCAGGAAGGCCCGCAGCTCCCTCAGCCCGGCGGTCGCGCCCGGGCGCAGCACCACGGTGGCCAGCGGGCGCTCGCCCCACTTCTCGTCCGGGACGGCGACCACGGCGGCCTCGGCCACCTCGGGGTGCGCCATCAGCTGGTTCTCCAGGTCGACCGAGGAGATCCACTCGCCGCCGGACTTGATGACGTCCTTGGCCCGGTCGGTGAGGGTCAGGTAGCCGTCGGCGGTGATGGTGCCGATGTCGCCGGTGCGCAGCCAGCCGTCCTCGGAGAACTTGTCGTCCGGGCGGACCGGGTCCTGCCCGGCGCCGCCGTAGTACGCCCCGGCGATCCACGGGCCACGCACCTCCAGCTCGCCCGCCGAGACGCCGTCGTGCGGCATCCGCTCGCCGCCCGGGCCGATCAGCCGGGCCTCGACGGAGGCCGGGAAGATGCCCTGGGTGATCCGGTACGGCCACTCCTCCTCAGGGGTGAGGCCGCCCGGCGGCTGGGCGAAGGATCCGAGCGGGGAGGTCTCGGTCATGCCCCAGGCGTGGATGACGGGGATGCCGTGGCGCTCCTGGAAGCCCTGCATCAGCGACGGCGGGCAGGCGCTGCCGCCGATGACCACCATGCGCAGGCTGGAGGTGTCGTAGTCGCCCGCGTCGAGCTCGTCCAGCAGGCCGCTCCAGATGGTGGGGACGGCGGCGCTGACGGTGGGGCGGATGGCGGCGATCATCTCGGCCATCGGCTTGGGCTGGAGGAAACGATCCGGCATCAGCAGATTGGCGCCGGACATGAAGGCGGCGTGCGGGATGCCCCAGGCGTTCACGTGGAACATCGGGACCACCGGCAGCGCGGTGTCGCGCGGGGTGAAGGCGAAGTTGTCGCCGGTGTTGACCTGCAGGCAGTGCAGGTAGACCGAGCGGTGACTGTAGAGCACGCCCTTCGGGTCGCCGGTGGTGCCGGAGGTGTAGCAGAGCACCGCGGCCTGCCGCTCGTCGATGTCGCTCCGCCACGGGAACGCGGTGGGGCGGCCGGCGATCAGCTCCTCGTACTCGTGCACGCCGCCCGCGAAGCCGGCCAGCAGCGAACGGTCACCGGGACCGCTCACCACGATGTGCCTGAGCGTGGGCGCGAGGTCCGGCAGGACGGCGGCGAGCAGCGGGAGGACCGTGCCGTTGACGATGATCACGCGGTCGGCGGCGTGGTTGATGATGAACGACAACTGCTGGGCGGGCAGCCGCAGGTTGAGCGTGTGCAGCACGGACCCCATCGCGGGAACGGCGAGGTACGCCTCCAGGTGGTCGGCGTTGTTCCACATCAGCGTGGCTACGCGGTCGTCCCCGGCCACCCCGAGCTCGTCGCGCAGCGCGCACGCGAGCTGCGCGGCACGGGCGCCCACCTCGGCGTACGTGCGGACGACCGGTCCGGAGCCGTCCCAGGTGGTGACGGTCGAGCGGCCGTGGATCGTGGACCCGTGCTCCAGGATTCGGGCGACGGTGAGCGGTACGTCCTGCATCGTGCTGAACACGGGTCCTCCTTGACCTGGCGGCACTGACGGCAGCGCCTGCGGCACCTACCGGGCGGTAATGCGCGCGGACATGCCCGATTTTGCCGCCCGCAGCACCCGATGTCAGCATTCCGGCCCCGTTGCGAGGATCACGAAGTCGCGGCCACCCACCCCCGTCGGACGGAGGGTCAGTGCTGTTCGCGGCGGCAGAGGCGCAGGGAGTTCGCGGGGTCGGGGGTGTAGGCGGGATCCAGGGTCCAGCCGTCCTCGGCGGCGATGCGCAGGGCCTGGTGGGCGCCGGCCCCGCGGTAGGTGGCGCGGTGGAGCTGGACGCGGCGGAGGAAGGTGCCGTCGGGGGCGGTGACCCGGCGGTAGCTGTCGGCGGTGCGGCCGAGTTCCCGCTTGGTGTCGCGTTCGAGGATGCGGCGGATGTGGCGGTCCCAGGCGGCGGGGCTGTCGGTGAACTCGGCCCGGAAGGCGCGCGGGCCGACCGTCCAGCGGGCGCCCCAGCGCTCCCAGTAGTCGGGCTCGGGGCGGTTCATCCAGAAGGTGGCCAGGCCGTACACCGGGACGTAGACGATCTGGAGCAGGAAGACGAACGGCAGCAGCAGCGCGGAGCGGGTCGGCTGCGGGCCCCACGGGGTGCCGGGGGCGGCGGGCGGGTCCTGCGGGGACGGGGCGTTCAGGCCGGTCGGGGCGGGGAAGCCGCGGACCAGCCGGACCTGCTCGACGTCGGTACCGGACGGCACCCCGCGCCAGCCGTACCGCTCGGCCAGCCGGACCACGCCGTCCGCGCCGAGGCCCCGGTAGAGGCGCACGGCCAGCCGGACCGACACCTCCCGGCCGAGGTCGGCCTGCACCTCGCCGCCGCCGGCCGCGTGGTTGGCCTCGGCGGCGGCGATCCGGCGCGCCAGGAGCGGGGTGACGTAGCGCTCCCAGTGCTCCGGACGGCCGGTGAGCTCGGCCCGCAGGCGACGCGGCGGGAGGAAGCTGCGATTGACCCTCAGCCAGCCGTCGGAGCTGGGGCCGCCCCCGTTGTAGTCCGCGAGGATCAGGACGGCGAAGAGCAGCACCAGACCGACGATCCAGAGCGGGGCGTAGATCCACTGCAGCACGAACTGGATCAGCACGCCGAGACGGTTGCGGCGCGGCACCGGGCCGGGGAAGCCGCCGGGCTGCGGGGCGGCGTCGAAGTGCGGTGTCGATCCGAACTGTGGCGCGGGGTAAGGCGGTTGGGCAACAGCCGGGGGCTGCGGGGCGTACGACTGAGGCGGGTACGGCTGTGCCGGGTGCGACTGCGGCGGGTACGACTGCGGCGGGTACGACTGCGGCGGGACGGGCTGGGCGTACGGGTTCTGTCCGTACGGCGCCGGCTGCCCGTACGGGTTCTGCGGCGGCACCGCGCCGTAGCCGCCGGCGGTGCCGTGACCCGCCGCGCCGTCGCGCCGGTTCGCGCCGCCGTGTCCGTGGTCGTTCGCCATTGCGCCCCCCTGTGCCGGATCGGGGGCCACCCTACCGGCGGGGGTCTCAGCCGGCGGTCGGACCGTCCACCTCGTTGCGGTCGATGGTGAGGGTGACGCCGCCGTAGGTCTCGGCGACGTTGCCGCGGTACTGGTGAACGCGCTGGTGGAGGCTCCACAGCCCGGGGTCGACGGCGCCGGAGCCTGCCGTGTCGGCGTGGTCGTCCCAGCGGGCGTACCAGAGGGCGTCGGGCAGCGGGGAGCTGCCGGCCCGGGCGGCGGCGACCAGGTCGGCGACCCCGGAGTCGAGGCTGGAGTAGAAGCCGGAGCGGTAGCCGGCGGAGTGCAGGGCCTGGGTCCAGCCGAGGGTGAAGTCGACCACGGCCTGTCCGCAGGCCGGGTCGCGCATCGGGTAGGCCTCGATGTCCAGGTAGACCGGGCTGCCCGCGCCGAACCCCAGCGAGCGCAGCGCGCGGACGGCCTCGCCCGCCTCGTCCCGGCCCTGCTGCGTGGCCTTCGCCGGGTCGATCCGCTTGGGCTTGCGACTCGGGTCGGCGCACGGCGCCTGCAGCCCGACGTGCACCGGCAGGAAGCGCCAGCCCATCGCGCGCACCTGGCGCACCCAATCGGCGGTGAGCCGGGGCTGGCCGCAGCCGCGCTGGGAGCCGCTGCTGTAGATGCCGACCACCCCGTACGGGGAGGCGGTGCGCCAGGTCCGCAGGGTGTCGACCGGGGGTGCGGTGCAGACGTCGAAGGCGGGGCCGCTCCAGCTCTCGCGGAACCGTGGCGGGACGCCCTTGTCGGGGAGGGTCGCGGCCCGGATGCGGGGGACGGCGACGGCGGCCGGGGCGACGGCTTCGGCACTCACGCCCGTCCCGTCGGTGGCCAGCAGGAGCACGAGGGAGGCGGCGAGGAGGGCCGCGGGCCGGAGATAGCGCACCCTGCCTTGGTACTGACGGACCATCGGATGAATGCGGCAGCCACGCCGCCACCCGCTCGCGGGTCCACCCTTTCGGGCGCACCCATCCGCATCCGTCCCGATTTTTGTAACGAGCTTGCCCGTTCATCACTCCTTACGGCAAACTCGCCGATATGCCCACCTCCCATACCAGCGAAACCCCCACCGCCTCGACGTCGGCCGTCGCCGTCGCCGAGGCCCTTGCCATGCCGCCCGCCCCCAAGGGCGAGCCTGCCGGCGAGCGGGGCAGCTGGCGACGAGGTGGGGCGTCCGGCTCCGCGGCGCCACCCGAGGTCCACCCCGGCCGATCCAGTGGCCGGTTCGGCAAGGTCCTGCGGCGCCCGGAGCGGATCCCGGCGCCGCTTCTCTGTCTGACCGCGATGTTCCTGGTGCAGACCGGCATCGCGCTGTCCAAGCCGCTCTTCGGCCCGCTCGGGGTCAGCGGCACGACCTTCCTGCGGCTCGGCTTCGCCGCCGTCATCCTGCTCGCCGTCACCCGCCCGAAGCTGCGCGACAAGCGCCCGCGCGACCTCGGCGCGGCCGCCCTGCTCGGCATGGCCTCGGCCGGGATGACCTGCCTGTTCGCCGGGGCGATCGACCGGCTGCCGATGGGCACCGCCGCGACCATCGAGTTCCTCGGCCCGCTCGCGGTCGCCCTGGTCTTCGCCCGGCGCGCCAGCCACCTGCTCTGGGCCCTGCTCGCGGCCGCCGGCGTGGTGCTGCTGACCCTGCTCGGCGAGGGCGACGGCGGCGGCTCGCTCGACCCGGTCGGCCTGCTGTACGCCTTCGGGGCAGCCGCCTGCTACGCCGCGTACATCCTGTTCACCGACAAGGTCGGCGCGGCCTTCCAGGGGTTCCAGGGGCTGGCGGTGTCGATGACGGTCGGCGCGCTGACGCTGGCGCCGCTCGGGCTCAGCGAGGCCTGGCACGGGCTGACCGCACCCGGCGCCTCGCCGCTGCTGCTGCTCGCCTCGGTGGCCGGGGTATCGCTGCTGCTGCCGGTGATCCCGTACGCGCTGGAGATGACCGCGCTGCGCCGGATGCCGCAGCGGGTGTTCAGCGTGCTGGTCAGCCTCGAGCCGGCGGTCAGCGCGCTGGTCGGCCTGGTGGTGCTGGGCCAACTGCTGGGCGCGCCGCAGCTGGCCGGAATCGGCTGCGTGGTGGCGGCCAGCGTGGGCGCCACGCTGACCGGCCGTCGCTGACCCGGCCCTCGCCGACCCGGGCGTTCGGGCGCCCGGCGGCCGGAGCGGGGTCCGAACGTCCTACGGCCAGAGCAGGGTGCGCGACCAGTCCGGGGAGCTGACCGGGCCGGTGCGGGTGTAGCGCAGCCGGACGTGCCGGCGCTGGGAGTCGCCCTGCCAGAACTCCACCTCGTGCGCCCACAGGGTGTAGACGGCGTGCCCGGGCGGAACGACGTCCGGGTGCGCCTCCAGCCGGCGCCGGGCGACGCCCACCGCCTCGTCGTACTCGACCAGCGAAGCCAGCGGCTCGCTCTGCCGACCGACCAGCGAGGAGGCCCGGGCGGCGGGCGAGCGGGTCGCGAACTCGGCGGCGGCGACCAGGTCGGCGGCCCGCTCGACGGTGCCGCGCACCCGCACCTGGCGGCCCAGCTGCGGCCAGTAGACGGTCAGCGCGGCGGCCGGGTGGTCGGCGAGCTGACGGCCCTTGGGGCTGTCGGCGGCGGCGGAGAAGTTCCAGCCGGTGCCGGCCGCGTCGACGTCGCGCAGCACCAGCACCCGGGCGTCCGGCATGCCGTCCGCGTCGACGGTGGAGAGGGTGAACGCCTGCGGGTCCAGCACCCCGGCGTCCAGGGCGGTGGCGAGCCATTCCACGAACAGCGGGCCGGGCGCGGCGGAGGCGGCCTCGTGGTCGAAGGACGGCAGCGGGCGGGCCATCGGCGGGCGACCGAGCAGCAACTCGGGGACGGACCTGGGCTCGGGCCGGCGCGCGCAGGCCGACTCGGCGGACGGCTCCGGGCGTGCCCCCGCCCCCGGCTCCGATGCGTGCCTCGCCTCGTCCGGGCCGCTCAGGCCCTCCTCCTCCGCCGCCATCGCGAGCCCTTCCTTCCGATTGCCGCGGTCGCCACCCCGGCCCGGGCCGTCCCTTTCAAGCCCTGGCGCGCGGTGTGCTGTCGGAGCGCAACCGTACCGCCGTGGGCCGACGGACCCGGGCGCGGGCCCTCGGTGGAGGGATCGCGGCCGGTCGGCGGGGACGGCGGTGGCAGCAGGGGCAGCGGGGCAGCGGGGAACGGCGCCGGACGCACTCGTGGGCGGTGCCGATGGCGGCGCCGCCCACAAGGCCGGTTTCGCGGTGACCCTTTCCGCTGGCCGGTCATGCGCTGTTCCCTTGGTGATGCGCGGTTTCCTCTGTTTGCTTGTTCCGGTGGTTCCGGTGTTCCGTTCCGCTTTCCCGAACCGGTCCGGTCCGAGCCCGTCCGCGAGCGATCAGCTCACCCGCGGCCACCCACCTCCGGCGCCCCCGCCCTCGGTGGTACTCGATGGGACTCGGTGCGGCCGTACGGTCAGGGGACGATCGGGGCGAAGATGACGTTGACGTTCTTGTTGCCCTGTCCGGCCAGGATGGCGCCCGCGTTGTCCTTCGCCGCGAGGGTGTTGTTCTGGTTCGAGGCGCCGGAGCCGGTGGCCGTCTGCTGCGTGGAGACGTAGTTGCCGTCGACCCCGCCGAACACGTTGCCGGTGCCGACGTTGGACACCACTCCGGCGTTGGAGCCGGCCGCGGCGCCCGCGCCGTTGTCGGCGGCGGCAACGCCGGCACCCGCCAGCAGCAGACCGGCCGCGAGCGGGCCGGCGAGCAGGACTCCGGCCCCCCGTCGGGTGTGCATGCGAGCCATGTAAGCCTCCAGAAATCTGTTCAGAGTGCAATGTCGAGCATGGTGTGCGGGGTTCGCCGGCCAGACGAACACCTGCGGGCTGCGACGCCGGAAGACAGACTTCCGCAACAAATCGACAAAGCACTAGCTCGACGGGAGGATTTCGCCCGTTCGCGTGATATCCATCCAGGCCGCGCATAACGACCTGAGAACCGGACGGCGCGCCGACACACCGCCAATGAGCTGGCCCTTCGCCCGGACGGCCGCTGGTTCGAGAGCGATCTGGAGCGGCGCTTCGACGCCCTGCGAACCACCGAGCGCACGACCCCGGCGCAGACGGGTCGCGAGCGCGCCCCCGAAAAAGTTCGATCACCCTTCCATGTCGACTTTTCAGCCATTCGCAGACCATCGGAAAGTCACACTGAAACGGCGTAGGGACCGGCGCCGTCGCGGGCGCGGGCGCCGTCGCGGGCGTGAGCCCGGGCCCGGGAAAGCTGCCGACGGGCGCCGTCGAAAATCAGACCATCTTGCCCGGGTTCAGGATTCCCAGTGGGTCGAAGACCGCCTTCAGCTGCCGGTGCAGGTCCAGCGCCACCGGGCCCAGCTCGCGGGCCAGCCAGTCCCGCTTGAGCAGCCCCACCCCGTGCTCCCCGGTGATCGTGCCGCCCAGCTCCAGCCCGAGCGCCATGATCTCGTCGAAGGAACGCTGGGCCCGTGCGGCCTGCCCCTCGTCCGCGGCGTCGAAGATCACGATCGGGTGGGTGTTGCCGTCCCCGGCATGACTGACCACCCCGATGGTCAGCCCGTGCCGCTCGGCGATCGCCGCGACCCCGTTCAGCATCTCGGCCAGCCGGGAACGCGGCACCGCCACATCGTCGATCATCGTCGTGCCCAAGCGGTCCATCGCGGGCAGCGCCAGCCGCCGGGCCGCCAGCAACAGATCGGACTCCGCCTCGTCCTCGGCCGGCACCACCTCGGTCGCCCCGGCCTCCCGGCACAACCGCGCGACCCGTGCCAGCTCGCCCACCCGGTCCGGTCCGTCGAACGCCACCAGCAGCAGCGCCTGGGTCGACTCGGGCAGCCCCATCCGCCCCAACTCGTTCACGGCCCGCACGGAGACCGCGTCCATCAGCTCCATCAGCGACGGAGTCAGGCCCCGCGCCATCACCTCGCAGACCGCCGCACCGGCCGCGTCCGCGCTCGGGAACTCCGCCGCCAGCGCCAGCTGTGGGGCCGGCGCGGGCCGCAGCGCCAGTACGGCCCGGACCACCACGCCGAGCGTCCCCTCCGAACCGACGAACAGCCGGGTCAGGTCGTACCCGGCCACGCCCTTGGCCGTCCGGCGACCGGTGGACAACAGCCGCCCGTCCGCCAGCACCACGTCCAGGCCGAGCACGTACTCACTGGTGACGCCGTACTTCACGCAGCAGAGACCGCCCGCACCGGTCCCGATGTTGCCGCCGATCGTGCAGGACTCCCAGCTGGACGGGTCCGGCGGGTACGACAGACCCAACTCCTCTGCGGCCCGCGAGAGTTCAGCGTTCACCACGCCGGGCTCGACCACCGCGATCCGGTTCACCGGGTCGATCTCCAGGATCCGGTTCAGCTTCACCAGCGACAGCACGACACAGCCGTCCACCGCGTTCGCCGCACCCGACAGCCCGGTCCGGGCGCCCTGCGGCACCACGGGCACCCGCAGCTCGGTCGCGGTGCGCATCACGTGCCGCACCTGCTCGACCGTCTCCGGGAACACCACCACGGCAGGGACGCCGGCCGCACAGAACCCCGCCA
This sequence comes from Kitasatospora sp. NPDC034035, assembly GCF_055575755.1. NCBI lineage: Bacteria > Bacillati > Actinomycetota > Actinomycetes > Kitasatosporales > Streptomycetaceae > Kitasatospora > Kitasatospora sp. NPDC034035. The sequence continues at coordinate 106,654 of NZ_JBVISA010000020.1, read as the reverse complement.
TGTCGCGGCTGTACGCGGCGGTCACATCGGGGTCCACCACCACGGCCCCGGCCGGGAGGCCCTGCGCCAGTCGGTCCGTCAGATCACCCATCGCCGCCGCCTCCGCTCGCCGCCCGACCAGCCTCCACCTCCGCACTCTGCCCGCGTGCCGGTGGCGGGGCAAGTGGGCCCCGGGACGGGCGGGGAGGCCGCCCGGCGGCGGCGAGCGGAAGGGGCGGAGTTCAGGGGCCGTGTGGGGCGAGTGGGCCCCGGACAGGGCGCGGAGGGCGCCCGACGGGGGCGAGGAATCGGCGAGGGCCCGGGCGTGTGGGCGTCGCGGGGCGGGTGGGCAGGGCTCCCGCTGCGGGTCAGGCCCGGCGGAGGGTGGGGGTGGCCAGGGCGGTGAGGCCGGCGGTGGCGGTGGCGAGGGCGCAGAGGAGGGTGGGCAGGGCGGCGCCCGCCGCATCCGCGAGCAGGCCCAGCAGGGCGTCCGACAGCACCAGGGACACGCTCTGCACGAGCGTCAACAGGGCCTGTACACGGGAGAGATGGGAGGGCGGTGCGCCGGTCAGCACCAGCGGTCCGAGATGGCAGGCGAAGAGCCCCGAGCCGACGCCCGCCACCGTGCTGCCCGCCAACGCCGCCACCGGCCCCGCGGCGAGCGCCAGCAGCGCGATCCCCGCCGACGCCGTGCAGAGCCCGGCCGCCGCCCCGACACCCGCCCGGGCGAGCGCGCCCCGCCAGGCGACCAGGCCGGCCACGGTGAGCACCCCGGCCGCCTGTCCGCCGGTCACCAGGCCAGCCGTTCCCGCCGTCCAGCCGTGCGCCCTGGCGAGCAGCGGGCCGAGGAGCGACACCACCGGCAGCAGTGCCCCGGCGGCCGCGCCGGTGAGCAGCAGCGCGGCCCGCAGCGGCGGGTCGCGCAGGGCGAGCCGGACGCCGGACGCCGCCTCGCGCAGCAGGCCGGCCGGCGCGGCGGCCGGCGTCTCCTCCCGGGGCCGGACCCACAGCAGGACCAGCAGGACGACCCCGAAGCTCACCGCGTCCGCCACCGCCGCACCGGGCAACCCGCCGACAGCGACCAGCAGGCCGCCCAGCGGCGCCCCGAGCAGGACGGCGCTCTGCCCACCGGCCTGGCGCAGCGCGAGTGCCCGGGGCAGCCGCTCGTCCGGCACCAGCCGGCCGGGCATCGACCCGCTCGCCGGGAGGTAGAAGGCGTCGACGGTTCCGATCACGGCCGCCCCCGCGACCAGCAGCCACAGCGGCGTGCCCCGGCTGCCCGCGACGAGCGCGATGGCGGCGGTCGCGACCAGCATCACCGTGTCCCCGGCGAGCATCACGCGGCGGGCGCCGAACCGGTCCGCGACCGCACCGCCCAGCAGGACCAGTGCCGTCCGCGGCACGGTGATCGCGGTCAGGACGAGGCCGGCCGCCCCGCCGCCGTGCGCGGTGGCGGCCCAGCCGAGGGCGAAGTAGAGCGCGGCGTCGCCCAGCAGTCCGGCCTGGGTCCCGGCCAGCCAGAGCAGGTACGGCACGGGCAGCGGCGCCCGCGCGGCAGTGGCGGTGGCGGTGGCAGCGGCGGTACCGGCAGCGGGGGCGGTGGCGGTGGTCATGCCGGGCGACGCTAGGACCCTCGACCCGGTCGAGGGCAAGCGCGGTCTACCGGCGGACCACCGGCTCCTGGAGCTCGGTGACCCACCCGGCCTGGTCGTCCGGGCACTCCAGGTACAGCTCCCGGGCGTACCCGGCCGAGCGGTAGCCGTTCTCCTCGATGAAGCGGGCCAGTTCCTGGACGGTGCCGAGCACTGCGTCCATCGAGCCGCGGTGCACGATGGTCGCCGCCTCCCCGATCGGCGGCAGGTCGAGCACCTCGAAGTCGTGCGCGCCCGGCCGCACCGACGGCCCGACCGGGACGGCGACCAGGATCAGCACCGAGCCGTCACCCTCCGGCGCGTCCTCGTACCGGGCGACGGACGGGCCGGTCGCCTCGATCCCGGCCGCGGCCAGCCGTCGGCACAGCTCGTCGAACAGCGGGCCGATCACCGGCGTGATGTCCTCGGGCTCGTAACTCGCGGCCACACCGGCCAGTTGGGCCACCCGGACGGACGGCACCGGCTTCACCACGACATCGTGCGTGGACATGGTCCCCTCACTCTCGATCGTCCGGAGCCTCGCCTCCACCCGGGCCAGCCGCAGCTCGTCCGCCGCGATCGCCTCGGCGAGTTGGGCCCGCCGCAGCCGCAGCATCCCGCGCAGTTCGGCGGCGTCCACCTCGTCGTCCAGGACGGCCCGCACCTGCTGCAGCGTGAAGCCGAGCTCCTTGAGCGCGATCACCCGGTTGAGCCGGGCGAGTTGGGCCGCCTCGTACGAGCGGTAGCCGCTGACCGGGTCCACCCGGGCGGGCCGCAGCAGGCCGATCGCGTCGTAGTGGCGCAGCATCCGCACCGACACCCGGCCGTGGCTGGCGAAGTCTCCGATGTTCAACATGATGCGTCCACCCCATCGCCTCCCACGGTGTCAGGGTCAACCCCGACCGCCGGACCGCTCCCCGGAAACACCGAGAGCGGGTGCCGACTTGATGTCGGCACCCGCCCTGAGCAGGTGGTTCTCCTAACCAGCGGAGAGCGTGGGATTCGAACCCACGGTGACGGGTCACGCCACGACAGTTTTCAAGACTGTTCCCTTAGGCCGCTCGGGCAGCTCTCCAGGCGGAGGTCAGCCTAACGGGTCCCGCGGGGTTCGGCGCACACGGTTTCGCGGCGTCGCGGGTCAGCGGGCGGCGGTCACTGGTCGCCGTCGCGCTGGCCGAGGGTGACCTTGGTGGTGAGGGTCTGGCCGTTGCGGGTGTACTCGACGTCGACGGTCTCGCCGGGCTTGTGCGTCCAGATCCGGCTGACCAGGGCGGGGCCGTTCTCGATCGGCACGCCGCCGAGCTTGGTGATGACGTCGCCCGGCTTGAGGCCGGCCTTGTCGGCGGCGCCGCCGGGGGTGACGGCGGGCTGGCCCTGGATGTCCTTGGTCTGGATCTGCGCGCCGTCGCCCTTGTAGTCGTCGTTGCGCAGCACGTCGAGCTTGGCGTAGACCGGCTTGCCGGTCTTGATCAGGGTGTCCGCGACCCACTTGGCCTGGTTGATCGGGATGGCGAAGCCCAGGCCGATGCTGCCGGCCCGGCCGTTGGCGGAGGCGTTGGACTGGATCGCCGAGTTGATGCCGACCACGGCGCCGCCGGAGTCGAGCAGCGGGCCGCCGGAGTTGCCGGGGTTGATCGAGGCGTCGGTCTGCAGGGCGTTCATGTACGAGGCCTGCGAGCCGGTGTCGTCGCCGGAGGCGACCGGGCGGTCCTTGGCGCTGATGATGCCGCTGGTGACGGTGGACTCCAGGCCGTACGGCGCGCCGATCGCGACGGTGGCGTCGCCGACGTTGACCTTGTCGGAGTCGGCCAGCGGCAGCGGGGCCAGCTTGCTCTTCGGCGGGTTGTCGATCTTGACCACGGCGACGTCGTAGCCCTCGGCGTGGCCCAGCACCGAGGCGTTGTACGAGGTGCCGTCGGCGAACTTGACGGTCAGCTTGCCGCCGTTGAGGGTCGGCGCGACCACGTGGTTGTTGGTGAGGATGTGGCCCTCGGTGTCGAAGACGAAGCCGGTGCCGGTGCCGGACTCGCCGTTGCCCTGCGCCTTGATGGTGACGACGCTGGGCAGCGCCTTCTGCGCGATGGCGGCGATCGAGCCGGGGGAGGGCTCGTTCTTCTGGGTGTCGCTGGCCTGGACGGTGGTGCTGCGGTGGTCGTCCGCGGAGCTGCTGCTGTCGTTGCGGTCGGCCACGGTCACGCCGAGCGCGCCGCCGGCCACACCGGCGACCAGTGCGACGGCAGCGATCAGGGCGACCAGTGCGCCGCGCTTCTTGCGCGGGCCGCCGCCGTCCGGGCCGCCGGGGTAGTCGGCCGGGTAGCCGAGCGGGCCCGCCGGGCCGCCGGGGTAGCCCGCGCCGCCGGAGGTGGCGTCGTGGGTCGGGCCCCAGCCGCCGAGCGGCTGGCCCGCACCGAACGGGTGGTGGCCGTGCGCGGCGGGCGTGCCGGGGGCGGCCGGGGTACCGGGGGCGGCTGCGGCGGCGCCGTACGCGTCGTGCGCACCGGCGGCGGGGACGCCGTGGGTCGGGGTGGCGTACGGGTTGGCGGCCGGCGGCAGCGCCGGGGCCACGGGCGCTGCCGCCGGGGCCACGGGCGCGGCGGGCGGCAGGACCGGCGGCGGCGCGTCGATGTACCCGGTGGCCGGGTCGACGGCGTGCTCCTCGGCGACCGGCGCGGCGGGCGCCACCGGCGGGGCGGCTGCCTCGGGCGCGGCCGCCGGGGCCTCCGGCGCGGGGACCTTGGTGAAGGCGACGGTGGGCTTGTGCCCGCCCTCGGCCGGGACGGTCTCGGCCGTGCCGGCCTCGCCGGTGGCCGCCTCGGGTTCGGGCACCCGACGGAACGCCATGGTCGGCTTGTGCCCGCCGTCCGCCGGCGCCGCGTCCGCCGGGGCGGCCTCGGCGGTGGCCGCCTCCGGCTCGGGGACCCGGCGGAAGGCCATGGTCGACTGGTGCCCGCCCTGAGCGGGGCCTTCGGAAGCGGACTCAGCCGCCCCCTGGCCGGCGGGCTGCTCCCCCTGCGGCCCGGTGGGCCCAACCTCGCGCTCGGTGCTCACGGACGACCTCCATAGCTGGCAGAACCAAGGACCATAGTTTTTCGCACTGTCGATTCGATTGCCGTAAGGACCCCTCTGAAGAACTCATAAGAATCCTTAGCCGGTGCCGACGGCCGAGGGCTCCCCCCTCCCCGCCGGGCGTCCCGCGATGCGGACCGCGCACGCCCTGGCCTTGGGTGTTCACCCCTGTGCCGGTTAGCCTGTCGCTCCAAACTGACACGCGGGAGCTTGGACCGACCAGGCTGAGAGTGCGCATGTCGACCGTACGCCACGCGAGCGAGGCGGACGGTCGAGGGGGCGCTGACCGCCGGAACCTGTCCGGGTAATGCCGGCGTAGGGAGTATCGGCCATGCCGTCTGCTTCGTCATCCTCTTCTTCGGACGCTGCCGCGTCCAAGGATTTCCCCGAGTCCACCGCTGCGGCGACCACTGCCGCGGCCACCACGGCGACCGCCGTGCGGGACCGTTCCGAGCGCGTCGAGGCGCCGCTGGTCCTGGACACCGAGCCGCCGCGCACGCTGCGCTTCCGGGACCACTTCGCGCTCTGGATGAACCTGGGCGTCAGCCTGATCGGCTTCTCGACCGCCGCCACCGTGCTCGGCGCCCCCGGCAGCGAGCTGTCGCTGGCCGCCGCGGTGACCGCGATCGTGGTCGGTACGGCGGTCGGCACCGCGATGCTCGGCGTGGCCGCGCTGATCGGCGCCCGGACCGGCGCCCCCGCGATGGCGAACCTGCGCGGGCTGTTCGGCACCCGGCTGTCGTACCTGCCGACGGTGCTGAACATCGTGCAGTGCGTCGGCTGGGGCGTGTTCGAGCTGCTGACGATCTCGGCGGGCGCCCAGACCGTCGCCCACACCACCGGCTACCGCTGGCTGTTCGTGCTGCTCGCGGGCGCCCTGACGACCGCGCTGACCATCTGGCCGCTGGGCTCGATCGCGGTGCTGCGCCGCTTCGTGGCCGGGGCGGTCGCCGTCGCGATGGTGTACTTCACGGTCCAGCTGGGCCGCCAGGGCGTGCCGGACCCGGGCGCCGGCAACTGGCACGGCTTCCTGGGCGCGACCGACGCGATGATCGCGGTGTCGATCTCCTTCGTCCCGCTGGCCGCCGACTACACCCGGCACTCGCGCACCCCGCGCTCGGCGTTCTGGGGCAGCTTCTCCGGCTACACGATCGCCCAGGTCTGGTGCTACGTGCTCGGCCTGATGGCGCTGCTGCAGTCCGGTGGCGACCCGAACAAGCTCTTCGACTCCTTCCTCGGCGTCTGGGCCGGCTGGCTGTTCCTGCTGGTGCTGGTGCTGCGCGAGACGGACCAGTCGTTCGCCAACGTGTACTCGACCGCGATGTCGGTGCAGAACCTGCTGCCGCGGGTGGACCGCCGGGTGCTGAGCGGCGTGATCGGCGTGCTGACCACCGTGCTGGCGCTGCAGATCGACCAGTTCACCGACACCTACTACAGCTTCCTCGGCCTGATCGGCTCGGTGTTCGTGCCGCTGCTGGCGGTGCTGGCGGTGGACTTCTTCCTCGGCGCCGGGCGCCGCGGCTGGAACCTCTCCGAGGACGCGCCCGCCCGCTGGACGATGCTGCTGCCGTGGGTGCTGGGCTTCGCCGTCTACCAGTTCATCGCGCCGACCAAGGTCGCCGACTGGTGGACGAACTTCTGGACCTCCGCCCAGGAGGCCCTGCACTTCACCCCGCAGGAGTGGACGTCGGCCTCGCTGTTCGCCTTCCTGGTGCCGGCCCTGGCCACCTGGGCGCTCGCCCCGCTCTCCCGCCGCACCGCGCGCTGACGCCGGGCGCCGGGTACCCGAACCCGGCACCCGGCACCCGGCACCCGGCACCCCGGAGACGGCCCCACAGGTTGGGGCCGTCTTCGCCTCCGCGTTACCTCCGCCGCCTATCGTTGGCCCTGTGACCAGCCCAGACCTGTCCTCGCCGGAGGCGCGCACCGCGCCGTCCGTCCAGGTGATCGCCCACCGCGGTTCCTCCCACGCCCTGCCCGAACACACCCTCGCGGCCTACCGGCGCGCGCTCGACGAGGGCGCGGACGCGGTGGAGTGCGACGTCCGGGTGACGGCCGACGGCCACCTGGTCTGCGTGCACGACCGGCGGATCGGCCGGGTGTCCAACGGCCGCGGCACCGTCTCGGCGATGACGCTCGCCGAGCTGCAGTCGTACGACTTCGGGGCCTGGAAGACCGGCCGCCCCAGCACCGACCCGGAGCTGCGCGGCGTGCTGCCGCTGGAGCGTCTGCTGGAGCTGGTGGTGGACTGCGGCCGCCCGGTGGACCTGGCGATCGAGACCAAGCACCCGGTGCGCTTCCGCGGCCTGGTGGAGGCCGAGCTGCTGCGGATGCTGGAGCGGTTCAAGATCGGCGCGGCCCGGGAGGGCGACCGCCCGTCCGCCCGGATCATGAGCTTCTCGTCGATCGCGCTGAACCGGGTGGCCGCCGCCGCGCCGGAGTACCGGCGGGTGTTCCTGTTCGAGCGGACGCTGCCGCTGCTCGGCAAGCTGCGCGAGGGTGCGCCGCTGCCGGGCGGGGCGCGGATCGCCGGGCCGGGCATCGAGCTGGTGCGGGCCCGTCCGCAGCTGGTGACCCGGCTGCGGGAGCTGGGGCACGAGGTGCACGTGTGGACGGTGGACGAACCGGCCGACGTCGAACTCTGCCTGGAACTCGGCGTTTCCGCGATCATCACCAACCGGCCCGCCGAGGTGCTGGCGCAGCTCGGCCGGTGACCGGACGGTGATCCGCCGACGTACCGACGGCCGCACCGACGGCCGTACCGACGGCCGTACCGGTGCGCACTGATCACTCTGGTCGGCAGTCAAACCTTCCTCGCACGATATTGCCGGAAATTCTTGCCCTCGGACGACAGAGGGTGAGCATGGAATGACCTCATGTCGACCCTCGGTCGCCACGCTCGAAATGGGCTCGCGGGATCGCCTGGTGCTCGTTTCCGACGCATTACCAAGGGGCATCTCTCCCTCGGCATACGCTGAAGGAGGTCCGGGGGTGGCGTTGATGGTGGCGCGTGAAGTGCCGACTTCATCGACCATGGCAGTGCCGCACGGCCCAGCGAGTGTCGGGGTCGCACGGCGCCGACTGCGTCGAGATCTGGGTGACCGGAAGATACCGGAACCGGTCATCGATGATGCTGTTCTGATCCTTTCCGAACTGTTGAGCAATGCGTGCCGGTACGCCCGTCCGCTCGGCCCGCTGCCGGCGCTCGGTCGCGGCGCGCGAGCCGAGGTGCTCGGGCAGGTGCTGGTCGGCGTCCCGTCCGGGACGCATCCCGCGCCCGGCGGCCCGGAGCACCGCGAAGGCACGGACGAGCCGGACGGCGGTGTGCTGGTCCGCTGGCAGCTGCACGCGGACGGCATGCTGACGCTGGAGGTCACCGACGGCGGCGCGGCCACCCGGCCGCTGCCCGCCCGTCCCTCGCTGACCTCGCGCGGTGGCCGCGGCCTGAGCATCGTCGACCAGCTGGCCGGCGACTGGGGCGTGCGCGACGCGCCCGGCGAGGTGACGGTCTGGGCGGCGCTGCCCGCCCGCGCCCGGCACGCCCGGCGCACCGGAGGCGACGCCCGTAGCGCGTAGAGCCCCGTACGCCCGCCCCGTCTGCCCGCCCCGCCCCGGCGCGTTCGCGCGCGCCGGGGGAAGCGCGGGTGCCGCAGGAACGTCAGTAGGCTTCCCGGGACACAGGACCACCGTTCCCGGGAGAGCCGCACCATGGGCAAGAAGGCCGCCAAGAAGGCGCCGCAGCGCCAGTCCACCACCGCCGTCACGGGCGAGATCCCCGTGGTCGGGGCCCGCGAGGACTGCCCCTGCGGCTCGGGCCGCCGCTACAAGGCCTGCCACGGCCGGGAGGCCTCGCACGCGGTGCAGGAGCTGGTGCACCGCCCGTTCGAGGGCCTGTCGGGCGAGGCCGACTGGGTGGCGCTGCGCGAGCTGGTGCCCGCCGCCACGGTGCCGCTGACGCTGGCCCCCGGCGTGGCCGACGGCGCCGAGGGCGACGTCCCGTCGGTGACCCTGGCCACCGTGCTGCCGCTGGCCTGGCCGGCCCTGCGCCGCCAGGACGGCTCGATCCTGCTCGGCCTGCAGACCCAGTCCGCCTCCGGCGACCTCAGCCGCGACCTCGCGGACGCCCTGGAGCTGGCCCTGGCCACCGAGCCGGGCACCCCGGTGCCGGCCCGCCGGACCGTCCCGGGCGGGCGCCGCCTGCAGGACCTGCTGGACACCACCGCCGCGTTCGCGCCCGTCGTGCACACCGGCTTCGAGTTCTGGCTGGAGGACGCCGAGACCGCCACCGGCGAGGTCGCCGCCTCCCTGGAGCGCGCCAACGCCTCGGCCATCCCGACCGAGAAGCTGGGCAGCGTCGACGCCGCCTACTGGTGCGGCACCCCGGACAAGAACCACCTGCGCTGGGTGATGACCGTGCCCGAGGAGCAGCTGCTGGACGCGCTGGCCCGGCTGAACGCCGCCGGTGAGGCCTCGCTCGGCCCGGACACCCGCCTGGTCGGCTCGTTCCGCGCGCACGGCCTGACCGTCCCGGTGTGGGATCTGCCGCTCGCGATGACGGCCGCCGACTGCGAGAAGCCGGCCGCCGAGTTCGGCGAGCGGCTCACCGCCGTCCTCGCCGACGGAACCCCGCTGACCGCCGAGGAGCGGCGCGCCCGCGCGAACCTGGTGAACCGTCAGGTCACCTTGAACTAAAGCACGCAGGATCCGCGTGATACGCGTCACATTGTCGCCGTGAACGCGCAATTTCCAGGCGTGGAGGGCGTCTTGGAAATTGGCGCGGGCGCGGATCCTTGTTACTGTCTAAAGAGTCCGGTCGCTGGTGCATCCCCCGTCGCCAGCGGCCGGATCTTTTGTTTTTCCGGACGGCCCCTTCCGACGGCCCTTCCGACGATCCTTCCGACGACCGCGTGGATCACCGCGGATCAGTACGCCGAGCGGCCGCTGTCCAGCCGGACCGTCGCCTCCACCAACTCGCCCAGCAGCGGCCCGACCTGCGGCAGCCAGACCCCGCCGCCCGCACCCGGTCGCGGCGCCAGCACCCAGCGCACCGGGCCGGCCGACCCGCCGGGCGGCAGCGACAGGAAGCCGCCCGACCCGTGGTAGCGCACCGAGCCCGGCACCCAAGGGAGTTGGGCGAGCATCTCGCCGAGCACGTCCAGCGAGTAGGGGGCCACCAGCAGCGCGTAGCGGCCCGGCATCGCCAGCACCGGGCCGAGCGGCATCCGCAGCGCGCCCAGGTAGGCCAGCGCCCGCGCGCCGGCCGCCGCGGGCAGGCTGACGGCCGAGACCGTGGAACCGGTGGCGGCCAGCACCGCCGCGTCCGGGCTCTGCCGCTCCCACCACCAGCGCACCATCCGGGCGTCCGTGGTGGCGGCCAACAGCGAGGGGTCGTGCGGGTGCGCGCCGGGGACGGCGCAGTCCTGGTCGCCGCAGGAGCAGCGTCCGTCGCGCAGCACGGCGCCCGGCACCACGGGCCAGCGGTGGTCGACGGCGGCCGCCAGGGCCGCGGCCAGTCGGGCGGCACGCTCCTCCGACCGGTCCTTCGGGTTCTCACGCATGGCGCTCGTTCCTTTCCCTGACCGCTCGGTTCGCTCCGCTCCGTCGGCATCCGTCGGCAGCCACCGCACGGGCCCGCCGCGGCACGGCCCCGAAAAGGTGCGGAGCGGGGCGGGCGGCAAGGCGGACGGCGCGGCTACGACGTGGAGCACGGTGTGGAGCACGACATGAGAAGGGCCGCGCACTGAAACAGCCCTTGGAACGAGAATCCCGTATGCGACCGGATGGACGCCGCCCGGGCGCGCTTGGTTCCACCGTACGAGTGAGAGACTTCCGGCCGGCCCGGCTCCCGGGCGGCACGGGCATACGATCCGGACGGCCGCCCGGTCCGTCCCTCGGTTCTGCCCGCTCGCGGCTCGCTCCATGCCTCCCGGCCCGACCGGCGCGCGCACGAGCCATGCACGCCCTCCGACCGGGTCGCGATGGCTGTGGAACCGGCGACCGCGTCGTCCTGGATCTGGACATGCCCCGAATGGCCTGTGTAGAAGTGGTGGCATTGCTGTCGATCAATGACGAGTAGTAGCGAATCGAGGCGAAACACGCCCTTTGGCCGTGCTCGCTCCACATCGGCCGTATCTGGGGGTTCCGCATGGCCCGTACCACCGCGTCAGGAGTGGCGGCATGACCGAGTCCCACCCGTCGATGGCCCTCCCCTCGACGACGACCGCCGAGCCGCGCGAACCCGGCTGCGCAGGCGGGCTCACCGTCCTCGACCCGCCGGGGCTCCCCGGCCCCACCGACGCACCGGACGGCCCGGCGGACGACCGCACGGCACCGTCCACCGCGATGCAGGACCGTTTGGCCGGACGTCTGTCCGATATCACCAGCCTGCACGTACACACCGAGCGGCTCGCCCGGGCCCGCGGCCTCACCGCCACCCTGGACACCCTCCTCGCCTCCGGTGCCGCCCTGCTCGGCGCCCGCCGCGGCGTCCTGGTCACCCGGACGGCCGGTGGCGGCCCCGGCCAGCCGGTCGGCCTCGGCCTCGACCGCGCCAGCCTCGGCGCCCTGGAGACCGTCCCGACCGAGCAGAGCCTGCTCTCCCGGCTGCTGTGCGAACAGGACCGGCCCGAGCAGCTGCACTCCCCCGACCTCGCCGAGGACCCGTCCATCGGCGGGCGGCTGCGCGAGCTCGCCGTCCACCTCGGCCTGGGCGGCGCCTACGGCCTGCCGCTCGCCACCGTCGAGGACGGCCCGCTCGCCGCCGCCCTCTGGTTCTACGACGAGCCCGCCGAACCGACCGAGTGCCAGCGCCAGCTGGCCCGCCACTACTGCGAGATCGCCGCCCCGCTGCTCGCCAAGCAGCTCGAGGCGGAGCGGATCCTGCGCACCACCGAAGCGCTGCGCCGCGGCCTGCTGCCCGACCGCCTCCCCCGCACCGCCGGACTGCGACTGGCCGCCCGGCTCGTCCCGGCCGGACTGGACCGCTCCTGCGGCAGCGACTGGTACGACGCGATCCCGCTCCCCGACGGCACCGTCGGCCTCACCGTCGGCTCCGTCTCCGGCGACGGCCCCGGCGCGGGCCCCGGCTCCGCCCCCGGCGCGGCCGCCGCGATGGGCCGGGTCCGGGCCGCGCTGCGGGCCTACGCGGTGCTGGAGGGCGAGGACCCGGTCTCCGTCCTCGGCGACCTGGAGCTGCTGCTCAAGACCACCGAGCCGACCCGCACCGCCACCGCCGTCTACGCCTGGCTCGAGCCCGAGGAGCGCCGGGTCACCCTGGCCGGCGCCGGGCACTGCCCGCCGGTCCTGGTCGGCCGGCACGGCGCCGAGTTCGTGGAGACCTCGCTCTCCGCCCCGCTCGGCATGCTGGCCTGCTGGGAGGCGCCCGGGGTGGAGTTCACCGCCGAACGCGGCGACACCCTGCTGCTCTACACCGAGGGGCTGGCCCGCCGCTGCGGGCCGACCCTGCACGCCGGGCAGAACAACCTGCGCCGGGCCGCCGCCGACGCCCCCCGCGACGTCCGGCTCGATCCCGACCGGCTCTGCGCCCACCTGCTGGCCGTCTGCCCCGCCCCGGAGGCCGCGGCCACCGACGACCTGATGCTGCTCGCGGCCCGCTTCGAGTAGCCGTCCGGACCTGGAACAGGCGAGTGGCCGGGCGTCCGTACCATGGACGCACGGCCGCCCGCGCGTGTCGCGATCCGACACTCCCCCGAGGGGCGGCGGTACCACCCCCCAAGGAGGCGTTGCACGTGACCGAGGACCGTACCCCCGCGGTGGCCGAGAACCCCGAGGCCGAGGGCGGCGAGGAGCCGCAGGAGTTCAAGGGCCGCAAGAACGGCCTCTACGGCGAGATCTCCGACGAACTGGCCGCCTCGATGAAGTCCGGGTGGGCCGACACCGAGCTGCACGGCCTCACGCCCGTCGCCCAGGCCCCGTACGCGGCCGCGCGCCGCGCCGAGCTGTCCGCCGCCTACCCCGGCGTGCGCCTGGTCGTCCCGGCCGGCAACCTGCGGGTGCGCTCCAACGACACCGACTACGCCTTCCGCGCCTCCAGCGAGTACGTGCACCTCACCGGCGACCAGACCGAGGACGCCGTACTGGTCGCCGAGCCCACCGGCGAGACCGGCCACGAGTTCACCCTCTACCTGCTGCCCCGCTCGGACCGCGAGAACGGCGAGTTCTGGCTCGACGGCCACGGCGAGCTGTGGGTCGGCCGCCGGAACAGCCTGAGCGAGCAGGAGCAGCTGCTCGGCCTGCCCGCGCGCGACGTCCGCAAGGCCGCCGAGGAGCTGGCCGAGCGGGCCGAGGGCTCCGCCGTCCCCACCCGGATCGTCCGCGGCTACGACGCCGGCCTGGAGACCGCGCTCGCCGACGTCCTGGACGCCGACCGGGACGCCGAGTTCAAGGAGTTCCTGAGCGGCCTGCGGCTGGTCAAGGACGAGTGGGAGATCGGCGAGCTGCGCGCCGCCTGCGACGCCACCGTCAAGGGCTTCACCGACGTGGTCCGCGAGCTCGGCCAGGCCGTCGCCACCTCCGAGCGCTGGATCGAGGGCACCTTCTGGCGCCGCGCCCGGGTCGAGGGCAACGACGTCGGCTACGGCACCATCGCCGCCGCCGGCCCGCACGCCACCACCCTGCACTGGGTCCGCAACGACGGCGACGTGCGCCCCGGCGACCTGCTGCTGCTGGACGCGGGCGTGGAGACCCACACCCTCTACACCGCCGACGTCACCCGCAGCCTGCCGATCAACGGCCGCTTCACCGAGCTGCAGCGCAAGATCTACGACGCCGTGTACGACGCCCAGGAAGCCGGCATCGCCGCGGTGAAGCCCGGCGGCCGCTTCCGCGACTTCCACGACGCCTCGCAGCGGGTGCTCGCCGAGCGCCTGCTCGCCTGGGGCCTGCTGGACGCCTCCGTGTACGACGTCGAGAAGGTCCTGGAGCTGGGCCTGCAGCGCCGCTGGACCCTCCACGGCACCGGCCACATGCTCGGCCTGGACGTCCACGACTGCGCCCACTCCCGCCGCGAGGAGCACGTCGACGCCCTGCTGGTGCCCGGCATGGTGCTCACCGTCGAGCCCGGCCTGTACTTCCAGCAGGACGACCTGACCGTGCCCGAGGAGTACCGCGGCATCGGCGTCCGGATCGAGGACGACATCCTGGTCACCGCCGACGGCAACGAGAACCTCTCGGCCGGCCTCCCCCGCCGCGCCGAGGACGTCGAGGCCTGGATGGCCTCGCTCGCCTGAGCCACCCCGCACCCCGAAGGGCCCGGCCTCCGCTACTGCTCGGGAGGCCGGGCCCTCGTGCGTCCGGGGCCTCATGCGCTGCGGCCCTGGTGCGCTGCGGCCCTCATGCGTCCGGGGCCCTCGTGCGTTGCGGCCCTGGTGCGTCGGGGTCAGCGCTGGACGGCGGGCCGGACCGCGACGGTCTCGCCGGAGTGACCGTCCGAGTCGCCGCCGACCCGGATCTCCACCGACCCGGCACTGCCGGTCCGCTTCAGACCGACCCGGAACGTGTACTCGACCGGGTTGCCCGTCATCACGCCGACCAGCTCGGCCGGTGCCACCCCGAGCCGGCCGTTGCAGTCCGCGGTCACCTCGAAGGACTTCCACTCGTTGCCGACCTTCGCCTCCATCGTGACGTCCGACCCGGTCAGCCCCTCGCCGGTGGGGAGGGACAGCCGTACCACGGGGCGCATCAGGGCCGACCCGTCCGGCGAGGAGACCTTGAAGGAGAACTCGGTCGGGGTCTTGCCGACGACGAGCGCGGTGGGGGCCGACACCGAGTTCACCACCGGGCGGTGGCGGTCGACGACGGACGTGGTCACCACGGACTTCGCCATGGGCTTGAGGGAGGACGGCAGCACGGCGTCCGCCTCGACGGCCAGCCGGCCCGGCTGGTTGCCCGCGTCCAGGACCATCCGGTACTCGACGGTCCGGCTCTCGCCCGCGGCCAGGGTGAAGGCCGCGTCGTCGCCCGTGCCGGCGTAGTCCATCCCACCGCCCTGGCTCAGCGCCGGCATGGCCTTCCAGCCCGACGCGTCCTTGCGCTCCAGCGTGCCCTGCGCCATCGCGAGCTGCTGCTGGCACTTCGCACCCTCGAAGTCCTGCGTCGCCACCACCGGCGCCACCGCGCGGCTGCCCGAGGAGTCGTTGTTCTTCCAGGTCACCGCGAAGGACACCTGGTCGCCCACCTGGACCTGCTGACCCTCCTTCAGGCCGGCGAAGGTGATCCCGATGCCGCCGTCCTTGGCGACGGGCTTGGTGTCCGCCGTGGGGGAGGGCTTGGTCGCGGGCTTGGTGGCTGCCTTGGTGGCGGGCCGGGTGGTCACCGCGGCGGCCGGCGCGGGACCGGAGGGGTCGGACGGAGCCGCGGTCGGTGCGGTCTGGGCGGGCACGGCGGGGGACGCGGCGGCGGTCTCGTCGGGGACCGAGGTCGGGGCGGCCGTCCCGGTGGCCGACACCGTCCCGGCGGAGCGAACGGCGGTGGGGGCGGCCTGAAGCGCGGCCCCCGCCGGGGCGCAGGCGGCGACCCCGACGGCAGCGATGACGGCAAGCGGAACAATCTTCGCAATACGGGCGATAACGGACGCGTTCATGTGACAGTCCCCCCAGAGGACACAGAAAAGGTGAATGGTGGTGGTGCTCGCGTGCGGACGCCTCGTTCGCGTCCCGGAGGAGCCGGCCCGAGCCCCGGCCCCGCCGGCTCGCTCTCCCCGCCTCTCACCCTGATAGACGTGCATCCCCCCGGGAGGTTGCAGGTGGGTTCAAAAGTTTTTCCGAGAACTCGCCCCGGAACGCCGAAAGGCGCCGCGACCAGGGGATTTCCTGGTCACGGCGCCTCGGAGGCGGCCTGCGATCGGCTACTTCACGACATTCTCCCGGATGATCGCCTCACCGATCACGGTCAGCGGGCCGCTGCCGTCGTACGGCAGCGTCGCCTGCATCCGTACCGGTATGATTCCCGGCCCGTCGGCGGGGTCGATGGTCAGCCGGTACGTCACCGTGTGGCTCGCGCCCGGCGCCAGGGGGAAGGTGGCTGGCTTGCCGCCCATCGCGTAGTCCATACCGCCTCCGGGCGACATGCTCAACTGGGTCCAGGTGCCGCCGTCCTGACGCTCCAGCTTGCCGGCGTTCATCGGGATCATGCCGTCCGGAGTCCCCGGGTAGGAGTCGGTGAAGACCAGCGGCTGGACCGCCGGCAAGTTGGAGGTGCTGGTGTTCCGGTACGTCACCGAGAAGGTCACCGGCCTGTCCTTGGCGGACACCATCCCCCCCGGGAGGAAGCCGGACTGCGTGACGGCGACGGTGCTGCTGTTCACCGGGTCCGCCGACGGCGCCGACGACGCTGCCCCCGGCGCCTTGTGGCCGCTGACGTCCAGGCTGTTGACGATCGACTGCAGACCGGCCTGGTAGTCGCTCTTGAGGCCGACCGCCGAGACGAAGACCTGATCCTTGGGCAGGGCCCAGGCCTGCGCCGTGAAGGAGGACTTGCCGCAGGTCGCCTGCCACTGCGACTTGACGGCCGCGCGGCCGGAGACGGTGGGAGCGCTCTTCGTCGGACCGATGCTGTTGATCGATTCGCCCGTGGGCACGTGCGGGTTGTCCCAGAGCGGGCAGTACGGCTGGGTGGTCCAACCCGTTTTGCTGTCCAGGTCGGCCATCGTGGGCCAGCCGCCCACGTCGATCTCGTCCTGGGTGTTGAAGGCCGTGACTGTGACGCCGTACGGGTCGCAGAGGTCCTGCGACCAACCCTGCGGCAACTCGGTCGGCGTGCCCGGGCTCAGGACGCAGACCCGGTTCGGTGCGACCTGCACCGTCTTCCAGCCCGCCGGGACCTTGAACTTCACGCCCCGGAACGTGTACGGCGTCGACGGGCCCACCGGGGGTGTGGTGTTGGTGGCCGACGCGGAGGAGGACGGGGTGCCGTCGGCGAGGGGGACCCCGGTCTCGGGGTCGCCGGTCGGGGTTCCGGTGTCGGTGGGGGTGGCCGACGGGCTGGGGGTGGTCGGCTCGGGGGTCGGGCTCGGGGAGGTCACGGTGGCGGCCGGGGGCGGCGGGACCTGGTCGTGGGCGACCGGCTCGCCGTGGAAGGTGAGCACGCCGAGCGCCATCGCGGCGGCCAGGCCGAGCGGGACGGTGACGGCGTACACCGGGCGCAGCCGGCGGATCCGGTGCTTCGGGGGCGCGGCCGGGCGCAGGCTGTGCGCCGTGACCAGGGAGGCGCGCGCGCCCATCGCCTCGCGGAGCAGCCGTTCCGTCGGGGTTTCGGCCGGCTCGTCGCCGTCGCCACCGCTACGGCGGGGGAACTTGTCGGTCATCGAACCTTCTCCAGGTGCTTTTCCAAGGCGTCCAGGGCGCGACTGGCCGTGGACTTCACGGCGCCCCGGGACAGCCCCAGGGTCTCGGCTATCTGCGCCTCCGACATGTCGGACCAGTAGCGCAGCACCAGCACCTCGCGCTGGCGGGGAGTCAACTCCTGCATCGCCACCAGAACCCGCCGGTGCTCGTCGTTGAGCACCGCGTGGTCCTCCGCCGACGCGGCGTCGGGCTCGTGCGGCGGGACGTACTCGCGGGCGGTCTTGCGGCGGCGCAGCATCGAGCGGGCGCCGTTGACCACGGCCGTCCGCAGGTAGCCGAGGGCGTTGTCGAGGTCGTCCAGCTGCTCGCCGTGCCGCTGGTAGAGCTGGGTGAAGGCCTCCTGGACGACGTCCTCGGCCAGGTCCTGGTGGTCGACCAGCAGCACGGCCATCCGGACCAGGCCGAGCCGGTGGGCGTGGTACAGGTCGGTCAGGGTGGGCCGGTCCTCGGCCGGCTTGCGTCCGCCGCGCAGCAGCCGGAAACCGGAGCGGCGCTGCTTCGCCTCCTGCTCGGTGACGGTGCCGGCGAGCGGCTCGCCCGCCTCCTGCGCGCCGAACAGCGCGGCGATCACCCCACGGATGGTGAAGCCGCGCGCCCCTGCCGGCGCGACGGTCGGCCCGATGGCCATGGACATGTGCGTTTCCGCTTTCCCCCGGGACGGTGACGGCGGTTGCCGGACCGTCAGGTCCACCTGATCAAGATCGTGATCGGGGGGATCCTCTCAGCCGCCCTCGGCCCGGTTCCCTCCGCCCCGTACCTATGGACGTGCGAGGGAGGTGGAGGTTGCAGGTGGGTTCGAAGAAATTTCCGAGGTGGCCGGGACGGCTACACTCACCGGCATTCCGCCACCCGTGAGCAGGGGGTTCGCATGACCGAGCAGAACGACGAGGGCCCGGTCGGCGCGGGTACGACAGCCGCGGGTACGACGACCGCGCCTCGGCCGCGACCGGTGGCCGTCGCCATCGGCCGGCGGCCGGAGCCCGTGCACGATGTCGCGGTGTACGCCTTCGAGGGCATGGCGCCGTTCGAACTGGGCGTCGTGGTCGAGGTGTTCGGGCTGGCCCGGCCCGAGCTGAGCGGGCTGCTGGCGACGCCCTGGTACGGGCTGAAGGTGTGCGCCGACCGGCCCGGGACGGCGCTGGACGCGGTGGGCGGCTTCACCCTGACCGCCCCGCACGGGCTGGACGAGCTGGCGGCGGCCGACACCGTGGTGGTCCCCGGGGTGCCGAACGCCTTCAGCGGCGAAGTCTCCCCCGGACTGGTCGAGGCGCTGCGCACGGCGCACGAGCGCGGCGCCCGGATCGTGTCGATCTGCTCGGGCGTCTTCGCGCTGGCCGCCGCCGGGCTGCTGGACGGCCGGGAGGCGACCACCCACTGGCGGTACGCCGAGCTGCTGCAGCAGCGCCACCCGGCGGTGCGGGTCAACCCGGACGTGCTGTACGTGGACAACGGGGACGTGCTCACCAGCGCGGGCAGCGCGGCCGGCATCGACCTCTGCCTGCACCTGGTCCGCCGGGACCACGGCGCCAAGGTGGCCAACACCGTGGCCCGCCGCTTCGTGGTGGCACCGCACCGGGACGGCGGGCAGGCCCAGTTCATCGAGGCGGCGGTCCGCCCGGTCGAGGAGGAGGACGACGGGATCGTCCGCAGCATGCAGTGGGCGCTGGACCACCTGTCGTCCCCGCTGACCGTCCCGGTGCTGGCCCGTGCCGCCCGGATGTCGGACCGCTCGTACCTGCGGCACTTCACCGCCCGCAACGGGACCAGCCCGATGCGCTGGGTCGTCACCCAGCGCATCGCGGCCAGTCTGGCACTGCTGGAGTCACCGGACGGGACGGTGGAGGAGATCGCCGCGGCGGTCGGCTTCGAGAGCTCCGCGACCTTCCGCCACCACTTCGGCCGGGTGATGCGCACCTCGCCGACCGCCTACCGGCGCTCCTTCGGGCGCGGGGTGGCGTAGCCCGCCCGCGCCCCGGCCCGTTCCGCTCAGGCCCGTTCGGGCCTGCTCGGGCTCGGATCCGCTCAGGCGTTCTCGCGCCGGTCGGCGTTGGCGAGGATGGCGTCGTGCAGCCACTGCGCCAGGCCCGGGGCGAGGTTCTCGTAGGTGTCCGTCCAGCGCGGGTCGGAGACGTACAGGCCGGCCAGTCCGCGGTGGATGGTGAACGTGCAGTCGTAGAAGTTCTGGCAGATGTGCTGCCGGTGCGCCTCGGCGAGGTCCATGGCCGGTGCGCCGTCGGCGGGCTCGCCGGCGGTGAGCGCCTCGACCAGGCGGGTGTTGAGCTCGGCCATCTCGGCCTGGATCCGCTCCCAGTCGGCCTTGGAGTAGGCGCCGGTGCGGCGCTGGGACTCGGCCCAGGCCTCGGTGTCGCCCCAGCGCTGCTCGGCCTCCTGCTCCCACTCCTCCTGGTAGCCCTCGCCGAAGATCTCGAACTTCTCCTCCGGGGTCAGCTGAATGCCCATTCTCCGTGCCTCCATGGCGTGTTCGACGGCGCTGGCGAGGTCCTGGAGGTGCCTGATCCGGTCGCTCAGCAGTCGGTGCTGTCGCCGGAGGTGTTCGCTCGGACTGACCGAGTGGTCGTCCAGGATCGCCGCGATTTCCTCCAGGGGGAAGCCGAGTTCGCGGTAGAAGAGGATCTGCTGCAGCCGGTCGAGGTCGGCGTCCACGTACCGGCGGTACCCGGAGCGGGTACGGCCGGCGGGGGACAGCAGGCCGATCTCGTCGTAGTGGTGCAGCGTGCGGACGGTCACCTTGGCGATCTTCGCCACGGCGCCGACCGAGTAGCCCTCACTGGTCATCGGGGTTCCTCCCTGGTGCTGACCACTACCCTCGGCTCTCACGTCACGTGAGGGTCAAGCCGCTTTCCCGAGCGGCTTTCCCGAGCGGCTTTCCCGAGCCGCCTTCTCAAGCCGCCTTCTCAGGCGTCGGCGCCGACCAGCTCCCGCTCACGCCGCCGGGCCGCCCGGCGTCCGCCGTCGCCCTGGCCGGTGGCCCGCGGCCGGCGGGGCTGCTGGGTGGGCCAGAGCAGCACGTACGCGGCGGAGACCACCACGAAGGCGAGCCGGACGAAGCCGCGGGCCGAGTCGGACGGGAGGAGCAGCGTGCCGCCGTACAGCGCGCCCAGCGCGATCCAGCTCCACCACGGAACGAGCCGCTTCTGTCCTACCGCGTCCCAGAGCAGGGTGCCGAGCAGGATCGAGGCCGTGTAGTAGGTGTAGACGCTCGGGTCGAGCAGGATCCGGGCGTCCGCGCCGAGCAGCACCACGGCCGGCCAGCGGCCGCGCCACACCGCGATGCTGCCGAGGCCGAGGCCGAGCGCGAACTGGGTCGGGCGGTCCCACCAGGGGGTGGCCGGATCGGTCACCCCGAACCAGCGCAGCGCCGAGGCGGGCTGGTTGGGGATGGTGAACTTGGCCGCCGCCATGGTGTCCAGGTTGCCCAGGTAGAACGGCAACCAGGCGATCGCCACCAGGGCGGCGAACCAGAGCGCGGTGCGCAGCCAGGTGGGCCGGGGCAGCGCCAGGATCAGCGGGGCGAAGGCGATCGCCCAGGGCTTGGAGTCCACCGCCAACGCGAGGAAGATCGCGACCTGGGTGGGTTTGCCGCGGGCCAGGGCGTGCGCGGCGAGGGTGGTGAAGAACAGCGCGAGGACGTCGTCCAGGTGCGCGAAGCGG
The DNA here is from genome assembly GCF_055575755.1 of Kitasatospora sp. NPDC034035. Classification (NCBI taxonomy): domain Bacteria; kingdom Bacillati; phylum Actinomycetota; class Actinomycetes; order Kitasatosporales; family Streptomycetaceae; genus Kitasatospora; species Kitasatospora sp. NPDC034035. Next base: position 85,944 of record NZ_JBVISA010000020.1, on the reverse strand, counting down.
ACCGACACCTCGACCCACATCGGGATGAAGGCCAGTCCGGCGATCAGCAGGCGCTGCTGGAGCCGGCGGTGGTTGGTGCCGGTGCCCAGGTAGTAGAAGGCGGCCGTGCGGCCGACCACGACCAGCATCACCAGGCCGAGCGCGGCGCTCGCCGCCTCGGCGACCAGTTGGCCGGTGTGCGGGGAGAACGGGGCGGTGAGCCGGGCCGCGGCCAGGCTGACCGGGCCGATCTGCAGCTCCGGATGGCGGGCGTAGAGCGACAGACCGCCGTCTGCCTGGCCGCTGAAGAGCAGCTGCTCACCCTGGCGCAGATAGTGCCAGGAGAAGCCGCCGCTCGGCTCGACCAGGAAGAACCAGAGCGCCGTCCAAGCGACCAGCAGGACGTGGTGCCTGCGGAGCGGCGATCCGGCTATGCGCCCGGTCGCCGCCTCGTAATCCGTGCTGGTCCGTGCCGTGCGTGCTTCCCGCACCTGTCCTCTCCCCGCCGGTTCCGCCCCCCTCCGGCCGGACATCCTATGTGACGGAGGTGTACCGCCCGTGCCGCCCGCGGGGCCGTCCGATGGACGGCGCGGGCGGCACGGGAGTACCCGGGAAACGGTTCCCCCTGGTCAGCTGTGCTGGCCCGACTTGCGGCGGCGCAGCACCACGAGGGTGCCGACACCGGCCACCAGGACGGCACCGCCGACGGCCGCGATCGCGGTGGTGTCGTCGCCGCCACCGGTCTGGGCCAGGGACTTGTCCGCGTTGGCGGCGGAGGTCTTGGCCTTGCTGACGCCGCCCGGGGTGATCTTCGGCGGGGTGACGTTCGGGGGCTGCACCGGGAAGTCGATCGGCTGCGGGGCGTCACTGCTGCTGCCGCCGGACGGGGCCGGAGGGGTGGTCGCGCCGGAGTCGGACGGCGAGGCGGACGGCGAGGCGCTGGTGGGCGTCGTCGTCGGCGTCGCCGGCGTCGTCGGCTCCGTGGTGGGCGTCGACGTGGCCGTGGCGGTCGGCGACGCGGTGGAGGTGTGGGTGGCCGTCGGCGAGCCGCTCGCGGTGGGGCTCGGCTTGCCGGTCTTGGTCGGGGTGGGGGTCGGGCTGGGCTTGCCGCCGCCGGCCTTGATGGTGAAGCCGGCGCCCTTGATCCCGTCGCAGCTGAAGCTTCCGTGGTCGTTCTCGTCGTTGGCGTCGGCGGAGTAGACCACCGGCACGACACCGGCCTTGCCCAGCGGGGCGTCCTTGGTGAAGGAGGCGCGGACCTTGATGTCGATGCTCTTGCCCTGGGCGAGGTAGAGCAGCGCACCGTCGGCGGCGTCGCCGCTGTCCGTGACGCCGCCGAGGAACATCAGCACGGCGCTGTCGTCGCCGTCGCCGCCACCGGGGGCGACGACGGCGGTCTTCCAGGTGCCGCCGCCGGGCAGCGAGGCCGGCAGCTGGTACTCGAGCTTGAGGTCCTTCGCCTTGAGCGAGCCCGCCTTGTTCTTGAACTTCAGCAGCGGGTAGGCGACGAAGTCGGTCTTCGTCGAGTTGTCGATCCGGTAGGTGAACTCGCGGGCCTCGTCACCGGCAATGAAGGTGCCGGGCACACCGCGCACCGAGAGGTCGAGGCTCTGGTGCCCCGCCTTCTCGGCCGACGCGGCGGCGGACGGGGAGCCGGTGGTGCCGACGGCCATGGCGCCCTGGGCGCCGGCCAGCACGAGCGAGGACGCGAGCGCGGCGGCACCGGCGAGGGCAAGACTGCGACGTATGGACAAGGGAGACCTCACGGACGTTTCCGGGCGAGGCCCGGGCGCGAGGGGCGGCCGCAGACGCCGCGTCCCCCCGCGAAGCTGAAAGTGCGACGGAGAGTACCGAACGACCGGGCCGGTCCGGAAGGCGGGTGCCGCACTGTGACCGAGACTTGGAAACGAGGCGCCCGGTTCGCCCAACCCCGTCCATGTACAAGGCTTTTGTGCTTTGCCAAGTGATGACCGGAAGTGACGGGTACACGCCCGGCGGACCGTACCGCACCCCGGGCGAAACGGCACGGACCGCCGTCAGTCGGCGGGCGTCAGGCGGCAGGCGGCAGGCGGCAGGCGGCAGGCGTCAGGCGTCAGGCGGCGGGCGTCAGTCGGAGAAGAAGGACTTGGCCGCGATCAGCGCCCGCTCGTCGCGCAGCACGTCGCCCGGGCGGGTGCCGTTGCCGAGCAGCACGCCGCCCCAGCGCATCCGCATGTACTCGGCGGTCAGCCGGAGCGTGCCGATCAGCGGCTCGGCCGTGTCGTCGGAGCCGCTGAGGGCGGTGACGCCCCACAGGGTGGCGCCGCCCATCCGGGCGCGGAAGTCCAGCCCGGGCACCCGGAGCCAGCCCGCCCAGTGGTCGAGGTAGAGCTTGGCGCTGGTCGGCAGCGTGTACCAGTACAGCGGCGCGACGAAGACCAGGTCGGTGGCCGCCAGGGTGGCGTCCAGCAGGGTCCGCTCGTGGCCGACCGGCTCGGGGTAGCGGCCGTCGCCGGTGTGCCGCAGGTCCTGGAAGGGCGGCAGCGGATGCTCGCTCAACCGCAGCCAGCGCTGCTCCGCCCCGACCGGCAGGCTCGACTCGACGGCCAGCCGGGCGAGTCGAGCGGAGTTGCCGTCGACGCGGGCGCCGGCGTCGAGGAACAGGAAACGGCGCGACGCCTCGGCGCCGGACGGCTGGTCGGACGGCTGGGTGGCCGGCTCGTCGGACATCGGAGCTCCCCCGGTCAGGTGCTGCGGACGGAGGTGCGAGCAGCCGCCGCGCGCCGGTTATTCCGCGCCCGCGCCCGCGCCTGCGTCCGCGCCCCGGTCGCCGGTCAGTCCGGCAGCCCGGCCCGGCGGCGGGCGACGGCGGCCACCGCGGCCCAGTCCTTGTCCCCGTCGCCATGGGCCAGGGCGTCCAGGAAGGCGTCCCGCAGGACGCTGCCGAACGGCAGCGGCACATGGCGCGCGGCCCCCGCGTCCAGCGCGAGGCCGACGTCCTTGAGCCCGAGCGGCAGCCGGAAGCCGGCCGGTTCGTAGCGGCGCTCGGCCACCATCGCGCCGTAACCGGAGTAGACCGGTCCGGGGAACAGCGTGCCGGTGAGCATCTCGACCAGGTCGGTCGGCCGGACCCCGTTGGCATCGGCCAGGCTGCACGCCTCGGCCATCGACTCGATCGCGCAGGCCAGCAGGAAGTTGGTACTGATCTTGGCGGTGTTGGCCTGCCGGGGGCTCTCGCCGAAGTACCAGGTGCGCTGCCCCATCGCAGTGAACAGCGGTTCGGCCCTGGCCAGCAGATCGGCGGCGCCGGCGGCCAGGATGTTCAGCCGGCCCTCCGCCGCGACCGGCGGCCGGCCGAGCACGGGCGCGGCGACGTAGCCGATGCCGTGCTCGGCGTGCAGTGCCTCGGCCCGCTCGGCGAGCGCCAGCGAGACGGTGGCCATGTTGACGTGCAGGGTCGCCGCGGCCCCGGCCAGCAGGGCGGGGTCGAGCAGCAGGCGCTCGACCGCGTCGTCGTTGGCGAGCATGGAGACCACCGTGTCGGCGGCGAACACCTCCGCGAGCGAACCGGCCGCCTGCGCGCCCTCGGCCACCAGGGCGGCCACCGGCTCGGGCGAGCGGTTCCAGACCCGTACGGCGTGACCGGCCCGCAGCAGGCTGCCGGCCATGCCCCGGCCCATCGCACCCAGCCCCACGAAGCCGACTGTCGCCCTGGTCATCCGCGCACTCCCGTCGCCGTTGCCGCTCACCTGCCGCCGACTGTACGTCAGGGGACCGATCGGGCCGGACTGTTCACGGTGGCCAGGGTGCTCATGCGCAGGCGCGCGCGGGCATCCGGGTGCGGTGCGCGGCGGCCCCGCGCTCCAACTCGGCGATCACCCGGCCGCGCAGCAGCTCGTACTGGGCCTGCAGCCGGCCGGGACGGGCCGGGCGGGCGACCGGGCGGCCGGGGCCGACCAGTTCGTCCGGCCCGAACTGCTCGCGGGTGAGGTCGATCTCGAAGCCGGTGGCGAAGCGGTTCCACCAGTGGAGATCCGTCCGGACCCCGTCGATGTACACCTCGCCCATCATCAGCTCGCCGCCGAGCAGGTCGTGCACCACCATCGCCGTCACCCCGCACTGGCCGCGGGCGGGATTGTCGGGACGCCAATGGGCCAGATCCTCGGGCGCACAGGTGTCGACACCCCAGGAGGAGCGGATCGCACGTTCGATGTCGTTGAGGGTCCACGCCGTCATACCGGGAAGCCTGCCACGCGGCACTGACAGCGGCAGCGGCTTTTCGAAGGGTCACCCCGTGTTCTGCGGTGACCCTCCCGGCGTTCACCCGAACGAGTCAAGGAATCCGGCCGGCCGTCCATCCCGCGTCACGGGACGGCCGACCGGCCAGGGCGTCACTTCGCCGCCGGGTGAGGGGGCTGCGTGGTGGCGTGGCGGGGAGGCGTCACTTCGCCAGCGCGGCGACGCCGGCCTGCGCGAACTGCTCGTCCAGGTCGCCGCTGGGCGCGCCCGCGACACCGATCGCCGCGACCGGAGCGCCCTTCGACTGCACCGGGGCGCCGCCGGCCAGGAACAGCGTGCCGGGGATGTCCTTGAGGTTCGGGGCCTGGGCCAGCCGCTTGGCCAGCTCCGAGGTCGGCGCGTTCCAGGAGACCGCCGTGTAGGCCTTGCGCTCGGCCGACTCCGGGGCCTGCGGCCCGGCGCCGTCACCCTTCAGCAGCACCCGGGTGACACCGTCCCGGTCGACGACCGCGACCGACACGTGCTGGCCGGCCTTGGTCGCCGCGTCCAGGGCGGCCTGGGCCGCGCGGGTGGCGGCGTCGATGGTCAGGCCGGTGCTCTGGGCGAGGTTCCTGTTCTGCGTGTCGACCTTCACCGCGGCCGGGGCGGCCGGGGTCTCGGTGGTCTCGGCGCTGGCCGAGACGGCGCCCACGGTGGCGGCCGCGATCGCGGCGGCGGCGACGGCGCCGGTCAGCATCCGGGTGCGTGCGGAGGTCTTCTTCATGGTCCAGCTCCTCAACGGGTCTGCGGGGTGGTGCGAGGTGACGCGGGGGGATCAGGGGTGGTGCGGGGGATCGGGGACGGTGCGCGGGGATCGGGGAGCCGCCGGGTCGAGGGGGTTGCCCGGCGGCATGCTTCGATCCTGCGTCCGGGGACGGGTCCGCCACATCGACGGACCGGCGCGAGCGCCCGGGCATGATGGGGGACGGCGGCGTCAACCGATCGGCTGATGCGGGACCGGGCCGGACGGGTCACCATCGAGGAATCGGTGCAGGTCAGTGCGGACCCGCCGCCCGTGCGCCACTCGTTGGCCGCCCGTTCGACCAGGAGCCACCCGTGCCACAGCCCCGCCCCTCCGCCGATCGGCACGGCACCGGGCGCACCGGACGCACCGGGCGCACCGGTCACGCCAGTCGCACCGGTCGCACCGATCACACCGGAGCCGCCGACCGTCCGGACGCCGTCGGATCGCACGGCCTGCACGGCCCGCACGGCGCGGTCGGCCGCGACGCCGGGGACCCGGACGCGGGCCGGCTGGCGCTGCTGTTGGACTCCGCCTTCGTGGTGCTGCTCGCCGCCTCGCTCAACCGCTACCTCACCCACCACTCCGGCAACGCCCAGGCCCCCTGGGTGATCGGGCTGAGCGCCGCCCTGGCCGTCGCCCAGCCGGCCGGCTCCTGGCTCGACCACCACCGTCCGACCGCGTCGGGCCGGCGCCGCCGGTGGTCGCTGGGGCTGGTGGTGACGCTCTGGGTGGTGCTGGTGCTGCTCGCGCCGAGCTTCGCCTGGTGCGCCGTCCCGCTGATCTACACCGCGCTGCGGGCGCTGCCCGCGAAGGCGGCGATCCCGCTGGTGTGCACCCTGACCCTGCTGGTGGTGATCGCCGAGATCCGGCTGCCCGGCGGGGCGGACGCCACGCTCGTCCTGCTGCCGCCCGCGGTGGCCGCGCTGGCCACCGGCGTCTTCCTCTTCATGGCCCGGCAGGCCGCCCGGCAGCGCGCGCTGATCGCCGACCTGGTCCGCACCCGGCGCGAACTCGCCGCCACCGAACGGCGGGAGGGCACCCTGGCCGAGCGCGAGCGGCTGGCGATGGAGATCCACGACACCCTGGCGCAGGGCCTGTCCAGCCAACAGATGCTGCTGCAGGCCGCCGACCGCACCTGGGAGGCCGATCCGGCGACCGCCCGCACCCACGTCCGGACCGCCGCCGAGGTGGCCGCCCGGAACCTGGCCGAGGCCCGCCGCTTCGTCCACGACCTCGCGCCGGCCGAACTCGCCGACGGCCGTACGCTCGACGGGGCGCTGCGGGCGCTGGCCGCACGGGAGTCCGCCGAGAGCGGTCTGCCGGTCCGCTTCCACCTGGACGGCACGCCCGTGCCGCTGCCCGCCGCCGCGCAGTCCGCGCTGCTGCGGATCGCCCAGGGCGCGCTGGCCAACGTCCGCGAGCACGCCGGGGCGTCGGCCGCGGCGATCACGCTGTCCTTCCTCGGCGACCAGGCCGTCCTGGACATCGCGGACGACGGGCTGGGCTTCGACCCCCAGGCCGTCGGCACCGGGGGCGGCCGCGGGTACGGACTGCCCGCGATGCGCGCCCGGCTCCGGCAGTTGGGTGGCACGCTGACCGTGGAGAGCACCCCCGGCGAGGGCACCGTCGTTTCCGCCGCGATCCCCCTGGAGCACCGATGAGCGAGCGAAGTGGGCGCATGAGTACGGCTACGGCCCGGACCGCCCCCGTCCGACTGTTGGTCTGCGACGACCACGCGGTGGTACGGGCCGGTCTGCTCGCACTGCTCGCCAGCGCGGGCGACATCGAGGTGGTCGGCGAGGCCAGCACCGGGGAGGAGGCCGTCGCGCTGGCCGCCCGGCTGGTGCCTCAGGTGGTGCTGATGGACCTCCAGCTCGGCGACGGCATCGACGGCGTGGAGGCCACCCGGCGGATCACCGCCGCCCCGGGCGGGCCGCACGTCCTGGTGCTCACCACGTACGACACCGACGCCGACATCACCCGGGCGATCGGCGCCGGCGCCACCGGCTACCTGTTGAAGGCCGAGCGGCCGGAGGAGCTGTTCGCCGCCGTGCACGCGGCCGCGCAGGGCCGGACGGTGCTGTCGCCGCCGGTCGCCTCCCGGGTGATGGCGCAGATGCGGGCGCCCGCGCCGCAGCTCACCGAGCGCGAGCTGGACATTCTCGAACAGCTGGCGCAGGGGCTGGGCAACCGGGAGATCGCGCGGGCGCTGTTCATCAGTGAGGCCACGGTGAAAACGCATCTCGGGCGGATCTACGACAAGTTGGGCGTGGACACCCGGGCGGGCGCGGTCGCGGTGGCCAAGGAGCGCCGGCTGCTGCGCTGAGCCGGCCGGGCCCTTCGTCCGGTCTCCGGTCTCCGACTCCGAACCATCCCGAGCACCCCGAGACCCCGACCGCCCCGACCGCCCCGACCGCCCGGCGGCTGCGCTGGGCGCTCGCGCGGTGTCACTGCGTGCTGCCATGATGCTCGGAATGTCGGATTCCAGCCATCGCGTCCACGGTGCGCGGCTCGTTCCGGTGTGCGCCGCCCTGCGGCCGGGCACGCCGACCGGCCTACAACTGCCTGGTCCGAAGCCTTTCGGGCCGGTCTGAGCCGGTCATCACAATGTGGATGTTTCGTGTATTCCACTATTGACAAACCAACCACGCGGTTTGTTAGCGTGAGATCAACGACGTCCCCGGGGGTGGGGACTCGCCGGGGCCTGTGCGGACCGCTCTCGCCGGAGGGTGTGGCCAGGGGGGCGGCGAGGCTGCCGGGGTGTCGGGGGGGAGCGGCCGCGCCGAGGCCGCGCGACGAGGCGGCGTGGGGAGGGGGGGGGGGGAAATTCCTCCCACCCCCCCCCACGCCCCCCAGCCCCCCCCCCCCACCACCGGTGAGACCGGAAAGCGGCGTAGCCGGCCGCGAAAACAGTGAAGCCGGTCCATCCGAGGATGAACCGGCTCACTGGAGGACCGGCATGCCGGTCTGCGCGTCAGCGCGAGACCTTACCGGCCTTGATGCACGAGGTGCAGACGTTGAGCCGCTTCGGCGTCCGCCCAATCACAGCGCGCACCGTCTGGATGTTGGGGTTCCAACGACGGGGGGTACGGCGGTGAGAGTGGGAGATGCTGTTGCCGAAGCCCGGCCCCTTGCCGCAGACGTCGCAGTTGGCAGCCACAGGAGTCACTCCAAGACTTCAGATCAGATACTTTCGAAAACCCCACTCACCCACCGGAAACACTCGCGTGAACCGGGCCGGACAAGGGGGTGAGCCTGGACGGTTCCAGGCAACCGGAAGAGCATACATCGCTTGCTTCCGTCCCACGAAACTACCATGACCGGCCGAGTGATCGCTCCGGTCGCCGGTCCGAACGGCCCTCCCCGCCCCCCGATAACCTGCCGGTATCACCCCTCGCCGCTGCCCTGAAGGTGTTGCCGCCCCACAGGCCGTCGCGGCGTCCCATCCGGAGGAGACCTGGTGCTGCACACGCTCGACGCCCCGGCCGTGCGCACCTGGTGTCAGCTCGCCCTGCGCGCCCTCGGCCAGGCCCGCGAGGAGATCGACGCGCTCAACGTCTACCCGGTCCCGGACGGCGACACCGGCACCAACCTCTACCTGACCGTCGAGTCCGCCGCCGCCGAGGTGGAGAGCCGCTTCGCCGACCCCGCCGCCGAGCCGGCCCCCGGCCTGGCCGACGCGGCCCGCGCGATGGCCCGCGGCGCGCTGGTCGGCGCCCGGGGCAACTCCGGCGTGATCCTCGCCCAGTGGCTGCGCGGCACCGCCGAGACGCTGGCCGAGGGCGGCGGCGCCGAACACCTGCGGGCCGCCCTGCAGCGGGCCGCCGACTCCGCCTACCAGGCCGTCGCGGAGCCCGTCGAGGGCACGCTGCTGACCGTCGCCCGGGTCGCCGCCCGGGAGGCCGTCCGGGCCGGGGACGGGCTCGCCCAGGTCGCCGACACCGCATACCGGGCCGCCCGGGACGCGCTGCGGCACACCCCCGAGCAGCTCGCCGTACTGGCCGAGAACGGCGTCGTGGACGCCGGCGGGCGCGGCCTGGTGGCCGTCCTCGGCGCGCTCGCCGACGCCGTGGCCGGGCAGCAGCCGATGGGGCCGGTCGCGCTGCGCGGGGACGTCCGGGCCGTCGAGAGCTGCGAGGTGCACGTGCGGCCGCCCGGGCCCGGGCACCCCGCCTTCGAGGTCATCTACCTGCTGGACGCCCCCGACGAGGCGCTGCCCGCGCTGCGCGAGCGGCTCGCCGGGCTCGGCGACTCGCTGGTGATCGGCGGCGGCGACGGCCTGTGGAACGTGCACGTCCACGTCGACGACGCGGGCGCCGCCGTGGAGGCCGGGGTCGGGGCCGGGCGACCGCACCAGATCCGGATCACGCACTTCGCCGAGGCCGCCGCCCGGGCCGGCAGCGCCGCCGAGCGCGGCGAGCGCGAGGAACGGGCCCGCGCGGTGCTCTCGGTGGTCTCCGGCGAGGGCCTGGCCGACCTCTGCGAGCAGGCGGGCGCCGTCGTCCTGCACGCCGACCCGGACCGCCCGCCGGCCAGCGCCGAACTCGCGGCCGCCGTGCGCCGCTCGGCGGCCCGCGAGGTCGTCCTGCTGCTCAACGACCCGGAACTGCGGGCCGCCGCCGGGGCCGCCGCCGACCAGCTGCGCGAGGAGGGCGTCCGGATCGCCGTCCTGCCCACCCGATCGCCGGTGCAGGGCCTGGCGGCGCTCGCGGTGCACGAGGGCGGCCGCCGCTTCGACGAGGACGTGGTCGCCATGACCTCCGCCGCCGGGGCCACCCGGTACGCCGAACTCGCCGTCGCCGAGGGGGAGTCCTGGACGATGGCCGGGGTCTGCCAGGCCGGGGACGTGCTCGGGCTGATCGACGGCGATGTCGCGGTGATCGGCACCGGACTGGAGGAGGTCGGCGGGAGCGTGCTGGACCGGATGCTCGGCGCGGGCGGCGAACTCGTCACCCTGATCCTCGGTGAGGGCACCGACGAGGCGCTCGCCGAACGGCTGGTCGCGCACGTGCGGCACCGGCGGCCCGAGGTGGACGCGGTGGTCTTCCACGGCGGGCAGGAGTCGGCGCCGCTGCTCATCGGGGTCGAGTAGCCGCCGCTCTGTCCGTCCCGTGGTGTAAACAGGGCCGTGATGGGCGCTCTCGATGAACCACTGACCAAGCTCGTCGGCGACCGCACCGCGAAGGTGCTCGCCGACAGCCTCAAGCTGCGCACGGTCGGGGACCTGCTGCACCACTACCCGCGCCGCTACGTCGAGCGCGGCCAGCTCACCAGCCTGGACGAGCTGGAGGTCGACGAGCACGTCACCGTGCTGGCCCGGATCGAGAAGGTCACCCTGATCCCGTTCCGCGGCCGCAAGGGCGACCGCCTGGAGGTCGTCGTCACCGACGGCCGCAGCCGGCTCTCGCTGGTCTTCTTCAACCAGGGCTGGCGACAGAAGGACCTCAAGGCCGGCGCCCAGGGCCTGTTCGCGGGCAAGGTCGGCGTCTTCAACCGCACCCGCCAGCTGGTGTCGCCCGACTACCAACTCCTCGACGAGGAAGCGGGGTCGGACGCCGCGCAGCAGTTCGCCGGGCGGCTCATCCCGGTGTACGGCGCCAGCGCGCAGATGCCCAGCTGGAAGCTGTCGATCTGCGTCGAGACGGCCCTCACCAAGCACCTCGGCGACGTCGGCGAACCGCTGCCCGCCGAACTGCGCGAGCGGCACGACCTGATCCCGCTGCCCGAGGCGCTGGAGCTGATCCACCGCCCGCGCGGCCAGGCCGACCGCGAGCGCGCCCAGAGCCGGCTGCGCTGGGACGAGGCCTTCGTCCTCCAGGTCGCCCTGGCCCAGCGCCGGGCCGCCGAGTCCGCGCTGCCCGCCAAGCCGCGCAAGGCCCGCGCGGGCGGCCTGCTGGACGCCTTCGACGCCCGGCTGCCGTTCACCCTCACCGAGGGCCAGGAGAAGGTCTCCGCCGAGATCGCCGCCGACCTGGCGACCGAGCACCCGATGCACCGGCTGCTCCAGGGCGAGGTCGGCTCCGGCAAGACCCTGGTCGCGCTGCGCGCCATGCTCGCCGTGGTGGACGCGGGCGGCCAGGCCGTCCTGCTGGCGCCCACCGAGGTGCTCGCGCAGCAGCACCACCGCTCGATCGTCGAGATGATGGGGGACCTGGCCGAGGGCGGGATGCTCGGCGGCTCGGACCTCGGCACCCGGGTGGTGCTGCTGACCGGCTCGATGGGCGTCCCCGCCCGCCGCCAGGCGCTGCTGGACATGGCCTGCGGGGACGCCGGGATCGCCATCGGCACCCACGCGCTGATCGAGGACAAGGTCCGGTTCCAGGACCTCGGCCTGGTCGTGGTCGACGAGCAGCACCGCTTCGGCGTCGAACAGCGGGACGCGCTGCGCGCCAAGGGCGAGCAGCCGCCGCACCTGCTGGTGATGACCGCCACCCCGATCCCGCGCACCGTCGCGATGACCGTCTTCGGGGACCTGGAGACCTCCGTCCTGGACCAGCTGCCGGCCGGCCGCTCGCCGATCTCCACCCACGTCGTCCCGGCGCTGGAGAAGCCCAACTTCCTGGCCCGGGCCTGGGAGCGGGTCCGCGAGGAGGTGGCCAAGGGCCACCAGGCGTACGTGGTCTGCCCCCGGATCGGGGACGAGGAGCCCGCCGACCCGAAGACGAAGAAGAAGCGCCAGGCCTCCGCCGCCGAGGACGACCTGGAGGACGTGGGCGCCGGGAGCGACGAGCGGCGGCCCCCGCTCTCCGTGATCGAGACCACCGAGATGCTGGTGAAGGGCCCGCTGGCCGGGCTGCGGGTGGAGATCCTGCACGGCCGGCTCGCACCGGAGGCCAAGGACGACGTGATGCGCCGGTTCGCGGCCGGTGAGGTGGACGTCCTGGTCGCCACCACGGTCATCGAGGTCGGCGTCAACGTCCCCAACTCCACCGCGATGGTCATCATGGACGCCGACCGCTTCGGCGTCTCCCAGCTGCACCAGCTGCGCGGCCGGGTCGGGCGCGGCAGCGCGGCCGGCCTGTGCCTGCTGGTCAGCGACATGCCGGCGGCCAGCCCCGCCCGGGCCCGGCTGGACGCGGTGGCGGGCACCCTGGACGGCTTCGAGCTGTCCCGGATCGACCTCGAACAGCGCCGGGAGGGCGATGTGCTGGGCCAGGCCCAGTCCGGGGTGAAGTCCTCGCTGAAGGTGCTCTCGGTGCTGGAGGACGAGGAGGTCATCCTCACCGCCCGGACGGAGGCCACCCGGCTGGTCGCCGCGGACCCGGAGCTGGCCGCCCACCCGGAGCTGCGGACCGCGCTGGAGAGCCTGATCGACGAGGACCGCGCGGCCTACATGGAGAAGGGCTGAGGGCCGGCCGGGCCCCTGGATTGTCAGACCCCCGCGAGAGAATGTAGTTGTTCAGGGCGCACCCCCAAGGTGCGTACCTGGCGCGACACTTGGGGGTCCTGCCATGGCATTCCGTCATCTCAACGAGCTCCCGCTCGGCGACAAGGTCTTCCGGATCGAACTCGCCAGCGACGACGACCGCGAGGTCACCCTCACCCTGACCGGCTGGCGCGAGGGGGCGGCCGCCACGCCGCTCGCCTCGGGCAAGCTCCGCCTGCCGGTCGAGGACGTCGCCTCGCTGCGGATCGCGCTCAACCGCGCGCTCCGGGCGCTGGCGATCGTCGCCGACGTCTCCGAGCCCATCCCCGACCGCGACGTGCTGCGCGAGCTGTACCCCGGCCACGGCGCCCCCTGGGTGCCGCAGCACGAGGAGGAGCTGGTCCGGCGCTTCCACGACGGCGAGACCATAGCCCGGATCGCCGCCCGCTTCGGCCGTACGCCCGACTCCGTCCGGACCAAGCTGCGCGAGCTCGGGCACGATCCGCGCCGCCCCGAGTTCTGCCCGCCCGACGGCTGCCTGTCCTGGTCCCGCTACGCCTCGCCGGCGCTGCTCGGCGCGGCCGTCCCGGCCCAGGGCGCGGCGGCGGACGCGAGCTGATGCGCTGACCCCGGGGCCCCACCGACGCGTCGGTGGGGCCCCGGCTGTGACTCGCCCGCTCGCCTCCGGGGCGCTCGGGTCCGGTGCCGACGGTCGGCGTTCCCTCGCTCGTGCCTCGCTCCCTCGCTTCTCCCTTTCGGCACCGGCGCGCCCCTTCGGCTCGGGGCGGGATAGCGTGGTCGGGCAGCGACGAAAGGACCTTCCACCACCATGACCCGCGTGATCGCCGGGGCGGCCGGCGGCCGCCGACTGGCCGTACCGCCTGGCCGGGGCACCCGACCGACCTCCGACAAGGCCCGCGAGGCGATGTTCTCCACCCTGGAGGCGCTGCGCGGCACCCTGCACGGGGTCCGGATGCTGGACCTGTTCGGCGGATCGGGCGCGGTCGGGCTGGAGGCGCTGTCGCGCGGCGCCGAGCACGTCCTGCTGGTGGAGGCGGACGGGCAGGCGGCCCGGGTGATCCGGGAGAACGTCCGCGCGATCGGCCTGCCGGGCGCCGAGGTGCGGGCCGCGAAGGCGGAGCAGGTGGTCGCCGGCCCGCCCCCGCCGAGCCCGTACGACCTGGTGTTCCTCGATCCGCCGTACGCCGTGACGGACGAGGAACTCCGCGAGATGCTGATCACACTCCTGGCCGGGGGGTGGCTCGCGGAGGACACACTCGTCACCGTGGAGCGCAGCACCCGTGGCGGCGAGTTCGGCTGGCCCGAGGGTTTCGAGGGGCTGCGCTCCCGCCGCTACGGCGAGGGCACGCTCTGGTACGGTGCCGCCGCCGCGGCCGACCAGCAGGAGTAGCGGGCCGCGGGCCCGCACGAGCCGTCACCCCACGAGGGAGCACACACGCCATGCGCCGAGCCGTCTGTCCCGGGTCGTTCGACCCGATCACCAACGGTCACCTGGACATCATCGAGCGGGCCTCGAAGCTCTACGACGTGGTGCATGTCGCGGTCGCGGTCAACCGGAACAAGCAGGGCATGTTCACCATCGAGGAGCGGATCGAGCTCATCGAGGAGACCACCGCCAAGTACGGCAACATCGTGGTCGAGTCGCACCTCGGCCTGCTGGTGGACTTCTGCCGGGAGCGCGGCATCCCGGCGATCGTCAAGGGCCTGCGCGCCGTCAGCGACTTCGACTACGAGCTGCAGATGGCCCAGATGAACCACGGGCTGACCGGCGTCGAGACGCTGTTCCTGCCGACCTCGCCGACGTACAGCTTCCTCTCCTCCACGCTGGTGAAGGAGGTCGCGTCGTACGGCGGCGACGTCTCCCACCTGTTGCCCGAGACGGTGCACGGCCGGCTGGTCGAGCGGATCGCGGAGCGCAAGGCCGAGCAGTAGTCGGCAGCTTGTCCTTTTCTGCCGGTTCGTCACGCCTTGTCCGATGGGCGGGAGGCCGGTTCGGTTCGGGCGTTGTGACCCTGCCCCACGGTGGCCGTACAGTCTGTATCCCTGCCCTGCGGTGAGGTTCACCGCGTCGGGCCTGCCTCCGCCGGACCGTCGGCGGCACACGGAAAGACGAAGCCCCCGTGGACGTGCAGAACAAGGTCGACGAGATCGTGGCGGCGGTCGAGAACGCCCGCTCGATGCCGATGTCGGCCTCCTGCGTGGTGAACCGGGCCGAGCTGATCGGCCTGCTCAACGACCTCAAGGCGGCCCTGCCCGCCGAACTCGCCCAGGCCCAGTCGATGATGGCCGACCACGAGCAGGTGGTGGCAGGCGCGCAGGCCGAGGCCGAGCGGATCATCCAGGGGGCGCACTCCGAGCGCGGCTCGCTGATCTCGGACACCGAGGTGGTCCGCCAGGCCCAGTCCCAGGCGGACCGGATTGTCGCCGAGGCGCGTACCGAGGTGGAGGCCAAGCGGGCCGAGGCCGACGACTACGTGGACAGCAAGCTCGCCAACTTCGAGGTCGTGCTGACCAAGACGCTCGGCGCGGTCGGCCGCGGCCGCACCAAGCTGCGCGGCGACGCCGGTGTCTTCGAGAGCGAGCACGAGGGCGACGGCGACGGCGAGGAGTTCCGGCCGCAGCGGATCAGCCCGAGCCCCGAGGTGGACGAGTACGTCGATGTGAAGCTCGCCACGCTGGAGAACGTGCTGAGCGCCACCCTGGAGGCCGTCGGCAAGGGGCGCGACAAGCTCCTCGGCAAGCGGCCCATCGACGAGCTGGGCGCCTACCTGGCCGCCGCCGACGAGGCGCAGCAGGCCAAGGAGCGGGCCGAGGCGGTGGCGGCGGGCTTCGCCGGCGACGCCGACGGCGCGGACATCGCCTGGTACCGCGAGGACGTCCCGCAGCAGCAGACCTGGCCCGAGCAGGCCCCGGCCGCGGCCGGCTGGCAGGACCAGGGGACCGACCGGTACGAGGCCGCCCAGCAGCCCGGCGGGCAGTACGCCGAGGTGTACGGCGGCGGCTTCGACCCGGCCGGGCAGGGCGACCCGTACAACACCCAGTGGGGCCAGCAGCAGGCCGGCGGCTACCAGCAGCAGCAGCAGGGCTACCCGGCCCAGCAGCAGGACGGCTACGGCTACCAGCAGCAGGGCTACGGCGCGCAGCCGTACGACGGCTACAACTACCCGCAGCAGCCCGCCGCGCCGCCGGCGCTGCCGCCCGCCGTGCCGCAACAGCAGCAGGGCCTGGACGAGACCAGCTTCTTCGACACCAGCATGATCGACATGACCAGGCTGAGGGAGCTCGGCGGCCGCTGAGCGGACCTCCGCGGAGTCTCCTGACGGGACCGAAGTTGGGCCTGACGGGAGACTCCGGTAGTCTGACCACTCCGGCATCCCCATGTCCGGTTGTCGGCTTGCCCTCGCGACGCCGACGTGACGGAGACGCATCGATCATCCCCATGGAAGTGCAGGACACCGTGAACCGCCTCGACCACCGCGACCCCCTCGTGTTCGACACGCACGAGCTGGGTCGTCGCGCCGGTGGGATGCGCAAGGTGACCCGCACCCTGGAGGCCCCCGAGGGCTTCGGGATCATCGATGTGATCGGCGTTCCGGAGAAGAGCCCGATCGAGCTGGAGCTCCGCCTGGAGTCCGTGGTCGAGGGCGTGCTGGTCACCGGCACCGCCGAGGCCCACGTCGAGGGCGAGTGCGTGCGGTGCCTGGAGCCCGTCGACTTCGACATCGACGTGGAGTTCCAGGAGCTGTACTACTACCCGGAGTCCGACGAGCGCCATCGCGCCCGGACCACGGGGACCGAGGACCTCGAAGAGGACTCGGAGAACGAGACTTACCGTCTGGAGGGCGATTACTTCGACCTCCGGCCGGTGCTGCGTGACGCGGTGGTGCTCGCACTGCCGTTGCAGCCGGTGTGCCAGGAAGACTGCCTGGGCCTGTGCTCCGAATGCGGAGCGCGCCTGAGCGACGACCCGGCGCACCACCACGACGCCGTCGACCCCCGGTGGGCGGCACTGCAGGGACTCTCCGCCACCCCCGGCGACGAGGCCCGCGGCGAAGTCGCTAACGGGCGGCGGGGAACTAAGAACAGCGGTACCCGTGAGGGTCTCGCCGAGAACCAGGAGAAGTAGCCGTGGCTGTTCCGAAGCGGAAGATGTCGCGCAGCAACACGCGCCACCGTCGGTCCAACTGGAAGGCCGTCGTTCCGGCCCTCGTGGCGTGCGACCGCTGCCACGAGCCGAAGCTGGGCCACCTCGCGTGCCCGAGCTGCGGCACGTACAACCGTCGCCAGGTCCTCTCGGTCTGATCGGCGGGGTGCACGGATCGATGTCGGACGGTAACTCCACCCGCAAGGCGTCCGCCGCCCCGAAGGGTTCCTCTTCAGGCGGTGGCAAGGCCGGCGGGCCGGCTTCGACCGAATACGACGTCCTGGAAGGGCGCCTCGGGTACACGCTCGAGCGCGCCCTTCTGGTACGTGCCCTGACCCACCGCTCGTACGCGTACGAGAACGGGGGTCTGCCCACCAACGAGCGCCTGGAGTTCCTCGGCGACTCGGTGCTGGGCCTGGTGGTGACCGACACCCTCTACCGCGTCCACCCGGACGTCCCGGAGGGCACGCTCGCCAAGCTGCGCGCCGCGGTGGTCAACTCCCGCGCGCTCGCGGACGTCGGCCGGGGCCTTGAGCTCGGCACGTTCATCCGGCTCGGCAAGGGCGAGGAGGGCACCGGCGGCCGTGACAAGTCGTCGATCCTCGCCGACACCGTCGAGGCCGTGATCGGCGCCGTCTACCTGGACCAGGGTCTGGACGCGGCCACCGAGTTCGTCCACCGGCTGTTCGACCCGCTGATCGAGGAGTCCTCTCAGCTGGGCGCGGGACTGGACTGGAAGACCAGCCTCCAGGAGCTCACCGCGTCGGTGGGCATCGGGGTTCCCGAGTACGTGGTCATGGAGTCCGGTCCGGACCACGAGAAGACCTTCACCGCAGCGGCCCGGGTGGCCGGCGAGGACTTCGGCAGCGGCGTCGGCCGCTCGAAGAAGGAAGCCGAGCAGAAGGCCGCCGAGAGCGCCTGGCGCGCGATCAAGGAGAAGTACGCCGACCGGCTGCCCGCCGGCGCGTGACGGCGCAGTAGCCTTCTCCTGCCGATCGATTCCGCAGGAGGCGTTTTCCCGTGCCCGAACTCCCCGAGGTCGAGGTCGTCCGCCGTGGTCTGGCCAGCTGGGTCGCCGGGCGGACCGTCGCCGACGTCCAGGTGCTGCACCCGCGCGCGGTGCGCCGCCAGCCGGCCGGCGCGGTCGACTTCACGGCCCGGCTGACCGGCACCACCCTCGGCACCGCGCAGCGGCGCGGCAAGTACCTGTGGGTGCCGCTGTCCGGGACCGGCGCGGGCTTCTCACTGATCGGCCACCTCGGGATGAGCGGCCAACTCCTCGTCCAGGACCCGTCGGTGCCGGACGAGACGCACCTGCGCGTCCGCCTGCGCTTCGCCGACGGCGGGCGCGAACTGCGCTTCGTCGACCAGCGGACCTTCGGCGGCCTGGCGGTCGAGGAGGCCGAGGACGGCGACCCGGAGGGCACGCCCGTCTCCATCGCGCACATCGCCCGCGACCCGCTCGACCCGCGCTTCGACGACGAGGCCTTCGTGGCCGCGCTGCGCGCCAGGCGCACCACCGTCAAGCGCGCGCTGCTCGACCAGACGCTGATCAGCGGCGTCGGCAACATCTACGCCGACGAGGCGCTGTGGCGCTCCAAGCTGCACTACGACCGCCCGACGACGACGTTGACCCGCCCGCAGGCCGCCGTCCTGCTGGCCCACGCCCGGGACGTGATGACCTCGGCGCTCGCCGTCGGCGGCACCAGCTTCGACAGCCTCTACGTCAACGTGAACGGCGAGAGCGGCTACTTCTCCCGGGACCTGGACGCCTACGGCCGTGAGCACGAGCCCTGCCGCCGCTGCGGCACCGCGATCCGGCGGGCGGCCTGGATGAACCGCTCCAGCTACTTCTGCCCCCGCTGCCAGCGCGTGCCGCGGGCCCGCAGCGGGGGCTGAGCCGGGCCTGGCCCTACTTCCGGCCGGCGAGTTCGGGCCGCTCGGCGTCCGCGTCGCCGGGCGTGCCGTGGGTGTCCTGGCCGAAGTAGGCGACCCCGACCGCGGACACCACCGCGAGCAGGAAGCCGAGCACGCCGAGCCAGCCCAGGCCGGCCTTGGAGGAGTCGCCGAGCCAGAGCACGCCGACCGCGCCGGGCAGCACCGTCTCGCCGACCACCAGCGCGGCCGTCGCGCCGTTCACCGAGCCGATCTGCAGCGCCACGGTGTGGATGTACATGCCGCCGAGGCCGCCGACCAGGATCGCGTACAGCGCCGGGTCGGAGAGCAGCGAGCCGAGGTCGAACGGCTCGACGCCGTTCAGGATGCGCACGCCGACGCCCAGGGCGCCGAAGCCGAGACCGGAGAGCAGACCGGCGACGATCGCGCCGCTCGCGCCCATCCGCCGCACCAGCAGGCTGCCGCCGGCCAGCAGCACGATGGTGATGATCAGCAGCCACCAGTGGAAGGACATCGCCGCGTGGTGGCCGCCCTCCGGGCCGGCCGAGACGGCCAGCAGCACCAGGGCCGAGCAGAGCACGCCGATCGAGGCCCACTCCAGCTGCTTGAGCCGGATGCCCAGCAGCTTGATGCTGAGCAGCGCGGTGATCACCAGGTTGGCGCTGATGATGGTCTGGGAGAGGAACAGCGGCAGCAGCCGCGCGGCCAGCGCGCCGAGCCCGAAGCCGATCAGGTCGAGCACCGTGCCGAGGATGAACTCCCAGGTGACGGCGGCCTTCGCGGTCGAGGACAGGCTCGGCCCGCCGTGCTCGGTCGTCGAGGTGGTGGCGCCCTTGGCGGCCTCCTCCCGGGCGGAACGGCGGGATCCGACGGCCTGCAGGACCGAGCCGGTGCCGTAGCAGGCGGATGCCGCCACGGCGGTGACGAGGCCGATGATCACCGAGTGCTCCGATCGGGAGTTGGGTCAAGAACAGGTCATGGGACCGACGGTCCGGGACTCACTATGCCCGTTCGCGCGGTACGGTCGGCACGCCCCCTCGGGCGCCCCGGAATCGGGCCGGACCCGCCGGGACGTACGCCCGGGCGCCTCCTGCGGTTCCCACGTGCCACCCGCATCAGGGTCGGCTGGGGGAAACATCATCCCCGAGAAGGGGAGCGGCCCCGGCGGACGGCGGGGACCCCCGCTATTACCAGTATGCGAAGGGTATGGCGTGCTCCGACGCCACTCGCGGTAGCGTCGGGGGCATGAGAACCCTTGCACGACGTTCCCGGGGCGCCGGGCCGCTTGCCCTGGTGGCGGCGCTGCTCGGGCTGCTGCTCCTGTTGGCGCCGGCGGCCTCGGCCGCGGGCGGGCTGAGCGACGCCTCCGGCACCCTGAAGAAGGGCAAGGTCTACGTCGACCCGGCGATGACCAGCCGCTTCAGCCAGGCCCAGGCAGACGCCCTGACCAAGAAGATCGACAAGGCCGACAAGCCGATCTTCATCGCGGTGGTCCCCGACTCGCCGGCCTACGGCAAGGACACCGTCTTCAAGGACCTGCGCACCCTGGTCGGCATCGACGGGGTCTACGGGATCTGGCGCGGCAACCAGTTCCTGGCCCACGCGGACCGCGGCGCGATGGGCGCCGGCATCCCGGAGCGGGTCTCCGGCGCGGCCTTCCGCTCCCACGACGGCGACATCGACGCCACCCTGAACGACTTCGTCGACCAGGCGGCCCCGCAGACCAAGGGCCAGGGCGTCAACCACAGCACCTCGATCGCCTGGGTCGTCATCCCGCTCGTGCTGGTGGCCCTGGCCGGCGCCGGGGTCTTCCTCCTCTTCCGCCGCGCCAAGAAGCGCAAGGAGGAGAAGGCCCGGGCCGAGCTGGAGCAACTGCGCCGGGTGGTGGACGAGGACATCACCGCGTTCGGTGAGGAGCTGGACCGGCTCGACTTCAACCCGCGCGCGGGGGACGCCGACGACGCCCAGCGCGCCGACTACGCCCACGCCCTGGACTCGTACGAGAAGTCCAAGCGCCTGATGGACGAGGCCAAGCGGCCCGAGGACGTCAAGCAGGTCACCGAGGCGATCGAGGACGGCCGGTTCGCGCTGGCCACCCTGAGCGCCCGGCGGGAGAACCGCCCGCTGCCCGAGCGCCGTCCCCCGTGCTTCATGGACCCGCGCCACGGCCCGTCCGTGAAGGACGTCGACTGGGCCCCGGCCGGCGGCTCCGCCCGCTCCGTCCCGGTCTGCCAGGCCGACGCGGACCGGGTGGCGGCCGGCCTCGACCCGGCCGTCCGCACCGTGGACACCGAGCACGGCCCGCAGCCGTACTGGAACGCCGGCCCCGCGTACGCCCCGTACGCGGGCGGCTACTACAGCAGCTTCGGCGGCGGCCTGCTGCCGGGCCTGCTGGTCGGCACCATGCTCGGCTCGATGATGAGCACCCCGGCCTACGCGGCGCCCATGATGGACGGCGGCCACCAGCACGGCTACCAGGACCAGTACGACGGTGGCGACTACACCGGCGGCGACTTCAACGGCGGCGACTTCGGCGGCTTCGGTGGCGACTCCGGTGGCGGGGGCGACTTCGGCGGTGGCGGCGACTTCGGCGGCGGCGGGGACTGGTAGCCCCAGGCCCGAGCGTTCGATCGCCACGCGACTCCCCACGACTCCCCACGACTCCACGCGGCCCCGCCGGTTCCTCCGGCGGGGCCGCTCCCGTGCGCGGCCCCGGGCCCCGGACCCGAGCGGTGACCGGGCGCGCGGGCGGCTAGGGTCGGGGCATGCACGGTCGCGACGCCCACAGTGAGGAACCGGTCCGGGTCACCGCCTGGGTCCGGGGGAAGGTCCAGCAGGTCGGGTTCCGCTGGTGGACCAGGGCACGGGCGCTGGAGGTCGGCCTGACCGGCTACGCGAGCAACCTCGGCGACGGCCGGGTGCAGGTGGTCGCCGAGGGACTCGCGGCCGACTGCGAGCAGCTGCTGGCCCTGCTGCGCGGCCCCGGAACCCCGGGGAACGTCAGCGGCGTGACCGAGATCTGGACGGCCGTCGGCCCTGGTTACGAGGGTTTCGAGATCCGCTGAGCCGCCGCCCGGGGGCCCGCCGCGGGCCCGCCGCCGGGTCCACCGGGAAAAGATCCGGAACGGTCGGTGTCACGAGGTTGCCATCCGGGCAGACTCGTGGTTGACTCCGCATCGAACGATGATCCACGAGCACGTGGTGGACCCGTCCCGACAACCCCCCAGGCGTGACCACACCGCCGGGCAGGTGACAGGGGCGCGGTAGCGTGCGGTGATCGTGTTGACCCTTTCCGTCTTTGGTGAGACGCTGGAAACCCGCGCACACGACCGCGTTTTCCCGGCAGGCGCATGCCCTCGTGAGCCCAGCTCACAGTGCGTGTGCCGAAGTGCCCAGCCAGCACTTCCGGTGACGCGCCGCGCGTGCGTCCCCCTTCCCCCTAGACCTGGACCGTTCCGGTTCGGTCACTCAGCGTGGAGGACCATACATCATGGCAAAGGCGCTTCTCGGGTACGTCGGCGGCCCCGACCCGCGAATGCTCTCCGAGATGCGACGGCTTCAGCAGCGCGTCCAGGACCTCGAAGACGAGCTCCTTCGGATGCAGGCTGAGAACGACGCTCTCACCGCTGTCGCTGACGAGCACTCGCTGCTCAACAGCATCGATCTGGATCAGCGGGAGCCGGCTCTCACCTGAGTCCCGCCCGGTCCTCGCAGATCGACGCCGCTGTGCACTGAGCCGCCCCGAAAGGGACGCAGCTTGCAAGGGACGCCCTGATGTGGCGTCCCTTCGTCGTGTCCGGCGCCGGATACAGTCGCACGCTGGGGGCCCTGGCGAGCGACGAGGAGACCGGCCGCGTGCACCTGAAGAGTCTGACGCTGCGCGGGTTCAAGTCCTTCGCCTCCAGCACCACCCTGCGCTTCGAGCCGGGCATCACCTGCGTCGTCGGCCCGAACGGCTCCGGCAAGTCGAACGTGGTCGACGCGCTGTCCTGGGTGATGGGCGAGCAGGGGGCCAAGTCGCTGCGCGGCGGCAAGATGGAGGACGTCATCTTCGCCGGGACCAGCGGGCGCGCACCGCTCGGCCGCGCCGAGGTCAGCCTCACCATCGACAACAGCGACGGCGCCCTGCCGATCGACTACTCCGAGGTGACCATCACCCGGACCATGTTCCGCAACGGCGGCAGCGAGTACGCCCTCAATGGGGAGACCTGCCGCCTGCTGGACATCCAGGAACTGCTCTCCGACTCCGGCATCGGCCGCGAGATGCACGTCATCGTCGGACAGGGACAGCTGGACTCCGTCCTGCACGCCGACCCGATGGGCCGGCGCGCCTTCATCGAGGAGGCGGCCGGCGTCCTCAAGCACCGCAAGCGCAAGGAGAAGGCGCTGCGGAAACTGGACGCGATGCAGGCCAACCTCAACCGGGTCCAGGACCTGGTGGCCGAGCTGCGCCGCCAACTCGGACCGCTCGGCCGACAGGCCCGGATCGCCCGCCGGGCCGCCGGAATCCAGGCCGACCTGCGCGACGCCCGGCTGCGGCTGCTCGCCGACGACCTGTCCACCCTCCGCCGGGCCGTCGAGGCCGAGGTCGCGGACGAACTGGCGCTGCGGCTGCGCCGGACCACCGTCGAGCAGGAGCTGGCCCGCGCGGTGCAGCGCGAACGCGTCCTGGAGGCCCAGGTCCAGCAGCTCGGACCGAGCCTGGAGGCCGCCCGGCAGACCTGGTACCGGCTCTCCGCACTCGCCGAACGCACCCGCGGCACCATCGGGCTGGCCGAGGCCCGCGCCCGACACGCCGCCGCCGGGGGCCGGGTCGAGGAGCGGCGCGGACGCGACCCCGAGGAGCTGGAACAGGAGGCCGAGCGGGTCCGCGAGGACGAGGCCGCGCTGACCGAGGCACTGGAGCAAGCGCGGTACGCGCTCGCCGAGGCGGTCGAGCGCAAGGGCGAACTGGAACGGGAACTGACCGCCGAGGACCTCCGGCTGCGGGACGCCGCCCGGGCCATCGCCGACCGCCGGGAGGGCCTGGCCCGGCTGCAGGGGCAGGCCGCCGCCGCCCGCTCCAAGGCCGCCGCGGCCCAGGCCGAGATCGGCCGGCTCGCCGAGGCCAGGGACGAGGCGCTGCTGCGCGCCGAGGCCGCGCAGGGCGAGTTGGACGACCTCCAGCACCGGGTGGACGGTGCGGCCGGGGACGACGAACAGGCCGAGGCCGGGTACCGGGAGGCACGCGAGGGGTTGGCCGCCGTCGAGCGGGAACTCGCGGCCGCCCGGGAGGCGGCCGGCGCGGCCGAGCGCGAGCGGGCCGGGCTCACCGCGCGGCACGAGGCGCTCTCGCTCGGGCTGCGCCGCAAGGACGGCACCGGCGCGCTGCTGGCGGCAGGCGAACGGCTGGGCGGGCTGCTCGGCCCGGCGGCCGCCCTGCTGCGGATCGAGGCCGGGTACGAGGTGCCGGTGGCGGCGGCGCTCGGCGCCGCGGCCGACGCGGTGGCCGTCGACTCGCCGTCCGCCGCCGCCCGAGCGCTGCGGCTGCTGCGGGCGGACGACGCCGGGCGGGCCGCGCTGCTGATCGCCGGTGCGGCCGAAGTGCCGCACGAGCCGGGGGAGTTGCCGGACGGGGCGCGCTGGGCCACCGAACTGGTGGACGGCCCGGCCGAGTTGCTCGCCGCCGTACGGCGGCTGCTGGCCGGGGTGGCGGTGGTCGCGGACCTGGACGCGGCGCTGCGGCTGGTCACGACGTGCCCCGGACCGTCCGCCGGGCACCCCGGATTGACCGCCGTCACCGCCGATGGCGACCGGCTGGCCGCCGGCTTCGCGCACGGCGGCTCCGGCGGCGCGCCGAGCCTGCTGGAGACCCAGGCGGCCGTGGCCGAGGCGGCCCGGGCGATCGGGCAACTCACCGCCCGCTGCGCCGAGTCGGCCGAGCTGTTGGCCGAACTCACCGAACGGCGCCGGGAGTCGGCGGCCGAGCTCGAGCGGCTCGGCGAGCTGCGGCGGCAGGCGGAGAAGGAGCGGGCCCGGGTCGCGGGCGCGCTCGGCCGCCTCGCCGGGCAGGCCCGCGCCGCCGCCGGGGAGGCCGAACGGCTGTCCGCCGCCGCCGCGCGGGCCGAGCAGGGCCTGGCCGATCTGCTGGCCGCGGCCGAGGAGTCGGCGCAGCGCCTGGCCGCGGCCGAGGAGTCGGCGGACGCGGGGGAGGACGAGCCGGACACCGCCGAGCAGCAGCGGCTGGCAGAGGCCGCGAGCGCCGCCCGGCAGGCCGAGCTGGAGGCCCGGCTCGCGGTGCGCACCCACGAGGAGCGGGTCCGCGCGCTGACCGGGCGGGCGGACCAGCTGGACCGGGCCGCCCACGCCGAGCGCGAAGCGCGCGCCCGGGCGGCCGAGCGCCGCCGCCGGGCCGAGCACGACGCCGGGGTGGCGAACGCCGTCGTGGCGGGCGCCCGGCAGCTGCTGGCCTGCCTGGAGGTGTCGCTGGCCCGCGCGGACGCCGGGCGGGCGGCCGTCGAACAGGCGCGCGCCGAGCGCGAGGAGGAGCTGCGGGAGCACCGCGAGCACGGCCGCGGCCTCAAGGAGGAGCTGGACAAGCTGGTCGACGCCGGGCACCGGGACGAGGTGCTGCGGGCGGAGAAACGGCTGCGGATCGAGCAGCTGGAGTCCCGCGCGCTGGAGGAGTTCGGCATCGACGGCGGCGAGCTGCTCGCCGCGTACGGACCGGACCGGCCCGTCCCGCCCGCTGCGCCGGAGGAGGGTCGGGAGCCGGGGGAGCCGTACCCGTACGTCCGGGCCGAGCAGGAGAAGCGGCTGAAGGCCGCGGAGAAGGCGTACCAGCAGCTCGGCAAGGTCAACCCGCTGGCGCTGGAGGAGTTCACCGCGCTGGAGGAACGGCACAGGTTCCTCGGCGAGCAGCTGGACGACCTCAAGCGCGGGCGGCGCGACCTGCTGGACATCGTCCGGGACGTGGACCAGCGGGTCGAACAGCTGTTCGCCTCGGCGTACCACGACACCGCCGCCCAGTTCGAGGGCGTCTTCGCCCGGCTCTTCCCCGGAGGGGAGGGCCGGCTGGTGCTGACCGACCCGGACGACATGCTCGCCACCGGGGTGGAGGTGGAGGCCCGCCCGCCGGGCAAGAAGGTCAAGCGGCTGTCGCTGCTGTCCGGCGGCGAGCGCTCGCTGACCGCGGTGGCGCTGTTGGTGGCGATCTTCAAGGCCCGGCCCAGCCCGTTCTACGTGATGGACGAGGTGGAGGCGGCGCTGGACGAGACCAACCTGCGCCGGCTGGTCGGGATCATGGAGGAGCTGCGGGAGAGCTCCCAGCTGATCGTGATCACCCACCAGAAGCTGACCATGGAGTCCGCCGACGCGCTCTACGGCGTGACGATGAAGGGCGACGGCATCTCGCAGGTGATCAGCCAGCGGCTGCGCGCGGAGCACCGGGAGCGGCCGAAGGCGGTACGCGCCGCATCGGTGTAGGGCGGCTGCGGTCCATCCGGGCTCCTGTCACGGATACTGGAGCCGTTATGGGATACGTGATTCTTGCCGTTGTCATCGCCGTGGTCGCCGTCGGCGCGATCGCAGGCCTCGTCGTTTCCGGCAGACGACGCCAGCAGCTGCCTCCGAAGTCGCAGGCGCCGGTCATCACGGCGCCGAAGCCCACCCCGCAGGAGCCCCAGGTCGGCGAGGAGTCCGCGCCGCCGACCGAGGAACCCCGCCGCACCGTCGAGGAGGTGCAACTCCCGGCGGAGCCCGAGGCCCCGGAGGCCCCGGAGGCCGTCGAGGTCGCGCCCGCCGAGGCCGAGGCGGTTCCCGCCGTAGAGGTCCCCGAGCCCACCGCCGGCCGGCTGGTCCGGCTGCGCTCGCGGCTCTCCCGCTCGCAGAACTCGCTCGGCAAGGGCCTGCTCTCGCTGCTCTCCCGGGAGCACCTGGACGAGGACACCTGGGAGGAGATCGAGGAGACCCTGCTCACCGCCGACGTCGGCGTCGCCCCCACCCAGGAGCTGGTCGAGCGGCTGCGCACCCGGGTGAAGGTGCTCGGCACCCGTACGCCCGGGGAGCTGCGCGCGCTGCTGCGCGAGGAGCTGGTCGAGCTGATCGGCAAGGACTCCGACCGCACCGTCCGCTCCACCAAGCACGAGGAGGGCCCGGCGGTGGTCCTGGTCGTCGGCGTCAACGGCGTCGGCAAGACCACCACCACCGGCAAGCTGGCCCGCGTCCTGGTCGCCGACGGCCGCAGGGTGGTGCTCGGCGCCGCCGACACCTTCCGCGCCGCCGCCGCGGACCAGCTGCAGACCTGGGGCGAGCGGGTCGGTGCGCGCACCGTGCGCGGCCCGGAGGGCGGGGACCCGGCCTCGATCGCCTTCGACGCGGTCAAGGAGGGCATCGCCGAGGGCGTGGACACCGTCCTGATCGACACCGCCGGCCGACTGCACACCAAGACCGGCCTGATGGACGAGCTGGGCAAGGTCAAGCGGGTCGTCGAGAAGCACGGCCCGGTGGACGAGGTGCTGCTGGTGCTGGACGCCACCACCGGCCAGAACGGCCTGATCCAGGCCCGGGTGTTCGCCGAGGTGGTCGACATCACCGGCATCGTGCTGACCAAGCTGGACGGCACCGCCAAGGGCGGCATCGTGGTCGCGGTCCAGCGGGACCTGGGCGTGCCGGTCAAGCTGATCGGTCTGGGCGAGGGCGCGGACGACCTGGCGCCGTTCGAGCCGGGTGCGTTCGTGGACGCGTTGATCGGGGACTGAGGCTCCCCGCCGGTCTCCCACAGGCCGCTCGTACGAAAGGTCCGCTCGACCGCTTGGCTTCGAAGGCTTGGCTCGAAAACTTCGCTGGAAGCTTGGCTCGAAGGGTCCGCTCCGCTAGGGGCGGGCCCTTCCGTATGCCCGGATCCGGGCGGGCCCGCCCGGATCACCGCCCGCGCCCCTTCGGCTTGGGGACGAGAGGGCGCGAGGGCGAGAGGGCGAGTTACGAAGCGGCCCAGGCGGGCTCGGCGGTGCGCTCGCGGCCGCGGTGGCAGGCGTAGGCGAGGGTGCCGAGCAGCAACCGGGCCTCGGGCGGGCAGCCGGCGTTGTCGCGGGTGGGGCGGCGCAGCCAGCGGACCGGGCCGAGGGCGCCGAGGACGGTGGGCGGGGCGGCGACGTAGCTGCCCTCGCCGTGGCAGGTGAGGTCGAGCGCGGCGTCGTCCCAGCCCATCCGGTACAGCAGGTCGGGCAGGCGGCGGGCGGTGCCGGCAGCGACCAGGAACTGCAGCCGGCCGGTGGGGGCAGCGAGCACCGGGCCGACCTGGGTGCCCATGCGCTCCAGCCGGACCAGTGCCTGCAGGCCGGCCTGCTCGGGGACGTCCAGGACGTCGAAGGCGCGACCGGTGGGGAACAGCACCGAGCCCTCGGCGCGGTCGGCATGGGCCCGGCCCTCGCAGCCCGGCACGGGGTGCAGGCCGGGCGCGGCGCAGCGGCCGGCGCCGCAGGGACAGCGGGTCGGGGCGGTGGCGCCAGTGGCCGGGGCGCCGGTGGCGACCGCCCAGCCCCAGCGGCCGGTGTACTCCGCGGCGGCCCGGGACGCGGTGACCTTGGTGCGGCGGCGCGCGCCCAGCGGTGCCAGCCGCAGGTGCCCCAGTCGAAGTTCGCCGAACAGGTTGTCCATGCCTCCCCCAACAGGTTCTCGTTGCCGATGGTTACGGGATGGTGACTGTGTGTCGATTGTCAGGTGTGTGGTGCGTAGTGCGGTGGCGGCGCGCAGCGCGTGGTGTGCGCCTGTTTCGATGGTGCGCCTCGGGCGCCGCCTTGCGAGGGCGACGCGGATGCCGGATCGTCGGGTGCGCGAAACTGTTGCCGCCCGGAGTGGGTGGTGAACTCGCTTGTGACTGCCGTGGATTGCGGGTTCTGCCGGGTCTACCGGGATGAGCCGGGCGACTTGGCGGCCCGCATATGCCGGACCGTCGGGACTATCCAGTGAAGCGTCTGCCCCCTGACTTCGGTTCACTCCTGGGGGTGGCGAAAGGTGGCGTTTCGCCAGGGTCGCTCCCACGGGCACCTCGCGGGGCATTACGTTCAGCACGCGGATGTCGCCGTGATCCCGCTCCGGGCCGCCGGAGAACGGGAGTTGGGAATCTGACGGGACGTCCGCGACGATGGCACACCAGTGCGAGGGCGCGGTACGGCACCACCTCAGGCACGGCAGGCACGTCTGGCAAGAGCCCGCAACCGTCGGGCGGTCACGATCGGGGGCCCCGCGAGGGGCCGGGCGGGATGGGACGTTCCCATGGCAGAGAAGCAACCCAATGAGAAGCTGACCACGTGGTTCACCCGCAGCGGTTGGTCCAAGGGCGAGTTGGCCCGCCAGGTCAACCGCCGGGCCCGGCAGATCGGCGCCCACCACGTGTCCACCGACACCTCGCGGGTGCGCCGCTGGCTCGACGGCGAACAGCCCCGCGAGCCGATCCCCAAGATCATGTCGGAGCTCTTCTCCGAGCGCTTCGGCTCGGTGGTCTCGATCGAGGACCTCGGCCTGCGCGCCGCGATCCCGGTCTCCACCGTGGGCGGCGGCGTCGACCTGCCGTGGAGCGGCCCGCAGACCGTCCAGCTGATCAGTGACTACTCCCGCAGCGACCTGATGCTCAACCGCCGGGGCTTCCTCGGCACCTCGCTGGCGCTGACCGCCGGCGCCGCGCTGATCGAGCCGATGCAGCGCTGGCTGACCCCCGGCCCGACCGGCATCCCCACCCCGATCCTCACCGCAGCCAACGGCGGCGAGGCGTTCACCGGCCGGCTCTCCGAGCCCGAGCTGGAACTGCTGGAGCAGACCACGGTCATGTTCCGCCAATGGGACGCGCAGAACGGCGGCGGGCTGCGCCGCAAGGCCGTCGTCGGCCAACTGCACGAGGTCACCGACCTGCTCCAGGAGACGTACACCGAGGACACCACCCGGCGGCTGTTCCGGCTCACCGCCGAGCTCGCCCACCTGGCCGGGTGGATGTCGTACGACGTCGGGATGCACCCGAGCGCGCAGAAGTACTACGTGCTGGCCCTGCACGCGGCCAAGGAGGCCGGTGACCGCCCGTTCGGCGCGCTGATCCTCACCGACATGAGCCGCCAGATGATCCACCTCAACCGGGGCGAGGACGCCCTGGAGCTGATCCACCTGGCGCAGTACGGCAGCCGTGACACCGCCACCCCGCGCCAGCAGTCCCTGCTGTACGCGATGGAGGCGCGCGCCTACGCCACCATCGGGGAGATCAACCGCTGCGCCCGGGCGATCCGGCTGTCCGAGGACACCTTCACCGACATCCGTGAGGGCGACGGGGACCCGGACTGGCTGAAGTTCTTCTCGCCGGCCGAGCTGAACGCCGAGAACGCGCACTCCTTCCGCGACCTCGCCTACCACTCGGACAACGCCGAGCTGTACGCCTCGCTGTCGGCGCCGGTGATGGAGCGCGCGGTCGACCTGTTCCGCCAGGACGGCGACCACGTGCGCTCGTACGCCTTCAACCTGATCGGCATGGCCAGCGTGCACCTGCTGCAGAAGGAGGCCGAGCAGGCGGCGGTGATGGCCGAGCAGGCGGTGGACATCGCGACCAAGGTGCGCTCGGAGCGGCTGAACTCCAGGGTGCGCAAGACCACGGAGGCCGCGGCGGCCCGGTTCAAGGGCGTGGACGCCGTCAGCCGGCTCAAGGAGCGGGTCGTCCAGGACATCCCGGAGTACCTCTCGGTGGTCTGATCACCGCTCCCGCCCCGACTCCACCGCTCCGCCCCGACTCCACCACCCGCCCCGACTCCACCGCCCGTGCCGGCCGCCGCCGTCGCGGGCGGTGGCTCCTCCGCGCCGGGGCCGGGCCGTGCGGCGGCACGGTAGCCCCTCCGGGCGGCCGCGGGGCCGCGGTTCACACAGCCGTAACCCGCGCGTCGCACGCGTCACGGCCGCGAAACAACCGGCCGCATTGGCCGAAACCAGCCTTCGGCACGCTCCTCTTCATCGCCGACACCCCGGGTGGCACGGGACAGGTACCCGGGTGCGGATCGGCTTGGACGCAGAGGAGACGCCGATGCCGGACGGCTTCAGCGCGGGCGACACCGCCTTCGTGCTCATCAGTGCGGCCCTGGTCATGTTGATGACCCCGGGCCTGGCCTTCTTCTACGGGGGCATGGTCAGGGCCAAGAGCACACTCAACATGCTGGCGATGAGCTTCCTCTCGCTCGGCATCGTGACCGTGCTCTGGGTCCTCTACGGGTACTCGCTCAGCTTCGGGCCCGACGCCTTCGCCGGCCTGATCGGCAACCTGGACTTCCTCGGGATGCGCGGCATCGGCCTGAACGAGCTGACCGGGAGCATCCCGATCACCGCCTTCGCGGTCTTCCAGCTGATGTTCGCGATCATCACCCCGGCGCTGATCAGCGGCGCCATCGCGGACCGGGCCAAGTTCGCCGCCTGGGGCCTGTTCATCGCACTCTGGGTGACGATCGTCTACTTCCCGGTCGCGCACTGGGTGTTCTTCTTCGACGGCGGCCACGGCGGCTGGCTGGGTGACAGAAACGGCGTGATCGACTTCGCCGGCGGCACCGCCGTGCACATCAACGCCGGTGTGGCGGGCCTCGCGCTCTGCCTGGTGCTGGGCAAGCGGGTCGGCTTCAAGAAGGACCCGATGCGCCCGCACAGCCTGCCGCTGGTGATGCTCGGCTCCGGCCTGCTGTGGTTCGGCTGGTTCGGCTTCAACGCGGGTTCGGCGCTGGCCGCCAACGGGGTCGCCGCGATGGCGATGGTCAACACCCAGGTCGCCACCGGCGCGGCGCTGGTCGGCTGGCTGATCTACGAGAAGCTCAAGCACGGCGCCTTCACCACGCTGGGCGCCGCCTCCGGCGCGGTGGCCGGACTGGTCGCGATCACCCCGGCCTGCGGCTCGGTCAGCCCGCTCGGCGCGGTGGCGATCGGCCTGGTCGCGGGCGCGGTCTGCGCCGCCGCCGTCTCGCTCAAGTACCGCTGGGGCTTCGACGACTCGCTCGACGTGGTGGGCGTGCACGCGGTGGGCGGGGCGATCGGCTCGCTGCTGATCGGCCTGTTCGCCACCGGCGGGGTCGGCCAGACCGCCAAGGGCCTGTTCTACGGCGGCGGGCTGGGGCAGCTCGGCAAGCAGGCGATGGGCGTGGCCGTGGTCGCGGCGTACTCCTTCGTGCTCTCCTGGCTGCTGGCCAAGGCGGTCGACAAGCTGGTCGGCTTCCGGGTCGCCGAGGAGGTCGAGGTGGCCGGCATCGACCAGGCCGAACACGCCGAGTCCGCCTACGATTTCAGCGCTGTCGGGGCGGGCCTGGCCCGGGCCCTGCCGGGCCTGGCCGCGGCCGCCGCGTCGGCCGGATCGTCCGCCGGTTCGTCCGCCGAGAAGCCCACCGAGAAGGCCGCCGGAAAGGCGGCCGAGAAGACCGAGGTCGACGCCTGATGAAGCTCATCACCGCCGTGATCAAGCCGTACCGCCTGGACGAGGTGAAGGCCGCCCTGCAGGCCTTCGGGGTCCACGGCCTGACCGTCACCGAGGCCAGCGGCTACGGCCGCCAGCGCGGTCACACCGAGGTGTACCGGGGCGCCGAGTACACCGTGGACCTGGTGCCGAAGGTCAGAATCGAGGTCCTCGTCGAGGACGAGGACGCCGACGACCTGATCGAGGTCCTGGTGAAGGCCGCCCGGACCGGGAAGATCGGCGACGGCAAGGTCTGGAGCGTCCCGGTCGACACCGCCGTACGGGTCCGCACCGGCGAGCGTGGCCCGGACGCCCTGTAGCCCCCGCCCGTCGGCGGGCCTGTGATCCCCCGAGGGGACCACGGGCCCGCCGACGGCGTACCCCGCTCGGCCGAACCGCGCCGCACCGCATTCCCGGCGCACCGTGGCACGGCCCACCCCGCACGACGGACGGGACCCCAGCGCATGACCACCGAGACCAGGCCCTCCGACCCCGCCGACCCCGCCGCCGCCCGGGCCGCGCTGCTCGCCGACCCCGGCCCGGTCGGCCGCCCGCGCCGCGAGGCGCTCGCCGGGCTCACCGACGACTGGCTGGCCGCCCTGCTCGCGGCCGCCGGTGCCCCGCCCGGGGTCGCCCTGGTCGCCGTCGGCGGCTACGGGCGCGGCGAGCTCTCCCCGCGCAGCGACCTGGACGTCCTGCTGCTGCATGACGGCCCGATCGCCCGCGAGCTGCCCGAGCGGATCTGGTACCCGGTCTGGGACGCGGGCGCCAAGCTCGACCACTCGGTGCGCACCGTCGCCGAGGCCCGGGCGGTCGCCGCCGCCGACCTCAAGGCCCAGCTCGGCCTGCTGGACGCCCGCCACCTCGCCGGGGACCCGGCGCTCACCGCCGAGCTGCGCGCTGCGGTGTTCACCGACTGGCGCGCGAGCGCCCCCGCGCGCCTGCCCGAGCTGCGCGAGCTGGGCCGCGAGCGGGCCGAACGACACGGCGAGCTGTCCTTCCTGCTGGAGCCCGACCTCAAGGAGGCCCGCGGCGGCCTGCGCGACGTGGTCGCGCTCAACGCCGTCGCCGCCACCTGGCTCGCCGACGCTCCCCGGGACGGCCTGGACGCCGCCGCGCTGCGGCTCGCCGACGTGCGCGACGCGCTGCACCTGGTCACCGGCCGGGCCACCGAGCGGCTCAGCCTGCAGGACCAGGACCAGGTCGCCGAGCGGCTCGGCGTGCTGGACGCCGACACCCTGCTGCGCCAGGTCTACGAGGCCGCCCGGACCATCGCGTACGCGAGCGACGTCACCTGGCGGGCGGTGGACCGGGTGCTCGCCGCCCGGACCGGCCGGGGCCGCCGGGCGACGCGGCGCGCGTTCCCGTTCACCGCGCCGTTCACCGCCCCGTTCACCGGCGCCGGGCGCGGCGCGGGCGCGGTGGCCCGGGGCGCGGTCGAGCGCCGCCCCCTCGCCGAGGGCGTGGTCGAGCAGGACGGCGAGGCGGTGCTGGCCCAGGGCGCCCGCCCGGCCACCGACCCGGTGCTGCCGCTGCGCGCCGCGGCCGCCGCCGCGCAGAACGGGCTGACCGTCTCGTACGCGACGGTGCGCCGGCTGGCCGCCGAGTGCCGTCCGCTGCCGGTGCCCTGGCCGGACGAGGCGCGCGAGCAGCTGGTCACCCTGCTGGGCGCCGGCGAGGCGGCCGTCCCGGTGTGGGAGGCGCTGGAGGCGGAGGGGCTGGTCACCCGGCTGCTGCCGGACTGGGAGCGGGTGCGCTGCCGTCCGCAGCGCAACGCCGTGCACCGCTGGACGGTGGACCGGCACCTGGTGGAGACGGCGGTGCGGGCCGCCGCGATGACCCGCCGGGTGGCCCGGCCGGACCTGCTGCTGGTCGCCGCGCTGCTGCACGACATCGGCAAGGGCTGGCCCGGGGACCACAGCGAGGCCGGCGAGGTGATCGTCCGCGACCTCGCCCCCCGGATGGGCTTCAGCCCCGAGGACACCGAGACCCTGGCAGTGCTGGTCCGCCACCACCTGACCCTGGTCGACACCGCGACCCGGCGCGACCCGGACGACCCGGCCACCGTCGAGGCGATCACCAAGGCGATCACCACCCTGCCGGAGCTGGAGCTGCTGCACGCGCTCACCGAGGCGGACGCGCTGGCCACCGGCCCGGCCGCGTGGAGCAGCTGGCGGGCCTCGCTGGTGGCCGGCCTGGTGGACCGGGCCGCCGACCGGCTGGCCGGGGCGGCCACGGCACCGGTGGAGGCGGCGCCGACCGCCGAGCAGGAGCGGCTCGCGGTCGAGGCGGCCCGCACCGGTGAGCCGGCGCTGTCGCTGCGGGCCCAGGCCGCGGGCGCGGACCCGGGCACCGAGCCGATGGGCGTGGAGCTGACCCTGGCCGTCCCGGACCGCCCGGGGCTGCTCGGCACCGCCGCCGGGGTGCTCGCGCTGCACCGGCTGACCGTCCGCTCGGCCGGGCTGCGCGAGCTGGACCCGATCGGTGCCGGGCCGGTGCTGCTGCTGTCCTGGCGGGTGGCCGCCGAGTTCGGCGAGCTGCCGGAGGCGGCCCGGCTGCGAGCCGACCTGCGCCGGGCGCTGGAGGGCTCGCTGGACGTCGCGCGGCGCCTCGCCGAACGGGACGCCGCCGCCCCGCGCCGCAAGGGCATCCCGACCCCGCCGCCGCTGGTCGCGGTGGCGCCCGCGGTGGCCTCGGCGACCGCGACCGTGCTGGAGGTCCGCGCGCACGACGCCCCCGGACTGCTGCACCGGATCGGCCGGGCGCTGGACGGGGCCGGCGTACGGGTGCGCACGGCGCACGTCTCCACGCTGGGCGCGGAGGCCGTCGACTCCTTCTACCTGACCGACCCGGAGGGCCGTCCGCTGGCCGCCGGGCGGGCCGGGGAGGTGGCGGCCGCGGTCCGGGCGGCGCTGGGCTGAGGAAACCCCGG
The DNA here is from genome assembly GCF_055575755.1 of Kitasatospora sp. NPDC034035. Lineage (NCBI taxonomy): Bacteria > Bacillati > Actinomycetota > Actinomycetes > Kitasatosporales > Streptomycetaceae > Kitasatospora > Kitasatospora sp. NPDC034035. The sequence continues at coordinate 51,166 of NZ_JBVISA010000020.1, read as the reverse complement.
GAAGTAGCGGCTGAGCAGCCCCGGGAGCAGGGGCGGAGGAGCTCCTGGAGCAGGGGTGGAGACCTTACCCGGGGCGGCCGGATACCCTGGGGGACGACGACCGTACCGTTACCGATGCCGCAGAGGACCCGCGACGACGTGTTCGACACCCTTTCCGATCGCCTCGCAGCGACGTTCAAGAACCTCCGGGGCAAGGGCCGCCTGAGCGAGGCGGACATCGACGCCACGGCCCGCGAGATCCGTATCGCGCTGCTGGAGGCGGATGTCGCGCTGCCTGTCGTCCGGGCCTTCATCAAGCAGGTCAAGGAGCGGGCGCTCGGTGTCGAGGTCTCCGGCGCGCTGAACCCGGCGCAGCAGATCATCAAGATCGTCAACGAGGAGCTCATCGCGATCCTCGGCGGCGAGACCCGCCGGGTGCGGTTCGCCAAGAGCGGCCCGACGGTCATCATGCTCGCCGGTCTGCAGGGCGCCGGTAAGACCACCCTCGCGGGCAAGCTCGGCCACTGGCTGAAGAAGCAGAAGCACACCCCGCTGCTGGTGGCCTGCGACCTCCAGCGCCCCAACGCGGTCAACCAGCTCCAGGTGGTCGCCGAGCGCGCCGGCGTGGCCTTCTACGGCCCGCAGCCGGGCAACGGCGTCGGCGACCCGGTGCAGGTGGCCAAGGACTCGATCGAGTACGCCAAGCAGAAGCAGTACGACGTCGTCGTCGTCGACACCGCCGGCCGCCTGGGCATCGACGCCGAGCTGATGCAGCAGGCCGCCGACATCCGCGCCGCGGTGAACCCGGACGAGGTCCTGTTCGTCGTCGACGCGATGATCGGCCAGGACGCGGTCACCACCGCGCAGGCCTTCCTCGACGGCGTGGACTTCACCGGTGTCGTGCTCTCCAAGCTCGACGGCGACGCCCGCGGCGGTGCCGCCCTGTCGGTCGCCCACGTCACCGGCCGGCAGATCATGTTCGCCTCCAACGGCGAGAAGGTCGACGACTTCGACGCCTTCCACCCGGACCGGATGGCCTCGCGCATCCTCGGCATGGGTGACGTCCTCTCGCTGATCGAGCGGGCCGAGCAGACCTTCTCGCAGGCCGAGGCGGAGAAGATCGCCGCCAAGCTGCGCGGCGGCCCGAAGGCGTTCACGCTGGACGACTTCCTGTCGCAGCTGGAGCAGGTCCAGAAGATGGGCTCGATCTCCAAGCTGCTCGGCATGCTGCCCGGCATGGGCCAGATCCGCGAGCAGATCAACAACATCGACGACAAGGACGTCAACCGGGTCGGCGCGATCATCAAGTCGATGACCCCGACCGAGCGCGCCGAGCCGGAGCTGATCAACGGCTCCCGCCGGGCCCGCATCGCCAAGGGATCGGGCGTCCAGGTCGGCGAGGTCAAGAACCTGGTCGAGCGGTTCTTCGAGGCCCGCAAGATGATGTCCGCGATGGCCTCCGGCAAGGGCATGCCCGGCATGCCGGGGATCCCGGGCATGGGCGGCGGCGCGAAGAAGTCCGGCAAGAAGGCCCCGCAGGCCAAGGGCAAGCGCAAGAGCGGCAACCCGCTGAAGCGGGCGCAGGAGGAGGCCGCGGCCGCCGAGCGCCGCGCGCTCGGCCCGGGCGCCGACCAGGCCCCGGCGGACGGCGGGGCGTTCGGCCTCGGCGCGGGCAAGGGCCCGGCCGACTTCGAGCTGCCCAAGGAGTTCAAGGACCTGCTGTAGTCCTTGAGCGTCCGGGGCTGGTCTGTGATCGGCCTTGATCGATTTCGCTCGGCCCGTCGTCCGGTATTTCCGGGCGGCGGGCCGATCGCGTGTCCGATGATGGGGGACATGCGAGTGATGATCAGGGCCCCGAGGGCCGAGGACGCGGTTGCGTACGCCGAGGCGGTCCGGCGGTCCGCCGAACACATCGGGCGGTGGAACCCGGTCGAGCCGGACGGGCTGCCCGAACTGCTGGAGCGCCAGGGGGCCGGCCTGCGCACCTTCCTGATCCTCGACGGGAGGACCGGCGGGCTGGTCGGCAAGGTGAACATCGCCAACATCGTGATGGGCCGGTTCTGCAACGCGACGATGGGCTACGACGCGTACCTGCCGTTCGCCGGCACCGGGCGGATGACCGAGGGCATGCGGCTGGTCCTGGACCGCTGCTTCGCCCCGCAGTCGGCCGGCGGGCTGGGACTGCACCGGCTGGAGATCAACGTGCAGCCGGACAACGAGCGTTCGGTCGCGATGGCCAAGCGGCTGGGCTTCCGACGCGAGGGCTTCTCGCCGCGGATGCTGTTCCTGCAGGGCGACTGGCGCGACCACGAGCGATTCGCGCTGACCGCCGAGGAGTGGCCCGGCGCTTCGGCATAACCGCTGGTGGGAGGCGCCCGGCGGGACCGCGCGGGCGCTCGGGCGCGGCGTTGCGGTTGGCCCGCCCGAGCACCTGTCCGTATCGTCCGATGGGTGACCGAACCCGTGCCGCCGCGTCAGACCCCCGACCAGCCCTGGCGCTCCGAGGGCGCCCCGCCCCCGCCCCCGCCCCGCCGCAGGATGCCCGGCGGCTGGACCGGCCTCGTCCTCACCGCCCTCGTGGTGTTCCTGATCTCCGACGTGCTGCTGTCCTACTTCGGCAACGAGGGCGCCACCACGATCTCGTACACCGAGTTCAACAACCAGCTGAACAAGGGCAACATCACCAAGATCTACGCCAAGGGCGACGCGATCGAGGGCACCCTCAAGAGCGCCCAGCCCAAGCCGGACGGCGGCAAGGGCGACTACACCGAGTTCGACACCCAGCGGCCCTCGTTCGCGGGCGACAACCTGTGGACCACGCTGCAGCAGCAGGGCGTCGAGGTCACCGCCACCTCGCCGGTCCAGCAGCGCAGCTTCCTCACCAACCTGCTGCTCTCGCTCGCCCCGATGCTGCTGCTGATCTTCATCTGGGTGCTGCTCGCCCGCCGGATGGCCGGCGGCCTCGGCGCCGGGCCGCTCGGGCGCAAGGCACCGCCCAAGCCGGTCACCGCCGAGCAGGGCACCCGCACCACCTTCGCCGACGTGGCCGGAATCGACGAGGTCGAGGCCGAACTCACCGAGGTGGTCGACTACTTGAAGAACCCGGAGCGGTACCGCAAGCTCGGCGCCAAGATGCCGCGCGGCGTGCTGCTGAGCGGCCCGCCCGGGACGGGCAAGACCCTGCTGGCCCGGGCCGTGGCCGGCGAGGCGGACGTGCCGTTCTTCTCCGCCTCCGCCTCCGAGTTCATCGAGATGATCGTCGGCGTCGGCGCCAGCCGGGTCCGCGAACTGTTCGCCGAGGCCCGCAAGGTCGCCCCGGCGATCATCTTCATCGACGAGATCGACACCATCGGACGCCAGCGCGGCGCGGGCGGCGGCATGGGCGGGCACGACGAACGCGAGCAGACGCTCAACCAGATCCTCACCGAGATGGACGGCTTCAGCGGCTCCGAAGGCGTCATCGTGATCGCCGCGACCAACCGGGCCGACGTGCTCGACCCGGCGCTGCTGCGCCCCGGCCGCTTCGACCGGCGGATCACCGTCAGCCCGCCCGACCGGGAGGGCCGGGCCGCGATCCTGCGCATCCACACCCGCACCGTCCCGCTGTCCGGCGACACCGACCTCACCCGACTGGCCAAGGTCACCCCCGGGATGACCGGCGCCGAACTCGCCAACCTGGTCAACGAGGCCGCCCTGCTGGCCGTCAAGCGCGAGCAGGACGCGGTCAACGAGCGGGACCTCTCGGACGCCCTGGAGAAGGTCCAACTCGGCGCCGTGCGGCCGCTGGTGATGCCGCAGGAGGAGCGCGAGCGGACGGCGTACCACGAGAGCGGGCACGCGCTGCTGGGCATGCTCCAGCCCGGCGCGGACCCGGTCCGCAAGATCACCATCGTGCCGCGCGGCCGGGCGCTCGGTGTCACCCTCTCCACCCCGGAGAACGACCGCTACTCGTACACCGAGCCCTACCTGCGCGGCCGGATCATCGGCGCGCTCGGCGGCATGGCGGCCGAGCAGGTGGTCTACGGAGTGATCACCACCGGCGCGGAGAGCGACCTGGAACAGGTCACCAACATCGCCCGCGGGATGGCCGGGCGCTGGGGGATGAGCGAGCGGGTCGGCCGGCTCACCGCGGTGCCCTCCGACCCGCAGGGCGCGTACGGGCTCTCCGCCGCGCCGACCACGCTGGACGCGGTGGACGAGGAGGCCCGGCGGATCGTCGCCGAGTGCTACGACGACGCGGTGCGGCTGCTGACCGAGCAGCGGCACCGGCTGGACGCGCTGGCGGCGGCGCTGCTGGAGGCGGAGACGCTGGACGAGGAGCAGGCCTACCGGGCGGCGGGGGTGCCCCGGGAGGGGGCCTCAGAGGGCTCCGGCGGGTCAGGCGGGTCCGGCAGCTCCGGCGGGTCCGGCAGCTCTGGTGGGACCGACAGCTCCGGTGCTTCGGGTGGTCCCGGTGGTTCTGACGGTTCCGCCGGTTCCGGTGGCTCCGACAGTGCCGGTGGTTCCGAGGACGGCCCCGGCGGGAGGTCGCTCGACCAGGCGTGAACCGGTTGCCGGGGGCGCCCGCCGTGGTGGCGGGCGCCCCCGGTTCGCGTCTCCTAGCGCGGCCGCTCGGCGACCAGGTAGCGGAACACGTTCTCCATCCGGACCGAGCCGTCCGCGCGCAGGTACGGCTGCAGCGCCTCCTCCAGCTCCTTGGCCACCAGTGAGGCGCCGGAGAACTCCTCCGCCGCCTCGAACAGGCCGGTGGAGAGCAGTCCGCGCACCGCGCTGTCGAGGTCGGCGTAGGCGAACGGGCAGCCCACCCGGCCGCTGCCGGCCGGGCGCAGGCCGGCCGGGGCGAGCAGGTCCTCCAGCGCTCCGGGCGCGCTCAGCTCGAACGGGTCGCGCGCGGTGGTGCGACCCGCCATCCGCCGGGCCACGTCCAGCAGCGCGGCGCTCTCGCAGCGCTCCGGCGGGCCCCAGACGGCGAGCACCACGTGCCCGCCCGGGAGGGTGAGCCGGGCGGCCTCGGCCACCACCGCGCAGGGCTCGGCGGCGCCGGGCAGCTGCTCGAAAACCGTCACCAGCGAATGGGCCGAGCGGGCGACGTCGGCGGCCGGCCGGGCCCCGGCGCACACCCGCAGGCGACGGTCGCGGGCCAGCTCGCGCAGCTCGTCCCGTGGCTCCTGCCCGGAGACCTGGGCGCCCCGTCCGGCGGCGAGCAGCAACGCCAGTCCGGACCGGCAGCCCAGGCCCAGCACACTGCTCGCCGGGCCGACCTCCAGCCGGTCGTAGACCGCCTCGTAGAGCGGCACCAGCATGCGTTCCTGGATCTCCGCCCAGTCGCGCGCCCGCACGGGCCCGGCGGCCCCGGGCTGCGGGTGGTGCGCGCGTGCGCCCGTTGGTCGTTCGGTTGTGCCGGTCGTCCGAGCTGAAGCCATCGCGGCCTCCCATCCGGTCCTTCGGTGTGCTGCTACGGCTCCCCCAAAGTCCCGCCCTACTCCAGCGAACAGCGGGTCGGGCCCGGCGTCCAGAGGGGTGCAGGGTGGTGCGCGCGTGTCGCGGTAGTGCGCCCCCCGTCCTTCGGCCCGTTCCGCGGCCCGGTCCGTCACCGGCCGGGGGTGTGATACCGATTCGAAGTCAGGGGGTCGCTCCCCGTACCATTCGCCCCATGGCTAAGGCACCCGTTCTCACCCCTCAGGCGGAAGACTTCCCGCGCTGGTACCAGGACCTCATCAACAAGGCCGAGCTGGCCGACAACGGTCCGGTGCGCGGCACCATGGTCATCCGACCGTACGGCTACGGCCTGTGGGAGCGGATGCAGCAGGAGATGGACGCCCGGATCAAGAAGGCCGGCGCGCAGAACGCCTACTTCCCGATGTTCATCCCGCAGTCCTACCTGACCAAGGAAGCGGAGCACGTCGAGGGCTTCGCACCCGAACTCGCGGTGGTCACCCACGGCGGCGGCAAGCAGCTGGACGAGCCGGTCGTCGTCCGGCCCACCTCCGAGACGATCATCAACGAGTACTTCTCGAAGTGGGTGCAGAGCCACCGCGACCTGCCCCTGCTGATCAACCAGTGGGCCAACGTGGTCCGTTGGGAGCTGCGCCCGCGCGTCTTCCTGCGCACCACCGAGTTCCTCTGGCAGGAGGGCCACACCGCCCACGCCACGTACGAGGACGCCCGTGCGTACGCGGCGATGATCCACACCCAGGTCTACGGCGACTTCATGACCAACGTGCTCGGCATCGACGTCGTGCTCGGCCGCAAGACCGCCAAGGAGCGCTTCGCCGGCGCCATCAACACCCTCACCCTCGAGGCGATGATGGGCGACGGCAAGGCGCTGCAGATGGGCACCAGCCACGAGCTGGGCCAGAACTTCGCCAAGGCGTTCAACACCACCTACCAGCTGCAGGGCGCCGAGCGCGAGCACGTCTGGCAGACCTCCTGGGGCGTCTCGACCCGCATGGTCGGCGGCCTGATCATGTCCCACGGCGACGACAACGGCCTGCGGGTTCCCCCGCGCCTGGCCGCCGTCCAGGCCGTCGTGCTCGCGATCAAGGGCGACGACGCGGTCATCGCCAAGGTCCGCGAGATCGGCGCGCAGCTGGAGGCCGCCGGCATCCGGGTCGTGGTCGACGACCGCACCGACACCCCGTTCGGCCGCCGCGCCGTCGACTGGGAGCTCAAGGGCGTTCCGCTGCGCATCGAGGTCGGTCCGCGCGACCTGGAGAACGGCACCGCGATGCTGGCCCGCCGCATCCCGGGCGGCAAGGAGCCGGTCTCCATCGACGCCCTGGCCGCGCTGCTCCCGGGCGTGCTGGAGGAGGACCAGGCGCTGCTGCTGCGCCAGTCCCGCGAGCGCCGCGAGTCCCGCACGGTCGACGTCAAGACCATCGACGAGGCCGTCGAGGCCGCCGCGACCGGCTGGGGCCGGATCTCCTGGGCCGACCTCGGCGCGGAGGGCGAGGCCAAGCTGGCCGAGCAGGGCGTCACGGTGCGCTGCATCGTCGCGGCCGACGGTTCGGTGCCGCAGTCGGACGACCAGGACGGCAATATCGCGATCGTCGCCCGCGCGTACTGACATCGATCCGGTTCCGACACCCGTTCCCGGTTCGCACCCGTGTCCGGTTCCGGGTTCGATCCGGGGTTCGGTTCAGGCGGCCGTTTCGCGGGTCTTCCGCGATCCGGGATGTCCGCCGGTTGTCTGTTACCTGTAGGTAATGACCGTTGGCGGCGACATTTGCCCGTAATGCGGATGGGTAAGAATCCGGTAACTCCTTCGGGGGACTCCCGGCAGCGGACATCCCTACTGGCCGGTCAACTCCCGGTATTAACGGAATAGCGGTACGGTGTACGGCCCGTGGCCCTGTCAATCAGGCGGGACCACGGGCCGTACGTCCTGGGGGCGACAGCCCGCCGCCCGGGGCGGAATTCACCAGGCCCGCCGACCGTGGGACGGGCCGAAACCGGCAGGGGGTTGGTCTTGCGTCAGATCCGGAGCGTGCAATTCGCGCGCCGCCTTGCATTCCTGGGAGTTCCCTGTGAATTCCCGGAGGACGGAAACATGCGGAACATCGGCTCGCACTCCATCGTTGGTCTAGCGTGAGCACGACACAGCCCCTCGTCCTCGCGGCCGAACTGGCCGCCGCCTGGAGCGACATCCAGGCCTACCACCAGGATCTCCCCGACCTGGCCTCGCCCGAGGCCCTGATCGGCGAATCCTCCTCGGCCTGTGGCACGCGGCTCGGTTTCGAGCGGCTCCTCCACGAGGCTGCCCACGGTCTGGCCGCGGCCCGGGATATCCGGGACACCTCGCGGGCCGGCCGCTACCACAACCGGCGCTTCCTGATGCTCGCCTCCGAGCTGGGCCTGGCGCACCCGGTGGAGCCGCACGCGAGTAGCGGCTTCTCCCAGGTGACCATGCTCAAGGAGACGCAGGAACGCTACGCAGGAACCATCGAGCGTCTGGACCGCGCCCTCGGCGCGCACCAGGAAGCGGTGGCCGGCGACGGCGTGACGCGTGCCTTCCGCGGCCCGGCCGCCCGGCACGGCTCCTCCGGGGGCGGCGTCCGGGTCAAGGCGGTTTGCGGCTGCGGACGCAACGTCCGGGTCGTTCCGTCGGTGCTCGCGCAGGCGTCCATCGTCTGCGGCGCGTGCCAGCAGCCGTTCAAGATCACGTAAGTGGTCGGCGGGCCGGCGGGACTGCTGTGCGGGCAGCGGTCCGGCCGGAGCGAGCGGTCGCACGGCGGACCGGCAGAGCGGTACAGGCGCTACGAGCAGTCCGAGCGCTACGAGCGGTCCAAGCGCTATGAGCAGAACAACGGCAGGGCAGTACAACAGCGGTGAGTCCGTGGGCTGGACCGGGAGCGGGGGCTCCCGGTCGAGCCCTGATCCGTTCCCGGGCCGTGTGCGGGCGGTTCGCGCCGGTATGGCAGAATGGACAGCTGAGTACTCGGCAGCCGAGACAGGACCCCTCTCTCCTACGGCTGGCGTGTCCCTTGAACGGTCCACCCCGCAACCCCACGCGAGGCGAGCCCGCTCACCCACGTCAACACCAGGAGAACCCACTCCCGTGGCAGTCAAGATCAAGCTGAAGCGTCTCGGCAAGATTCGCTCCCCGCACTACCGCATCGTCGTCGCCGACGCCCGCACCAAGCGTGACGGTCGCGCGATCGAGGAGATCGGCATCTACCAGCCGACCTACAACCCCTCGAAGATCGAGGTCGACAGCGACCGCGCCCAGTACTGGCTGTCCGTCGGCGCCCAGCCGACCGAGCCGGTGCTCGCCATCCTGAAGCTGACCGGCGACTGGCAGAAGTTCAAGGGCCTGCCGGCCCCGGCGCCGCTGCTGGTCGCGGAGCCGAAGGTCGAGGACTTCTCGCACCTGTTCGCGAAGGCCGTCGCCGGCTTCGAGGACGCCACCACCGGTGTCGCCATCACCCCGAAGGCCAAGAAGTCGGACAAGGTCGAGGCTGAGGCCGACGCCGCCGCCGAGGCCTGAGCGTGATCGAGGACGCCCTCGACCACTTGGTGAAGGGCATCGTCGAGCACCCCGACGAGGTGCAGGTGCGTTCGCGCAACCTGCGTCGGGGCAACACCATCGAGGTGCGAGTGCACCCCGATGACCTCGGCAAGGTGATCGGCCGGGGTGGCCGCACGGCGCGCGCTCTGCGCACCGTGGTCGGCGCCCTCGGCGGTCGCAACGTCCGGGTCGACCTGGTCGACGTGGACAACATTCGCTGACGCAGCTGCTCGTTCAGCCGTCAGGGCTTGGGGCCGACCGGGACGCATGTCGTCCCGGTCGGCCTTTTCTCGTTTCCCGCACCACCCGTTCGCACCACCCCTTCGGGGCATCGCACCACCCCACCGCACCAGCCCTTCGCACCGGCCCTTCGCATTTCGTCGGGCTCTCGTTTCGGCTCAGGAACTCCAGGAGAACGATCACCGTGCAGCTCGTCGTCGGCAAGATCGGCCGTGCCCACGGCATCAGGGGGGACGTCAGCGTCGAGGTCCGCACCGACGAGCCGGAGCTCCGGCTCGGCCCGGGTGCCGTCCTGCTCACCGACCCCGCGTCGGCCGGGCCGCTGACCATCGAGTCCGGCCGGGTGCACAGCGGCCGGCTGCTGCTGCGCTTCGTCGGCGTCAAGGACCGCAACGCGGCCGAGGCACTCCGGGGCACCCTGCTCATCTCCGAGGTCGACCCGGAGGAGCGCCCCGACGATCCGGAGGAGTACTACGACCACCAGCTGATCGGCCTGGACGTGGTGCTGCTCGACGGCACCCTGGTCGGCGAGCTGACCGAGGTGCTCCACCTGCCGTACCAGGACCTGCTCACGGTGGAGAGGCCCGACGGGACCGAGGTGCTGGTGCCCTTCGTCAGCCAGATCGTGCCGACCATCGACCTGGAGAACCAGCGCGCGGTGATCACCCCGCCGCCCGGGCTGATCGACCTGGAGCAGGCGGAGGTCGCCGGTACGTCCTCGGCCGAGGGCCCTGAGACCGCTGAGACCGCTGAGACCGCTAAGGCTGCCGAGGCCACTGCGCCCGCCGAGCCCGCCGACGGTTCGGAGGAGTCGGAGTGACCGTCGAGGAGAGCGGCGGTGTGCAGAGCGGCATGCGGATCGACGTCGTCACGATCTTCCCCGAGTACCTGGAGCCGCTGAACATCTCGCTGGTCGGCAAGGCCCGCGCGCGCGGCCAGCTGGACGTGCACGTCCACGAGCTGCGCGAGTGGACCCACGACGTGCACCGCACGGTGGACGACAGCCCGTACGGCGGCGGCCCCGGCATGGTGATGAAGCCCGAGCCGTGGGGCGAGGCGCTGGACGCGGTGGTCGCCGGCGGGCCCGAGGGCGAGGTGCCCACCCTGGTCGTGCCGACCCCGAGCGGGCGCCCGTTCACCCAGGAGCTCGCCCAGGAGCTGGCCGGCCGCCCCTGGCTGGCCTTCACCCCCGCGCGGTACGAGGGCATCGACCGCCGGGTGATCGAGGAGGCGGCCACCCGGATGCCGGTGGTCGAGGCCTCGATCGGCGACTACGTGCTGGCCGGCGGCGAGGTCGCGGTGCTGGTCATGGTCGAGGCGATCGCCCGACTGCTGCCCGGGGTGCTCGGCAACGCCGAGTCCCACCGCGACGACTCCTTCGCGCCGGGCGCGATGGCCGACCTGCTGGAGGGGCCGGTCTACACCAAGCCCGCCGAGTGGCGCGGCCGCACCGTGCCGGACGTGCTGCTCAGCGGCAACCACGGCCGGATCGCCCGTTGGCGGCGCGAGCAGGCCTTCGCCCGTACCCTGGCGAACCGTCCCGACCTGGTCGAACGCTGGCAGTACGGCGCCTTCGACAAGAAGGAGCGGGAGGCGCTCAGCATCCTCGGCCTGGCCTGGGACGAACAGCTCGGCCGATTTCGGTCCGTGGCCGGTGGTGTGGAAGAATAGGCCGCTGCTGTCTGTCGCTGGCACCCTCTCGTAGGGGGCACGTGGACCGGCGCCCCCGCCACGGGGGGCTCGCCGTCAGCCGATGCGGCCCGCAGCAAACCCCATTGTGACGATTTTCCGTGGGCGGCCCGTGGCGCCTGCGATGGAGAGCAACATGAGCAACAAGCTCGCTGCTGTCGACGCGGCTTCGCTGCGTAGCGACATTCCGGCCTTCCGTGCCGGTGACACCCTGAAGGTCCACGTCCGGGTCATCGAGGGCAACCGCTCCCGTGTCCAGGTCTTCCAGGGCGTCGTCATCCGCCGCCACGGCGCCGGCATCGGTGAGACCTTCACCGTTCGCAAGGTCAGCTTCAACGTCGGCGTGGAGCGCACCTTCCCGGTGCACACCCCGGTCGTCGAGAAGATCGAGGTCGTGACCCGCGGTGCGGTTCGCCGCGCCAAGCTGTACTACCTGCGTGACCTCCGCGGCAAGGCCGCGAAGATCAAGGAGAAGCGCGACCGCTGATCCACCGGCCCCCGGCCTCGCCGGGGGATCGGAGCGCTCAAGGGGACCGAGAGACCGCAAGGTAAGCTCACCCCCCGATGAGCACGCACGAACCACCCGCGGACCGCGACAGCAGTCCCGCACCCTCCGGTGCGGACTCGCTGTCGCGGTCCGCGGTCGTGTCCGGGGCGGTTACCGGGGCCGCTTCGGTCGTTTCCGCGGTCGTTTCCGAGGACACGGCGACCGGTCCGGCTACTGCCGCTTCCGCGCGCACCGCCGAGGAGAGCCAGGCCGCGGAGAGTCGGGGCGAGGAGAGTCAGGCCGAGGAGGGCTCGGAGCAGGACGAGGAGCCCGGCCACTCGCGTTCGCGCGACCTGCTGCTGTTGGTGGGGATCTGCCTGGCGGCCCTGCTCCTGGTGAACGCCTTCGTCGCGCGTCCGTTCGCGGTGCCCTCCGGGTCGATGGAGGACACCCTGCGACCGGGCGACCGGCTGATCGCGAACCAGCTCGCCTACGCCTTCGGCGGCCACCCCCAACGGGGCGACATCGTGGTCTTCGACGGGAGGGGCTCCTTCCTGCGGGAGTCCGCGCAGCCGCAGGGCTTCTGGGACGGCGCGCGTTCGCTCGCCCAGGACCTCGGGCTGGCCCCGGCCGGGAACACCATCTACGTCAAGCGCGTGATCGGCGTCGGCGGCGACCGGGTGACCAGTGCCGGCCCGGGTGCGCCGATCACCGTCAACGGCGTGCCGGTGGACGAGACCTCCTACCTGGCCCCGGGGAACGACCCGTCGAGCGTGGCCTTCGACGTGGTGGTGCCGGCCGGCGAACTGTGGGTGATGGGCGACCATCGCAGGGCCTCCCGTGACTCCCGCGACCACCTCGGCGAGCCCGGCGGCGGCTTCGTGCCCGAGGAGAAGGTGATCGGCCGGGCGGACTGGGTGGTCTACCCGTTCTCGCGCTGGACCAGCCTGGACCGGCCCGCGGCTTTCGCCGCGACTGCGGGGACGGGTGGTCATGGGGACCAGAGGTAGGGGTCGGCTCGCCGACCGCCCGGCCCGCGAGCCGGACAACGGTGGGCCGGAGGGCGCCGGGCCCGCCGTGGCCCGGTCGGTGCGCGGCCGGGCCGAGCGTCGCCGCAGCGCCCGTCGGGCGGCTCGCCGACGCAAGCGGTCGCTGGTGCGCGAGGTCCCGATGATCATCCTGGTGGCCCTGCTGGTGGCGCTGGTGATAAAGACCTTCCTGGTCCAGGTGTTCGTGATCCCCTCGGGTTCGATGGAGCAGACCATCCGGATCGGGGACCGGGTGCTGGTGGACAAGTTGACCCCCTGGTTCGGCAGTGAGCCGCAGCGCGGCGACGTGGTGGTCTTCAAGGACCCGGGCGGCTGGCTGGAGAACGACCACAAGCCCTCCGACGACGGCCCGGTGCTGGGTGCGGCCAAGCAGGCGCTGACCTTTGTCGGACTGCTGCCGTCCGACAACGAGCAGGACCTGATCAAGCGGGTGATCGGCGTCGGCGGGGACACCGTCGAGTGCTGCGACGCGCAGGGGCGGCTCAGCGTCAACGGGCACCCGGTGGACGAGACCTACCTCGCACCCGGCAACCCGCCGTCCCGGCAGCCCTTCAAGGTGAAGGTGCCGCAGGGGCGGCTCTGGGTCATGGGCGACCACCGCGACGTCTCCGCCGACTCCCGCTTCCACATGGGCAATCCGGGCCAGGGCACGATCCCGCTGAGCGGTGTGGTCGGTCGCGCGTTCGTGATCGCCTGGCCGCTGGACCGCTTCCATCAACTCGATGTGCCGAGTTCACTCTCCTCTCTCGCCCGGGCTCCGCAGGCCGGAGGAACTACCGCGGAATCCGTGGGCGTTGGGCCGGTTCCTGTGGAACCTCCGCTCGTTATGGGTGTGTTGGGCATCCTTCCGCTCGTCGGTCGTCGGCCGGGGCGGCCTCCGGAGTGAGCCGCGTCGGCCGCCGACCGGCCGGGCCTCGCGTGTGGGACCGCGAGCCGGATGCCTTGGAGTGATAGAGAAGTGCAGGTGCGGCCGGGAGTGGTTCCGGGTCGCGCGCCGAGACTGTGCTGGTGTCAGGGGAGCCCGCGGTGGGCAGCCCTGAGGCGTTCATGGTCATGGTGAGCGTGGTGCCCGCTGTGCGGCACTCTGAGCGCGGGCGCGCGGGCGTCCGCACAGCAGGGAGGAGACGTTGTGGGGGATTTGGTGATCGGTGCCCGTTCGGGCGCCGGAGAGCCCGAAGGCCCAGGTCGTCGGGTGGCCCGGTCCGCCGAGTCCTCGGCGTCCTCGGCCGCGGTCGACGACGCCGCGGCCCAGACCGCCGACGAGCAGGGCACGGGGGCCGAGGACTCGCCGGAACCCTCGCACCCGGAGACCGGGTCGGTGGACGGATCGGAGTCGGAGTCTCCGGCCAAGCCGCGCAAGCCGCGCTCCTTCTGGAAGGAGCTGCCGATCCTGATCGGGATCGCGCTGATCCTCGCGCTCGTGATCAAGACCTTCTTCGTCCAGGCGTTCTCCATTCCGTCGGAGTCGATGCAGAACACGCTGCAGGTCGGCGACCGCGTCCTGGTGGACAAGCTGACCCCCTGGTTCGGGGCCGAGCCCGAGCGCGGCGAGGTCGTGGTGTTCCACGACCCGGGCGGCTGGCTGAACGACGAGCCGACCCAGCAGAGCAGCAACTCCTTCGTCCGCGGCGTTCAGGACGTGCTCAGCTTCGTCGGTCTGATGCCCTCCACCAATGAGAAGGACCTGATCAAGCGGGTCATCGCGGTCGGCGGGGACACCGTCGAGTGCGAGGGCGAGGGGCCGGTCAAGGTCAACGGCGTCGCGCTCAACGAGCCGTACGTCTACCCGGGCAACACCCCCTGTGGTGACCACCCCTTCCAGCCGGTCAAGGTACCCAAGGGGCGGATCTGGGTGATGGGCGACCACCGCGCCAACTCGCTGGACTCCCGCTTCCACATGGACCAGCCGGGCGGCGGCACCGTCCCGGTGGACAACGTGATCGGGCGTGCCTTCGTGGTGGCCTGGCCGATCAACCACTGGTCGACGCTGTCGGTGCCGGACACCTTCGACCAGAAGGGCCTGGCGGCGGCCGCGCCCATGGCGCCCCCCGTGGTCGGTGCGGTGGGGGCTGTCGCCCTGCTTCCGCTGGTGCGCCGGGTGCGAGTCCGGGTGGAGCGCCGCAAGGAGTCCTGAGCTCCACCGGGTTGTCCCCGACTCTTGCGCGGGCCGTGGTACCGACGAGTAATCTGCTCGGACGTGCCACGGCCCGTCGGCGTTCCCGCCGGTGCCTCCGGCGTGCCAGTGGTGTTCTCCGGTAGGCCAGAGGTGGACGGTGTCGATGAGCAGTGTCGTGGAGCAGACGGCCGATCGCCCGGCCGCGCCCGCCCGTGAGCGCCGTCGCTTCGCCGCAGTGCTGCAGGGCGTCGCGCTGGCGCTCGGGCTGGTGCTGATGATCGGCGGCTTCGCCCTGATCGCGATCGACTACCGGCCGTACAACATCCCGACCGCCTCGATGCACCCGACGCTGCAGGTCGGAGACACCGTGCTGGCCCGCAAGGCCGACGGCGGGAAAGTCGGCCGGGGGGACGTGGTGGTCTTCCGGGACCAGGCCTGGGGCGGCGAGCTCATGGTCAAGCGCGTGGTCGCGGTCGGCGGGGACACCGTCGCAACCAGCGGGGACAACCGTCGGCTGACGGTCAACGGACAGCCGGTGGACGAGCCCTACCTCGCGACGCAGGGCCGCCAGGGCGAGTCGTTCAGCGTGACGGTGCCGCAGGGCCGGCTGTTCCTCCTCGGCGACAACCGGGTCGGCTCGCTCGACTCCCGCACCCACCTGGAGGTCGACGGCGGGACCGTCCCGGCCGACGTCATCGAGGCCAGGGTCGAGGCCACCCTGAAGCCCTTCGGCCGGACGGGCCTGCTCGACCGGACCACGGCCTTCGACGGCTTCACGGGGCCGAGGGCGTCGCAGCCCGGCCCGCTGGAGCCCGCCGCCTACGCCACCGTCGCCGGCGCGGCGCTGATCCTGGTGACCTCGGCGGTGGGCGGGGTGGCGGGCCTGGCCCGCCGGCTCCGCCGGGGGCGCAGCTCCTGAGCGGGGCCGTCGCGGCGCGGGCCGCTCTGGCGAACATCGCCCCGAACGGCGGCGTCGGGTGGCAGGATCGGTAGCGCCACCGATGCGAACGGAAGGAGCGTGGAGCGCAGCCATGACAGCACAGCGTCGCCGGGCGGCGCGGATCCTGCTGCTGGACGGGCTGGACCGCATCCTCCTCTTCCTGGGCGCCGACCCGGCCGTCCCGGGGGAGACATGGTGGTTCACGCCCGGGGGAGGCTTGGAAGCAGGGGAGGACGTGCGCGAGGCCGCCGAGCGGGAGCTCGCGGAGGAGACCGGCTTGCGGGGCGTGGACCTGGGGCCCTTGGTGGCGTACGGCACGGTGTCGTTCTCCTTTCAGGGACAGCGCTTCGAGCAGGAACAGTGGTTCCACCTGGCCCGGACCACGGAGACGGGCCTGGACCACTCGGGCATGGGCGCGGACGAGCACGCCCAGTTGCTCGCGGCGCGCTGGTGGACGGTCGAGGAACTGAGGGGGACCGGCGAGACGGTCTATCCGGCCGGCCTGGCGGACTTCCTGGCACGGCTGCTGGCCGAGGGCCCGCCGGTGGACCCGGTGCGGCTCTGACCGTGGGTGCGGTGGTCCACAATGGGTGGACGTGACAAGTTGAGGGGACGCCTGGATGAGTGCCGAAGATCTCGAGAAGTACGAGACCGAGATGGAGCTCAAGCTCTACCGGGAGTACCGGGACGTAGTCGGCCTGTTCAAGTACGTGATCGAGACCGAGCGACGGTTCTACCTCACCAATGACTACGAGCTGCAGGTGCACTCGGTCCAGGGCGAGGTGTTCTTCGAGGTGTCGATGGCGGATGCGTGGGTCTGGGACATGTACCGGCCGGCCCGGTTCGTCCGCAAGGTCCGGGTGCTGACCTTCAAGGACGTGAACATCGAGGAACTCGCGAAGAGCGACCTGGAGCTGCCCTCGGACGAGTCCGGCTTCGGGAACTGACGTTGAACGACTCCGGCCCGCGTTGTCCAGCCGAATTTCGCGGGATCGGGGCTTCTCACCCCTGCGGGTGACAGAAGTTGTCCACAGGTCCGAGTTATCCACAGGGAAACGGAATTTCCGGGCCCCGCCGTGCGCGGTGGTGCAGCCTCCTCGGCGGAGGTGGTCACCATGCAGCACACCGTCGAGCAGGACCAGGCCGTACCGGAGCAGGTCGCACCGAGCACGGCCGTAGCCGACCCGACCGCGCCGGACACGGCCGTACCGGAGCAGGCCGCGCCCGGGAAGAAGCCGCGGGGGATCCCGGACCGCAGCACCAGGAACGCGCTCGGCCGCTACGGGGAGCGGGTCGCCGCCCGCCGCCTCGCGGAGGCCGGGCTCCGCATCCTGGACCGCAACTGGCGCTGCGTCGAGGGCGAGCTGGACATCGTCGCCCTCGACGGCGACACCGTGGCGGTCTGCGAGGTGAAGACCCGCTCCGAGCGGGGCTTCCAGCAGCCCACCGAGGCCATCGACCAGGCCAAGGCCGCCCGGCTGCAACGCCTGGCCGAGCGCTGGATGGCCGAGCGTTGGCCCGGTCACTTCGCCCGGCTGGCCGGGGCCGACGACGACGTGGCGCCGACGGATCCGCACTGGCCGCCCGCCCCGCCGGGTGGGGTGCGGATCGACCTGGTCGCCGTGGTCAACCGGGCGCGGGGTGCGGCCCTGGTCGACCACCTGCGGGGGGTGGTCTGAGATGGCCTTCGCCCGAACCTGTTCCGTCGCGCTGGTCGGCGTCGACGGGGTGATCGTCGAGGTCCAGGCCGATCTGGAGCCCGGGGTGGCCGCGTTCACCCTGGTCGGCCTGCCCGACAAGGCGCTCACCGAGTCCCGCGACCGGGTCCGCGCCGCGGTGGTGAACAGCGGCGAGGCCTGGCCGCAGCGCAAGCTGACGGTCGGCCTCAGCCCCGCCTCGGTGCCCAAGAGCGGCAGCGGCTTCGACCTCGCGGTGGCCTGCGCCGTGCTGGCCGCCGCCGAGCGGCTCGACCCGTCGTCCATCGCCGAGCTGCTGATCATCGGCGAGCTGGGGCTGGACGGCCGGGTGCGGCCGGTCCGCGGCGTGCTCCCGTCGGTGCTGGCCGCCGCCGATGCCGGTTACGAACGGGTCGTGGTCGCCGAGCAGACCGCGCCCGAGGCCTCGCTCGTCCCCGGGGTGACGGTGATCGGCGTCCGCAGCCTGCGCCAGCTGGTCGCGATCCTGACCGGAGCGCCGCCGCCGGAGGAGCCGCCCGATCCGATCGGAGGCCGACCGGACCCGCTGATGGCCGGGCTGATGCTGCCCAGCGCGAGCGTGCGGGGCCTGTCCGAGGACAAGGCGGCCCGCCTCGACATGGCCGACGTGGCCGGCCAGTACGAGGCGCGGCGAGCCCTGGAGATCGCCGCCGCCGGAGGACACCACCTCTACCTGAAGGGTCCGCCGGGCGCGGGCAAGACCATGCTGGCGGAGCGGCTGCCCTCGCTGCTCCCGCCGCTGACCCAGCAGGAAGCGCTGGAAGTCACTGCCGTGCACTCGGTTGCCGGCCTGCTCCCGGTCGGGCGCCCGCTGATCGACACCGCGCCCTACTGCGCCCCGCACCACTCCACCACGATGCCCGCGATCGTCGGCGGCGGCAGCGGCCTGCCGCGACCGGGCGCCGTCTCGCTGGCCCACCGGGGCGTGCTGTTCCTGGACGAGGCGCCGGAGTTCCCGGTCCGGGTGCTCGACGCACTGCGCCAGCCGCTGGAGTCGGGCGAAGTGGTGATCGCCCGCTCGGCCGGGTCGCTCCGGCTCCCGGCCCGCTTCCTCCTCTGCCTGGCCGCCAACCCCTGTCCGTGCGGCCGGCACTCACGGCGGGGCGAGGGCTGCGAGTGCACCCCGGTGATGGTCAGCCGCTACCAGGGGAGGCTCTCCGGGCCACTGCTGGACCGGGTCGACCTCCAGGTCCAGGTCGCCCCGGTGACGAGGATCGAACTCATGGAGCGGGACACCACGGCGGAGAACACCGAGACCGTCGCGGCCCGGGTGCTGGCCGCGCGGGAGCGGGCGGCGGCCCGGCTGGCGGACACCCCGTGGCGGACCAACGGGGAGGTCCCGGGCCACGAGCTGCGCACGCGGTGGCAGCTCGCGCCCGGCGCGCTCAACGATGTCGCACGCCAGCTGGAGCGGGGGCTGCTGACCGCCCGGGGCCTGGACCGGGTGCTCCGGGTCGCCTGGACGGTCGCCGACCTCGCCGGCCGCGACCGGCCTGACCAGCGGGACCTGCGCACCGCCCTGGTCCTGCGCACCGGGGTGGAGCACGGGCTGGCGCTGACCGAACGGGGCACCGGCCGGCTCGGGGGCATCCCGGCCCAGCGCGGCGGCCCGCCGGACGGCGGCCGGCCCGGGACACGTGCCGAGCAGACGGAGAACGCGGAGGGCGAGGCATGAACCGGTTGGTGAGGCACCCCCAAGCCCACAGCGGAGCCGGAGCCGGAGCCGGGCTCGGGCCCCGGCTCCGGATCGGGCCAGCAACCGATCCCACCGACGCCACGACAGCGCCCGATCCCGAGCGCCTCGCCCGCGTCGTGCTCAGCCGGCTCAGCGAACCGGGGGACGCGGTGGTCGGCCGCTGGCTCGGCCGGCTCCCCGCCGTCGACGTGGTCCAGGCGATCCGGGACGGGACGGTGCCCGACCACCCCGGGCTGGATTCCGCCCGCCTGGCCGGGTACCAGGCGAGACTCCCGGGGCTGGACCCGGAGATGGACCTGAAACGGGTACGGCGCGCCGGTGGGCGGTTCATCATTCCGGGGGACACGGAATGGCCCAGCCAACTCGATGACCTGGGCGACGGCCGTCCCATCGGGCTCTGGACGATCGGCACCGGCTCGCTGAGGCTGCTCGCGCTCCGCTCGGTCGCGATGGTCGGCTCCCGGGCCTGCACGGCCTACGGCGCCCACGTCGCCGGGGAACTGTCGGCCCAACTGGCCGAGCGCGGTTGGGTGGTGGTGTCCGGCGCCGCCTACGGGATCGACGCGGCCGCCCACCGCGGCGCACTCGCCGTCGGAGGGATGACCGTCGCGGTGCTTGCCTGCGGAGTCGACGTGGCCTACCCGAAGGGGAACGCCGAACTGATCCGGCGGATCGGCGTCCAGGGTCTGCTGGTCAGTGAACTCCCGCCCGGGGAGCACCCGAACCGCTTCCGCTTCGTCCTACGCAACCGGGTCATCGCGGCGCTCACCCGGGGCACCGTGGTGGTCGAGGCGGCGGTCCGCAGCGGAGCCCTGAGCACGGCGAGGCGGGCGCGGGACCTCAACCGCCACACCATGGGCGTCGCCGGCCCGGTGACCTCGGAGCTCTCGGCCGGGGTGCACGCCCTGATCCGCAGCGGCGCCGCCGCCCTGGTCACCGACGCGGCCGAGATCACCGAGCTGATCGGGGCGATCGGGGACGACCTGGCCCCGCAGCGCAGTGGACCGGTGCTGCCGCGCGACCTGCTGGAGCCCCCGGTGGCCCGGGTCCTGGAAGCCGTACCGGCGACGGCGGAGGGCGCGCCGGTCGAACGACTGGCCCGCCAGTCCGGGCTCCCGCCGGACGAAGTGCTCCAGCGGCTCTACGAGTTGGGCTCGCTCGGCTACGTCGAGCGACACGGCGCGCACTGGCGCATGGTGCGGAGGAGGTGAGCGTCGGAGCAGGGAACGCGCGTGCGCCGAGGGAGGGCGTGTCCGAACCGCCCGGCTGACCTGCTGATCCGGGTCTTCCGCTCGTGTGCCCGGATCCGGTGAGTGAACGCCACCGGATCGGGGGACGACCGAGTGGCGGTAGCGCTTTGCAGCGAGTCGGTCACGCTACGCTCCACATGCCTTCCCTATCAGCACATGACTCGGCAGAACGGCGCAGACCAACGCATGCCCACACACATTCCCGGACACAGAGTGACCGGTGGCGCTCGGTCCTCGGGAGGGCCGAGGACCGAGCGGCGCCCGGCGACCGAGTTCCCGTCCAAGTCGGCGGGGGCGATGGGCGGCCTGTCGCGCCAGGGCGGCCGGCCGACGGTGGTGCCAGGCCAGCCCGCGGACGCGACCCGGGGCACCGAGGCGGTCCGCGCCGGCGACGCGCCGGTGGACACAACCGCCGACACATCCGCCGCGACACCAGCCGCCACGCCCGCGGACACCGGACAGGCCGGCCCGGACGCCGTGACCCAGGGGCGCAGCGCGCTCGAAGAGCTCTGGCGCTCCTACAAGGAGACCGGCGACCAGCGGCTGCGCGAGCAGCTGATCCTGCACTACTCACCGCTCGTCAAATACGTGGCGGGGCGGGTCGGGGTCGGCCTGCCCTCCAACGTCGAGCAGGCGGACTTCGTCTCCTCCGGGGTCTTCGGGCTGATCGACGCGATCGAGAAGTTCGACATCGAGCGCGCCATCAAGTTCGAGACCTACGCGATCAGCCGCATCCGCGGCGCGATCATCGACGAGCTGCGCGCCCTGGACTGGATCCCGCGCTCGGTGCGGCAGAAGGCGAAGGCGGTCGAGCGGACGTACGCGACGCTGGAGGCCCGGCTGCGCCGGACGCCGCACGAGCCCGAGGTCGCGGCCGAGATGGGCATCGCGATCGAGGACCTGCACGCCATCTTCAGCCAGCTGTCGCTCGCCAACGTGGTGGCCCTGGACGAGCTGCTCCACCCGGTGGGGGAGGGCGGCGACCGGCTGAGCCTGATGGACACCCTGGAGGACCACGGCGCGGACAACCCGGTCGAGGTGGCCGAGGACCGCGAGCTGCGCAGACTGCTGGCCCAGGCGGTCAACACCCTTCCCGAGCGGGAGAAGACCGTCGTGACGCTCTACTACTACGAGGGACTCACCCTTGCCGAGATCGGGCAGGTGCTGGGGGTGACGGAGAGTCGGGTGAGCCAGATCCACACCAAGTCCGTCCTCCAGCTGCGCGCCAAGCTCTCGGAGGTCCGCTAGCGCCCCGATCCGGTCGCGCGCCGATCCGGTCGCGCGCCGATCCCGTAGCGCCCCGATCCGGCGGCGCGGGGTTCAGCCGGACAGGCCGGGCCTGCCCGGCGGGCCCCTGCCTCCTCCGCATGCGCGGCGCCTTATCGGCCGCGGGCAGGGCTCCGTACAGTGGGAGCGTGCCGAAGATCCGAGCGGCCACGGTGGCCGAGCATCGCCAGCTGCAGCGAGCAGCACTCCTCGACGCTGCCCGCACCCTGCTCACCGAGGGTGGCAAGGAGGCCCTGACCTTCCCCGCGCTTGCCGCGCGTACCGGGCTGGCGCGTTCCTCGGTCTACGAGTACTTCCGCTCCCGCGCCGCCGTGGTCGAGGCGCTCTGCGAGGTGGACTTCCCGCTCTGGGCGGCCGAGATCGAGGCCGGGATGGGGAGCTGCGACACCGCCGCCGAGCGGATCGAGGCGTACGTCCGGGGTCAGCTGGCGTTGGCCGCCGACCCGCGCCACCGTGCGATCGTGGCGATCTCGGCGCTGGAGCTCGACGAGGCCGCGCGCGAGCGGATCCGGGCGGCGCACGGCAGGCTGGCCGGCCTGGTCGTCCGGGCGCTGGAGGACCTGGGCCACGAGCGGCCCCGGCTCGCCGCGGTGCTGCTGCAGGGGGTCGTGGAGGCGGCCGTCCGTCGAGCCGAGCAGGCGACTACCGGGGAGCACGCCGGTTGCCCGACCGAGAACCCCGAGAACGCGGAGAACCCCGAGGAGATCGCGGTCGCCGCCGTCGCTTTCGCGCTGCACGGCCTCAGCCGGGCGTGACCGCCTGCTCGGCCTCCGACGGCTGCAGCCGCTCGGCCCCCAGCGGTTCTGAGCCCAGTGGCAGCAGCCGTGCCGTACCCGCGCCGAACAGGGCCAGCGGGTCCAGGTAGCGGCCCCCGCGCAGCAGCCCCCAGTGCAGGCAGTCGCGCGCGGCGCAGTGCCGCCCGTCCGGGGCGAGCCGGCCGATCACCTGCCCGGCGGCCACCGCGGTGCCGACCGGGAGGGTGCCGGTGAGCGGCAGGTAGGTGGTTCGGAGCGGGGGAGACCCCGAGCCGAGGTGGGAGACGGTCACCACCGGACGTCCGGCCACCAGCCCGGAGAACGTGACCACCCCGGCGGCCGCCGCCCGGACCTCCGCCCCGGGCTCGGCGGCGAGGTCCACTCCCCGGTGCCCGGCGGCCCAGGGCTTCGCCGGCGGCTCGAACCGCCCCAGCACCCCGCCGGGCCCGCCCACCGGCCAGGCCCGGGCACCGCGCGGGCCCAAGCCACTGCCGGAGCCACTGCCACTGCGGGAGCCGGAGCCATTGCCGGAGCCCGAGCCGCCCGCCGCCCCCGCTGCCGCCCCCGCCGCTGCCCCCGGCATCCCGAGCGCCCCCACCACCCCCAGCGCCACCCCCACGGCGACCAGCCCCCGAATCCCGACGAACCACGCACGAGCAGTCATGCGCGAAGGCTCGCCGCCCGGCCGCCCAAGCACCACCCGGATCCGGATTCCTGTGGACAAACCGCCCCCGCGTCCGACCGCCGCCCCTCCAACGGGTGTACGGACGCCGCCATCCGGTGTACAAGCGGCATACCGGTGGCCAACCGCGGGCAGGCAGCCGACCGACGCACGCACGCTCCCCAGCTCCGCAGACCCCGGCGCCGGTACCGCCGCCGACCCGCCCGTCGGCACCCCCGCCGACCCGCCCGTCCCGGCCGTTCCCAGGTTCTTCCCGGGTCCTCGGCAGGCCCCCGGCCGCTCGCGAAGTCGCCCGTCGCTCGGCGCTTCCCGTACACTTCACACGCGACCCGGTCCGCCGGGTCGACTTCGCACGCCCCGCCACCGGCGGCCGGACGCGGTTCGTCCGCAGCCCCGCCAGGTGCGAGTGCCGCTCGGTCCGCCGAGCCCGACCGGCCCCCGGCCGAGCGGGCGCAAGCGGCTCGGCACGTTCGGGGCGTCAGGCGTGGCTGTCACCTGGCCGCCACGGACAAACCGAGACTGACCCGGCTGTGGGCGATCGCTGCGACGCAGTGCCGCTGTCGGGCCGTAACACCTGAGGAGCACGGCAATGGCCGTCGTCACGATGCGGGAGCTGCTGGAGAGCGGCGTCCACTTCGGTCACCAGACCCGCCGCTGGAACCCGAAGATGAAGCGCTTCATCATCACGGAGCGCAACGGCATCTACATCATCGACCTCCTGCAGTCGCTGAACTACATCGACCGCGCCTTCGAGTTCATCAAGGAGACCGTTGCCCACGGCGGCAGCGTCCTCTTCGTCGGCACGAAGAAGCAGGCCCAGGAGGCCATCGCCGAGCAGGCCACCCGCGTGGGCATGCCCTACGTGAACCAGCGCTGGCTTGGCGGCATGCTGACCAACTTCTCGACCGTCTACAAGCGCCTTCAGCGTCTGAAGGAGCTCGGCGAGCTGGACTTCTCGGACGTGGCCGGTTCCGGCCTCACCAAGAAGGAGCTCCTGGTCCTCCAGCGCGAGCACGACAAGCTGGAGAAGACCCTCGGCGGTATCCGCGACATGCAGCGCGTTCCCAGCGCCGTCTGGATCGTGGACACCAAGAAGGAGCACATCGCGGTCGGCGAGGCCCGGAAGCTCAACATCCCGGTCGTCGCCATCCTCGACACCAACTGTGACCCGGACGAGGTCGACTACAAGATCCCGGGCAACGACGACGCGATCCGCTCCGTCACCCTGCTGACCCGCGTGATCGCCGACGCCGTGGCCGAGGGCCTGAAGTCCCGCGCCGGTGTCGCCAAGGGCGACACCAAGGCCGAGCCGGGCGCCGACCAGCCGCTGGCCGCCTGGGAGAAGGACCTCATCGAGGGCGAGAAGGCCGAGGAGGCCCCCGCCGCCGCCGAGGCCCCCGCCGCCGAGGAGGCCCCCGCTGCCGAGGCGCCGGCCGCCGAGGAGGCCCCCGCCGCCGAGGCTCCCGCCACCGAGGCGCCGGCCGAGCAGGCCTGACGTACCAAGGGTGAGGGGCACCCGCCGGTACGAAGCCGGCAGGTGCCCCTCTCTCCAGCGCCGGGACCCGAACCATCGGTCCCGGCGCCACTCCACGCAGACACGCGAGACGCGAGAAGAGATTCACACCATGGCGAACTTCACCGCCGCGGACGTCAAGAAGCTCCGTGAGCTCACCGGCGCCGGCATGATGGACTGCAAGAAGGCCCTGGACGAGGCCGAGGGCAACGTCGAGAAGGCCGTCGAGCTCCTGCGCATCAAGGGCCAGAAGGGCGTTGCCAAGCGCGAGGGCCGCGACGCCTCCAACGGCGCCGTCGCCGCGCTGATCGCCGAGGACAAGAAGTCCGGCGTTCTGGTCGAGCTGAACTGCGAGACGGACTTCGTCGCCAAGGGTGACAACTTCGTCAAGGTCGCCGACGCCATTGCCGCCCACGTCGCCAAGACGGCCCCGGCCGACCTGGACGCCGCCCTGGCTTCCGAGATCGAGGCCGGCAAGACCGTCCAGCAGTTCGTGGACGAGGCCAACGCCACCCTGGGCGAGAAGATCGTCTTCCGTCGCTTCGCCCAGTTCGACGGTGACGGCTTCGTCGCGGTCTACCTGCACAAGACCAGCCCCGACCTGCCGCCGGCCGTCGGCGTCCTGGTCGAGCTGGACAAGGAGAACGCCGAGGTCGCGAAGGACGTCGCGCAGCACATCGCCGCCTTCGCCCCGAAGTACCTGTCCCGCGAGGACATCCCGGCCGAGGACATCGAGAACGAGCGCCGCGTCGCCGAGGCCACCGCTCGCGAGGAGGGCAAGCCGGAGGCTGCCCTGCCGAAGATCGTCGAGGGTCGCGTCACCGGCTTCGTGAAGGAGTTCTCCGTCCTGGAGCAGGCCTTCGCGAAGGACAACAAGAAGACCGTCGCCAAGGTCCTCGAGGAGAACGGCGTCGCCCTCAAGCGCTTCGCCCGCTTCCGCGTCGGCGCCTGAGCCACGTTCCACCGGGTTCCCGGCCCCCTTAGGCTGGGAACCGCCCCCGCCCGCTGACCAGGGCGGGAGGAACGCCGAACGGGCTCACCCAGCGCCAACCGCCCACGGGCGGGCTCGCGTCGGCACCATGAACGACGAGGAGGCCATTGCCGTGCAGGACACCGAACCGGTTCCCGCGGCAGTGGCCTCCTCGCGTGTACGCGCAGGCGGGGCATCCGCACACCCGCGCCTGTGACCAGTAGGTGCAAAAAGGAGAAGTCCATGCAGGAGACGCAGGAGACCGCGCAGGACCCCAGGGTCGGCTCGCGCCGCCGGGTGCTGCTCAAGCTGTCCGGTGAAGCCTTCGCCGGTGGCGGCGGACTCGGCGTCGACCCGGACGTCGTGCACGCGATCGCCCGAGAGATCGCCACGGTCGTCCGCGCCGGTACCGAGGTCGCGGTGGTCATCGGTGGTGGCAACTTCTTCCGGGGCGCCGAACTGCAGGTTCGCGGCATGGACCGGGCCCGCTCCGACTACATGGGCATGCTCGGCACCGTCATGAACTGCCTGGCGCTGCAGGACTTCCTGGTCAAGGAGGGCATCGAGACCCGGGTCCAGACCGCCATCACCATGGGCCAGGTCGCCGAGCCGTACCTCCCGCTGCGGGCCGTCCGGCACCTGGAGAAGGGCCGCGTGGTGATCTTCGGCGCCGGTATGGGCATGCCGTACTTCTCCACCGACACCACGGCCGTCCAGCGCGCGCTGGAGATCCACGCCGACGTCCTGCTGATGGGCAAGAACGGCGTGGACGGCGTCTACGACTCCGACCCGCGGACGAACCCGGACGCGGTCAAGTTCGACGCGCTGGAGTACTCCGAGGTCATCGCGCGCGACCTCAAGGTCGCCGACCTCACCGCGATCACGCTGTGCAAGGACAACAACCTCCCGATGCTGGTCTTCGAACTGCTGGCGGAGGGCAATATCGCGCGTGCGGTGAAGAGTGAGAAGATCGGCACACTCATCAGCCAGGATTCTGTCCGGGCCTGAGCAGCAACCAGCCGTACGGGAACGGTGCGGGAGCCGCGAACGGCCGCCGCGCCGACACCGGTCGGAACAACAGCAGATGAACCGGACAGGGAGACCACAGTGATCGAAGAGACCCTCCTCGAGGCCGAGGAGAAGATGGAGAAGGCCGTCGGCGTCGCCAAGGACGACCTCGCGGCCATCCGTACCGGCCGTGCGCACCCGGCGATGTTCGCCAAGATCGTCGCGGAGTACTACGGCGCCGTGACGCCGATCAACCAGCTGGCCTCGTTCTCGGTGCCGGAGCCGCGGATGGCGGTCGTCTCGCCGTTCGACAAGACCGCGCTGAAGGCCATCGAGCAGGCGATCCGCGACTCCGACCTGGGCGTCAACCCGTCGAACGACGGCTCCATCATCCGCGTGGTGCTGCCCGAGCTGACCGAAGAGCGCCGCCGGGAGTTCATCAAGATCGCCCGCACCAAGGGCGAGGACGCCAAGGTCTCGATCCGTGCCGTGCGCCGCAAGGCCAAGGACGCCATCGACAAGCTGGTCAAGGACGGCGAGGTCGGCGAGGACGACGGCCGCCGCGCCGAGAAGGAGCTCGACGACACCACGGCCAAGTACGTGGCCCAGGTCGACGAGCTGCTGAAGCACAAGGAAGCCGAGCTGCTCGAGGTCTGATGAACGACGCCCCTGACGCCCCTGGCTACTGGGGCCCGTCCGACCAGCAGTTCCAGCCCTACCGCCCGGCGCCGCAGCCGCAGGCATCCCGTACCCCGGCCCATCCGGCGCCGGGGTACGGCGAACCGGCGGCGCCGGTCCAGGGACACCCCGGCCACCCGGGCGGCCGAGCCGTGCCCCCGGGCGCGCCGGGTGCCGGCCCGCCGGAGCGGGACCTCCGTTCGGATCACCCGCAGCAGCCTCCGGTGTACTGGGGCGGCGACGCGCAGGAGACTCAGGTCATGCCTCCCGTACCGGCCGACCCCGGCCCGCCTCCCGGTGTGCCCGGCGGCGGCCGACCGGTCGGCCGCGGCGCGTCCGCGGCACCGGGCCGGCCCGCGCCCGGTCAGCCCGCACCGGGCCGGCCCGCGCCCGGTCAGCCCGCACCCGGTCAGCCCACCGGCGGACCGGCCGACCCCGCCGCGGGCCAGGCCCGGGAAGCCGGCCGGCTGAGCGGCCCGCTGTTCCGGGACGAGCAGCCGGAGACCGCGCCGCCCGGCGTGACGGAGACGGTCGTGCTGCGCGCGATATCCGGTGACACCGCCCCCGCCCCCGGCCACGGCACCCCGCCGTACC
Source organism: Kitasatospora sp. NPDC034035 (assembly GCF_055575755.1). NCBI lineage: Bacteria > Bacillati > Actinomycetota > Actinomycetes > Kitasatosporales > Streptomycetaceae > Kitasatospora > Kitasatospora sp. NPDC034035. The sequence continues at coordinate 23,511 of NZ_JBVISA010000020.1, read as the reverse complement.
CGGGGGCACCGGTGCATTCCGCGCCGCCGCCCAGCCACCCGGCGGCCGGACAGCCCCACTTCGTGCCGTCGTCCCATCCAGGGCAGGAGACACCCGTGGCCGCCCAGCCCGACCCGCAGCCGCAGCCGCGCAAGCAGCGCGGCGGCCGTAATCTCCAGGCCGCCATAGGCGTGGGCGTCGGCCTCGGCGCGGTGATCGTCGCCTCGCTGTTCGTGGTGAAGGCACTGTTCCTGGTTGTCGTGATGGCCGCGGTCGCGGTCGGCGTCTGGGAGCTGACCAGCCGGCTCTCCGAGCGCAAGCAGATCAAGGCGCCGCTGATCCCGCTGGTCGCGGGCGGCATCGCCATGGTCGCGACCGGCTACTGGTCCGGGATCCAGTGGGCCGCAGCCTCGCTCGCGCTGACCGGGCTGGCGGTGATGGTCTGGCGGATGGCCGAACCGCCGGAGAACTACCTGCGGGACATAACGGCAGGGGTGTTCACCGCCTTCTACGTGCCGTTCCTTGCCACCTTCGTGGCGATGATGCTGGCGGCCGACGACGGCCCCCAGCGGATCGTGCTCTTCCTGATCGTCACGATCTGCAGCGACACCGGCGCCTACGCCGTGGGCTACAAGTTCGGCCGCACCAAGCTGGCCCCGACGATCAGCCCCGGCAAGACCCGCGAGGGCCTGGCCGGCGGCATCGGCCTGTCGATGCTGGCGGGCGCGGTGCTGATGCAGCTGATCATCGACGACGGCAGCTGGTGGCAGGGCCTGATCCTGGGCGGCTGCGCGGCGGTCACCGCGACCCTGGGCGACCTGGGCGAGTCGATGATCAAGCGTGACCTCGGCATCAAGGACATGGGCACGCTGCTGCCCGGCCACGGCGGCATCATGGACCGGCTGGACTCGCTCCTGCCGACCGCCCCGGTGGTCTGGCTGCTGCTGACGGCCTTCGTCGGCAGCTGATCCGCGCGTACCCGCGAGGGCCCCGGACGCCTGGCGTCCGGGGCCCTCGCGCGTCTGCGACACTGGAACAACCATGCCTAAGCCCGGAGAACTCACCTTTGTCGCGCCGCGCGGCGCCAAGCCCCCGCGACACCTCGCCGACCTGAGCCCCGCCGAGCGCAAGGAGGCCGTCGCCGAGCTGGGCGAGCAGCCGTTCCGCGCCAAGCAGCTCTCCAACCACTACTTCGGCCGGATGTCGAACGACCCGGCGAGCTGGACGGACATCCCCGCCGCCAGCCGGGAGAAGCTCACCGGGAGCCTGCTGCCCGAGCTGATGTCGGTGGTGCGGCACGTCTCCTGTGACGACGACGCCACCCGCAAGACGCTGTGGAAGCTCTTCGACGGCACGCTCGTGGAGTCCGTGCTGATGCGCTACCCGGACCGGGTCACCATGTGCATCAGCTCGCAGGCCGGCTGCGGCATGAACTGCCCGTTCTGCGCCACCGGCCAGGCCGGGCTGACCCGCAACCTCTCCACCGCCGAGATCGTCGAGCAGATCGCCGCCGGGATGCGTTCGCTCAAGGACGGGGAGATCCCGGGCGGTGAGGCGCGGCTGTCCAACGTGGTGTTCATGGGCATGGGCGAGCCGCTGGCCAACTACAACCGGGTGCTGGCCTCGATCCGCCGACTGACCGACCCGGCGCCGGACGGCTTCGGCCTGTCCCAGCGCGGCATCACCGTCTCGACCGTCGGGCTCGTCCCGGCGATGCACCGCTTCGCCGACGAGGGCCTCAGCTGCCGCCTGGCGCTGTCACTGCACGCCCCGGACGACGAGCTGCGCGACGAGCTGGTGCCGGTGAACACCCGGTGGAAGGTCGACGAGGTGCTGGACGCGGCCTGGAACTACGCGGAGAAGTCCGGCCGCCGGATCTCCATCGAGTACGCGCTGATCAAGGACATCAACGACCAGGCGTGGCGGGCCGACCTGCTCGGCCGGCTGATCAAGAACCACCGGGTGCACGTCAACCTGATCCCGCTGAACCCGACCCCGGGTTCCAAGTGGACCGCCTCCCGGCCCGAGGACGAGCGCGAGTTCGTCCGCCGGCTGCAGTCGCACGGTGTGCCGACGACCGTCCGCGACACCCGCGGCCAGGAGATCGACGGCGCCTGCGGCCAGCTCGCCGCAGCGGGTTAGCCCCCGGGAGCCCGGCCGCTACCGCAGTCCGGCGGCCGCCAGTGCGGCGGTCGCCCCGCCGGTCAGCAGCAGCGTGGTGCCGACCGCCAGGGTGCGCAGCGCGACCGCGCCGAACAGCAGGCGGGGCGAGGCGCCGAGGCGCAGCAGCGCGTCGGTGACGTGGCGGCGGTCGGTGCGGACCTCGGCGAGCCGGGCGACCACCGCGGCGGCCGCGCAGCCGAGCACCAGGCAGGCCTCGACGGCGGGCAGCGCGTCGGCGCTGTCGGGGGCGCCGATCCAGTAGCGGATGGTGGTGAGCACCAGCGCGACGGCGAGGGTGAGGACGGCCAGCGGCGCGCCGAGGCGCGGGGCCTGGGCGGTGAGCCCGCGCCCGGCGAGCAGTCGCAGCGGGGTGGGCCGGCCGAGGGCGAGCAGCCGTCCGGCCCAGGCCAGCAGCGGGCCGGTGAGCAGGGCGAGGCCGAGTGCGCTGGTGGCCCAGCCGCCGAGCGCGGCGGTGCTGGTGGTGCCGAGCCCGGCGGGCAGGTGGATCGGGCGGCCGTCGGCGGCGGCGCCGGGCCGCAGCGCGATGAGTTCGAGTGCGGCGCCGATCACGCCCAGCCCGATCGGCAGGGCGATCCGCCAGACGCCGAAGCCGGTGCGGCGGCGGGTGCGGCCGCCGGGCAGGTTCTCGGTGGCGGGCACCGCGCAGGCGGCGGCGAGGCCGGCGGTGAGCGGGACCAGGGCGAGCAGGGTGACCGGCGCGGCGGGCGGCAGCGGCACGCCCATGCCGAGGTCGGGGGCGAGCGAGGGCCCGGCGATGTCGTTGCGCAGTACCAGGAAGACCAGCAGGGTGAGCACGCTGCCGAGGGTGCAGGCGAGGGCGACCTCGCCGGCGATCAGGGCCCGGATCCGGCGGGAGCCGGCTCCGGCGGCGGTGAGGCCGGCGATCCGCTCGGGGCGCCGGGCGGGCACCGCGCGGGCGGCGACGGCCGCGAACCAGGCGACGGCGGCGAGCGGGGGCAGGCACCAGAGCAGCCGGACCAGCGGGTCGGCGCCGCCGAGCGGGTCGCTCATCGCCCGGCCGAGGGAGCGCAGCAGGAAGGCGGCGACCACGGCGGCGGCCAGCGCGGTGAGCAGCCAGCGGCCGAGGTCGGGCACCCGGTAGCCCCGGGCCAGACGGAGATAGAACACGTCGACTCTTTCAGCGGCTCGGCGTCGTCAGCGGCGGGTGGCCGTGACGGCGGGCGCTCCGGGGGCCCCGGACACGGTGGTGCCGCGCGGGACGGGGGCGGCGGGGGCGGTGAGCCGTCCGTCGACGAGGGCGACGGCGCGGTCCGCGAACCGGACGAGCTCGGGGTCGTGGGTGGCCAGGACGAGGGTGAGCTGGTGCGAGCGGGCCGCGCTGGTCAGTATCCGCAGGACCTGGTCGGCGGCTTCGCGGTGCAGCGGGGCGGTGGGGTCGTCGGCGAAGACGACGGGCGGCAGCGGGGCCAGGGCACGGGCGACGGCGACCCGTTGGCGCTGGCTCTGGACCAGCCGGTCGGGGCGGTGCTTGGCGAAGTCGCCGACGTCGAGGCGCTCCAGCCACTCGGCGGCGGCGGTGTAGGCGGCCTTGTTGCCGGCCCCGGCGAGCAGCAGCGGCAGGGCGACGTTCTCCCGGGCGGTCAGTTCGGGGACCAGGTGCGGCTCGGAGCCGACGAAGCCGAAGCGGTCGCGGCGCAGCCGTTCGCGGCCGGCCCGGGTGAGGGTGTGCACGGGGGCGCTGTTGAACCAGACCTCGCCCTCGTCGACCGGGAGCTGGGCGGAGAGGCAGCCCAGCAGGGTGCTCTTGCCGGAGCCGCGCGGGCCGGTGACGGCGAGCACCTCGCCCTCGCGGACGCCGAGCGAGATGCCGCGCAGGGCGGGGGTGCCGTGATGGGACTTGACGATCCCTCGGGCCCACAGCACGTCGTTGTCAGGCGGTGCCGCTGACATGAGGTTCCATCCTGGGTGGCCGCAGGGATATGACAGTCGTCAGATTAGAACGACCGGGGCGGGGCGCGGTTGCGGCGCTCTGGTCCATCACGGGCAAATCACCCGCATTCAGGCATGTTTGGTCGTGCGACTGTGATGTTCCGGTGGGGGAACGCCGAAGGGCGGCCCGGCGGGGAGCTGGGCCGCCCTTCGGCGGAGGGTGGGGAAGAGGGCTCAGGGGATCAGATCTTCGCCCACGCGTCGGTGAGGCTGGTCCGCAGGATCTGCTCGATCTCGTCGAAGGTCGACTGGTTGGAGATCAGCGGCGGGGCCAGCTGGATGACCGGGTCGCCACGGTCGTCGGCGCGGCAGTACAGGCCGTTGTCGAAGAGCGCCTTCGACAGGAAGCCGTAGAGCACGCGCTCGACCTCGTCGTCGTTGAACGACTCCTTGGTGACCTTGTCCTTCACGAGCTCGATGCCGTAGAAGTACCCGTTGCCGCGGACGTCGCCGACGATCGGCAGGTCGCGCAGCTTGTTCAGGGTGCCGAGGAAGGCGGCCTCGTTGTCGAGGACGTGCTGGTTCAGGCCCTCGCGCTCGAAGATGTCGAGGTTGGCCAGCGCCACCGCGGAGGAGACCGGGTGGCCACCGAAGGTGTAGCCGTGCAGGAAGGTGTTGTCACCCTTGTAGAACGGCTCGGCCAGGCGGTCCGAGATGATCGTGGCGCCGATCGGGGAGTAACCCGAGGTCATGCCCTTGGCGCAGGTGATCATGTCGGGCTGGTAGCCGAACTTGTCGGCGCCGAACATGGTGCCCAGGCGGCCGAAGGCGCAGATGACCTCGTCCGAGACCAGCAGCACGTCGTGGCGGTCGCAGATCTCGCGCAGGCGCTGGAAGTACCCGGGCGGCGGCGGGAAGCAGCCGCCGGCGTTCTGCACCGGCTCGACGAAGACGGCGGCGACGGTCTCGGCGCCCTCGTTGAGGATGGCCACCTCGATCTCGTCGGCGCACCAGCGGCCGTAGGCCTCGGGGTCGACGGTGCCGTCCGGGCTCTCCAGGAAGGCGGGGGCGCGGTAGATGTTGGTGTTCGGCGCCTTGTGGGTGCCCGGCACCAGCGGCTCGAACGGGGCCTTCAGGCCCGGCAGGCCGGTGATGGACAGCGCGCCCTGCGGGGTGCCGTGGTAGGCGACGGCGCGGGAGATGACCTTGTACTTGGTCGGCTTGCCGGTCAGCTTGAAGTACTGCTTGGCGAGCTTCCAGGCGGTCTCGACGGCCTCGCCGCCACCGGTGGAGAAGAAGACCTTGTTCAGGTCGCCGGGGGCGTAGTTGGCCAGGCGCTCGGCCAGCTCGACGGCCTTCGGGTGGGCGTAGCTCCACACCGGGAAGAAGGCGAGCTCCTTGGCCTGCTTGGCGGCGGCCTCGGCGAGCTCCTCGCGGCCGTGGCCGGCCTGGACGACGAACAGGCCGGCCAGGCCGTCGAGGTACTTGCGGCCCTTGTCGTCCCAGACGTAGGTGCCCTCGCCCCGGACGATCGTCGGCACGGGGGAGTTCTCGTACGACGACATGCGGGTGAAGTGCATCCACAGGTGGTCGTAAGCGGTCTTGGAAAGGTCCTTCTGCGCCGGGTCGGCTGTCATCGGGTGCCCCAGGTGTAGGTCTGTTTCCGGAGCTTCAGGTAAACGAAGCTCTCGGTGCTCCGCACGCCGGGAAGGGCGCGGATGCGCTTGTTGATCATTTCGAGCAGGTGCTCGTCGTCCTCGCAGACCAGTTCGGCCAGGAGGTCGAACGAGCCTGCGGTGCAGACGACGTAGTCGACCTCGTCGAGGGCGGCCAGCGCGTCGGCGACGGGCTCGATGTCGCCCTCGACCCGGATGCCGACCATCGCCTGGCGGGTGAAGCCGACGGTGAGCGGGTCCGTGACGGCGACGATCTGCATCACGCCCTGGTCGAGCAGCTTCTGGACGCGTTGCCGTACGGCTGCCTCGGACAGGCCGACGGCCTTGCCGATGGCGGCGTACGGGCGACGCCCGTCCTCCTGCAGCTGCTCGATGATCGCCTTGGAGGCGGCGTCGAGGGGAACGCTGGCGTTCCGGTCGCGGTTGGCCACGCGGCCACTGTGCCTGATCGTTCCCGTGTTCGCAAGCTTGGAAGCTGCTGATTTCGTCGTGATCTTGGAAAACGCGTACGGATTTCATCGCGTACACGGAGTCTGCCTGTCGATACCAGCCGTCGTGCGGCTACCCTGACACGGTACGCGCGCGGCCCCGCGAGGTGCCGCGCATACCGCCACCAGTGGACCGCGCCGCTTCGGGCACGGCCACTCGGCGCCCTTCGTACGCCGGATCCGCCGACGTACCATGGCGCCGGAATCTGCAACGCCGCAGGCCCAGACCGAGGAGAGATCCGTGAGCGACCTTCGCACGCTGCGCAACTACATCAACGGTGAGTTCGTCGACGCGGCTGACGGCCGCACGCTCGACATCGTCGACCCGGCCACCGGCGAGGTGTACGCGACGTCGCCGCTGTCCGGTGCCGCGGACGTGGACGCCGCCATGGCCTCCGCCGCCGCCGCGTTCCCGATCTGGCGGGACTCCACCCCGAGCACCCGGCAGAAGCTGCTGCTCAAGATCGCCGACGCGGTCGAGGCCCGGGCCGACGAGATCGTCGACGCCGAGGTGCGCAACACCGGCAAGCCCCGGGCGCTGACCCTCTCCGAGGAGATCGGCCCGATGGTGGACCAGATCCGCTTCTTCGCCGGTGCCGCCCGCCTGCTGGAGGGCAAGGCCGCCGGTGAGTACATGGACGGGATGACCTCGATCGTCCGCCGCGAGCCGGTCGGTGTCTGTGCCCAGGTCGCGCCGTGGAACTACCCGATGATGATGGCCGTCTGGAAGTTCGCCCCGGCCATCGCCGCGGGCAACGCCGTCGTCCTGAAGCCCTCGGACACCACCCCGGCCTCGACCGTGCTGCTGGCCGAGATCATCGGCGGCATCCTCAAGGACCTGGACCTGCCGGCCGGCGTCTTCAACGTCATCTGCGGCGACCGCGAGACCGGCAAGCTGATGGTCGAGCACAAGACCCCGGCGATGGCCTCCATCACCGGTTCGGTCCGGGCCGGCATCCAGGTCGCCGAGTCGGCGTCCAAGGACGTCAAGCGCGTCCACCTGGAGCTGGGCGGCAAGGCCCCGGTCGTGGTCTTCGAGGACGCCGACATCGCCGAGGCCGTCGAGGGCATCTCGGTCGCGGGCTACTTCAACGCCGGCCAGGACTGCACCGCCGCCACCCGCGTGCTGGTGCACGAGTCGATCCACGACGCCTTCGTCGAGGCGCTGGCCAAGGCCGCGGCCGAGACCAAGACCGGCGGCGCGGACGACGAGGACGTGCTGTACGGCCCGCTGAACAACGCCAACCAGCTGAAGCAGGTCGCCGGCTTCATCGAGCGGCTGCCCGCCCACGCCAAGGTCGAGGCCGGTGGCCACCGGGTCGGCGACAAGGGCTACTTCTACGCCCCGACCGTCGTCTCCGGCCTGAACCAGGACGACGAGATCATCCAGAACGAGGTCTTCGGCCCGGTCATCACCGTGCAGAAGTTCACCGACGAGGACCAGGCCGTCGAGTACGCCAACGGCGTCGAGTTCGCGCTGGCCTCCTCGGTGTGGACCAAGGACCACGCCCGCGCCATGCGGATGTCGCGCCGCCTGGACTTCGGCTGCGTCTGGATCAACACCCACATCCCGCTGGTCGCCGAGATGCCGCACGGCGGCTTCAAGAAGTCCGGCTACGGCAAGGACCTGTCGTCGTACGGCTTCGAGGACTACACCCGCGTGAAGCACGTCATGACCGCGATCTAGCGGGTCATGACCGTCGGGCGCAGTATGACCGCGATCTGACCTATTCAGGTCGTATGAACTGACAATGGGCCCGGGGCTTTCCGCCCCGGGCCCGGTGTCTTTGCACCCTGTCGACGGATCGGGCGACCGACTGACAAGATGAAACTGCACTTCGCGCGCGGCCCGTCCTAGCCTTACCGGCATGAGCATCCCCACCGCTGACTCAGCCGCCGGCCAGGCCGTCAAGGCCGCCGACCGCGCGCACGTCTTCCACTCGTGGTCCGCCCAGGCGCTGATCGACCCCCTCGCGGTGGCCGGCGCCGAGGGCTCGTACTTCTGGGACTACGACGGCAACCGCTACCTCGACTTCTCCTCGCAGCTGGTCAACACCAACATCGGGCACCAGCACCCGAAGGTGGTTGCCGCGATCCAGGAGCAGGCGGCGAAGCTCTGCACCATCGCACCCGGCTTCGCGGTCGAGTCGCGCAGCGAGGCCGCCCGGCTGATCGCCGAGCGCACCCCGGGCGACCTGGACAAGATCTTCTTCACCAACGGCGGCGCCGAGGCCAACGAGAACGCGATCCGGCTGGCCCGGCTGCACACGGGCCGGCAGAAGGTGCTGTCCACCTACCGCTCGTACCACGGCGCCACCGCCAACGCGATCGCCCTCACCGGCGACCCGCGGCGCTGGGCCAACGAGACCGGGGTCTCCGGCGTGGTGCACTTCTGGGGCCCGTACGCCTACCGCTCCAACTTCCACGCCGAGAACGAGGCGCAGGAGTGCGAGCGCGCGCTGCGGCACCTGGAGGAGGTGATCGCCTTCGAGGGGCCGGGCACCGTCGCGGCCGTCATCCTGGAGACCGTGGTCGGCACCGCGGGCATCCTGATCCCGCCGCCGGGCTACCTGGCCGGGGTGCGGGAGATCTGTGACCGCCACGGCATCGTGTTCATCCTCGACGAGGTGATGGCGGGCTTCGGCCGCACCGGTGAGTGGTTCGCCGCCGACCACTGGGGCGTCACCCCGGACCTGCTCACCTTCGCCAAGGGCGTCAACTCCGGCTACGTGCCGCTCGGCGGCGTGGCGATCAGCGCCGAGATCGCGGCCACCTTCGCCGAGCGGCCGTTCCCCGGCGGACTCACCTACTCCGGCCACCCGCTGGCCTGCGCCTCCGCGGTGGCGACCATCACCACGATGGCGCAGGAGGGCATCGTCGAGAACGCCAAGCACATCGGCGAGACCGTGCTCGGCCCCGGCCTGCGCGAGCTGGCCGAGCGGCACCCGTCGATCGGCGAGGTCCGCGGCATGGGCGTGTTCTGGGCGCTCGACCTGGTGAAGAACCGGGAGACCCGCGAGCCGATGGTGCCGTACAACGCCGCCGGCGCCGCCAACGCGCCGATGGCCGAGCTGGCCGCCGCCTGCAAGCGGCGCGGGCTCTGGCCGTTCGTCAACATGAACCGCTTCCACGTCGTCCCGCCGTGCACCGTCACCGAGGAGGAGGCCAAGACCGGCCTCGCGGTGCTGGACGAGGTGCTGTCGCTCACCGACGCGCACACTGTCTGACGTACCTCCAGGACGGCCCCGGGCAGTTGTGCCCGGGGCCGTCCCACGCTCCGGAAGGCTCCGCCATGCCCAGCAGCTCCACCCTGACCCGCCGTACGCCCGACTCCGCCGTGCTGCGCCGACGTTCCGTGCTCGGTGGGGCCGCGCTGCTCGGCGCCGGCACCCTGACCGGCTGCGGGATCCCGTCCGCGTACGTCCCCGAGGACCGCCGCTCGGCGCCGGACCGCTCGGAGACCGACAAGCGGCTCGCCTTCTCCAACTGGACGCAGTACATCGACACCGACGACCACGGCGGCCGCCCGACCCTGGACGGCTTCAGCGAGAAGACCGGGATCGACGTCACCTACACCGAGGACATCAACGACAACGACGAGTTCTTCGGCAAGATCAGCCCGGTGCTCACCCAGGGCGCCACCCCCGGCCGGGACCTGATGGTGATCAGCGACTGGATGGCCGGGCGGTACGTCTCGCTGGGCTGGGTGCAGGCCATGGACCGGGCCAACCTGCCCAACGTCACCGCCAACCTGGACCCGCAGCTCGCGAACCCGGGCTTCGACCCCGGGCGCCGGCGCAGCGTGCCGTGGCAGTCCGGGATCACCGGCATCGCGTACAACCGCAAGGCGCTCGGCCGGGAGATCAAGTCCACCGCCGACCTGTGGGCACCCGACCTCAAGGGCCGGATCACGCTGTTCGCCGGGCTGGACGAGGCGCTCGGGCTGCTGATGCTCTCCCAGGGCGCGGACATCGCGACGTTCGGCGACGACGACGCGAACAAGGCGATGGACCTGGTGCAGAAGATGGTCGACACCGGCCACATCCGCCGCTTCACCGGCAACGACTACACCAGCGACCTCGCCTCCGGCGCTGCGCTCGCCTGCCAGGCCTACTCCGGCGACGCGGTCCAACTCACCGCCGAGAACCCGGACATCGAGTTCGTGGTGCCGGAGGAGGGCGGCGAGCTGTGGGCGGAGAGCCTGATGATCCCCAACCGCGCCACCCACAAGCGCAACGCCGAGCTGCTGATCGACTACTACTACCAGCCCGAGGTGGCCGCCGAACTCGCCGCGTTCGTCCAGTACATCTGCCCGGTGCCGGCCGCCCGCGAGGTGCTGGCTGCCAGCGGCGACAAGGAGAAGGCCGAACTCGCCGAGAACCCGCTGGTGTTCCCGACCGAGGAGATGCGGGCCCGGCTGCGCACCATGCGTGACGTCACCTCGGCCGAGCGGCCGGAGCTGCACAAGGTCTGGGGCCGCATCACCGGGGTGTGACGCGCGGGGCTCAGCGCCGTACGGCGTCCAGGGCGAGCAGCGCCACGTGCAGGGACAGGCAGGACTCGACCTGGTCGAGGTCGACGCCGAGGATCCGCTCGACCTTGTGCAGCCGGTCGTAGAAGGACGGCCGGGACAGGTGCGCGGCGTCCGCCGCGGCCGACTTGTTCCGGCCCTGCTCCAGGTAGATCCGCAGCATCTGCACCAGCTGGCCGTTGTGCTCGGCGTCGTGGGCCAGCAGCGGGCCCAGCTCGCGCTCCACGTAGGTCTGCAGCCGGGCGTCGTCGCGCAGCAGGTGGAGCAGGCCGCGCAGCCGGACGTCCGGCAGCCGGTAGTAGGAGGAGGTGCGGCCGCCGCCGGGCGCGTCGTGCAGGGCGGCGTCGGCGACCTGGGTGGCCTCCAGCAGGGTGCGCCGGGCGTCGCGGACCGAGCCGACGGAGGAGCCGACCGCGACCACCGGGCCCGCCGGGTCGGCGCCCTCCCGGGCGGCCTCGGCGGACATCCGGCGCAGGGCGGCGGAGAAGGAGTCCAGCGCGGAGTGCTCGTCCTGCTGGGCGCCGAGCGAGATCAGCAGGCCGACGGCCTCGTCGTCCAGCGCGCCGACCAGGGCGGAGAGCCGGCAGGAGCGGACCGCGCTCGCGGCCAGCTCGGTGAAGTCGCGCAGCCGGGACTGCGCCTCCAGCGCGGCCGGGATCGGCCCGCGCCGCTGCCGCAGCACCACGCCGACCAGCCGGCGGCCCTCCAGCGGGACGCCGAGCGCCTGGGCCCGCAGCGCCGCCTCGGAGACGGTCAGCGCGTGGGTGAGGATGCCGGAGAGCAGGGTGCGGTGGGTCTGCCGCTCCAGGCTCTCCCGGTCGCGGACCACCAGCCGGTTGAGCGCCAGCGCGGAGGCGCCGCGCTCCAGCAGCATCGCGTGCGGGTGGGTCTCGCCCTCGGGCAGCGGGCCGGGTTCCAGGACCAGCACCAGCCGGCCCCAGTCCTGGCCGCGGGCGCCGACGGTGGTGACCAGCCAGCCGCTGCGCGGGTCGTGGCCGGTGCGGCCGGACGGGCGGACCCCGCGCGAGCGGCGCTCCCAGTCCTCCAGCACCTCGGCCTCCGGACGCCCGGCGGTGTCGTGGGCGAGCACCTGGTGGGCCAGGTTCTCCAGGATGACCGGCCCGCCCGCCATCCGGGCCACCTGCCGGATCACCTCGGGCGGCTCGGCGCCCTCCACCACCAGTTCGTTGAACACCTGGTGGACCGACTCGGAGGCGCGCAGCTGCTCCAGCTGGGCGTTGACCACCAGGGCGTGCACGGCCTCGGTGACGGCGACGAAGCGCAGCTCGCGGCGGAGCGTGATCAGCGGCAGCCCGCGCTGCTCGGCGGCGTTGACCAGCGCGCGGGGGAGCGTGTCGAAGTAGCGCCGCCCGTACTCGACGACCAGGCCGGCCACCCCGACCTCGTCCAGCTCGCGGACGTAGCGGGCCAGGCCCTCGCGGTCCTCGGGCAGCGCGATGCCGGTGGTCAGCACCAGCTCGCCGCCCCGGAGCATCCCGGCGACGTCGGGCAGCTCGCTGACGTGGACCCAGCGGACCGGCCGCTCCAGGTGGTCGGCGCCGGCCACGACCTGGGGCAGGCCGCGCCGCATCACCTCCAGGTCGAGTACTCGGGCGACGGTGGGGAGCATCGCGGGCCTCCATGGCCGGGGGACCAGAGCGGGGACGGGTGGGCAGAGGTGGTCAGAGTGTCAGGTGAATCATCCATCCCCGCAACGACCTGTTGCCCTGGCGGGACCCTTGCACCCTGTAAGGCCCTTCGTGTCGAGATTGTCGCAGTGACCCTTGTCACGCCCCGGCGGCACCGGGCATGGTCAGCGGGTCGGCTGTGGCGGAAAACCGACCTCACGCCGGAATCCGTCGCGTTGACCAGAACGCAACCGTGGAATCCCTTGTCCGGAGCCAACCGGACTGTCAGGATCGCGCAACCCCGATGATCGACAGGACGGATTCCCGCACCCCGCAGACCCCCACGGCGGGAGGCGGCGCTCCGTCGCTCAGTCGTACCACCGGCACTTGGAGGAACCAGATGGACCTGACCGACTTCGGCGCGGGCGCGCAGTACATCGCGGGCCGCCTGACCCGGGGGAACGGCGAGCCCTTCCAGGTCGTCAACCCCGCCGACGGCAGCGTGGTCGAGCAGGTCGCCCTGGCCACCGCCGAGGACGTCGACACGGCCGTCGCCGCCGCGAAGGCCGCCCTGCCGGGCTGGTCCTCGGCCACCCCCGGGGCGCGCTCCGAGGCGCTCACCCGGCTGGCCGCCGTGCTGACCGACGCCTGCGGCGACCTCGCCCGGGTGGAGACCGCGCAGACCGGCAAGCCGGTCAAGCTGGCCACCGAGTTCGACGTCCCCGGCACCATCGACAACGCCGCGTTCTTCGCCGGTGCCGCCCGCAACCTGGAGGGCAAGGCGGCCGGCGAGTACTCCGGCGACCACACCTCGTACGTGCGGCGCGAGGCGATCGGCGTGGTCGGCTCGATCTCGCCGTGGAACTACCCGCTGCAGATGGCCGCCTGGAAGATCCTCCCGGCGATCGCGGCGGGCAACACCATCGTGCTCAAGCCGGCCGAACTGACCCCGCTGACCTCGCTGATGTTCGCCCGGGCCTGCACCGCGGCAGGCATCCCGGACGGCGTGGTCAACGTGGTCACCGGCGCCGGGCGCACCGCCGGCGAGCACCTGATCGGGAACCCGGACGTCGCGATGGTCTCCTTCACCGGCTCCACCGCCGTCGGCAGGCGGGTCGCCGAGATCGCCACCGCGAGCGTCAAGCGCACCCACCTGGAACTCGGCGGCAAGGCCCCGTTCGTGGTCTTCGACGACGCCGACCTGGACGCCGCCGTGCACGGCGCCGTCGCCGCCTCGCTGATCAACAGCGGCCAGGACTGCACCGCCGCCACCCGCGCGTACGTCCAGCGCCCGCTGTACGACGCCTTCGTGGCCGGGGTGGCCGAGCTGTTCGCGGCGATCCGGATCGGCGACCCGCTGAACCCGCGGACCGACCTCGGCCCGCTGGTCTCGTATACCCACCGGGACCGGGTGGCCGGCTTCGTGGAGCGCGCCCGCTCGTACGCCACCGTGGTCACCGGCGGACAGGTGCCGGAGAAGGGCCACGACGGCACCGACCTCACCCGGGGCGCGTACTACCCGCCCACCCTGATCACCGGCGCGGCCCAGGACAGCGAGGTCGTCCAGGGCGAGATCTTCGGCCCGGTGCTGGTCGTGCTGCCCTTCGACGGCGACGACGAGGGCCTGCGGCTGGCCAACGACACCCCGTACGGCCTGGCCGCCTCCGCCTGGACGAGCAACGTGCACCGCTCGCTGCGCGCCACCCGGGAGATCGCGGCCGGGTGCGTCTGGGTCAACGACCACATCCCGATCATCAGCGAGATGCCGCACGGCGGCTACAAGGCGTCCGGCTACGGCAAGGACATGTCCCAGTACTCGCTGGACGAGTACACCCAGGTCAAGCACGTCATGTTCGACACCACCGCGGTGGCCCGCAAGGACTGGCACCGCACCGTCTTCGGAGACAGATAACCCCCGGACAAGGGCGCTTCCCCCACGCCCCCTCTCTCCCCCCAGGAGGCCCGTTCCATGGCGTTCAACGAGCTCACCGACGGTCTGCCCGAACCGGTCCGCAAGGCGTGGGAGCGCAGCCTGACCAGCGGCCGGGCCGCACTCGGCCGCCGCACCCTGCTGCGCGCCGCCGCCCTCACCGCCGGAGCGGGCACCCTGGCGGCCTGCGGCATCCCGGCGGCCCCCCGGTCGACCGGCGACTCCACCGCGAACGCCGCCAAGGACCTCTCGGACTCGGAGAAGGAGGTCGCCTTCTCCAACTGGCCGCTCTACATCGACACCGACGAGAAGGACAAGGAGAAGCACGGCACCCTGGACGCCTTCACCCAGGCCACCGGGATCAAGGTCAAGTACAACGAGGACGTCAACGACAACGTCGAGTTCTTCGGCAAGATCAAGCCGCAGCTCGCCTCCGGCCAGGACACCGGCCGCGACCTGATGGTGCTCACCGACTGGATGGCCGCCCGGCTGATCCGGCTCGGCTGGGTGCAGAAGCTCGACCCGGCGAACGTCACCACCGCGATCACCACGGTCGAATCGCGCTTCCGCGCCCCCGACTGGGACCCGGGCCGGCTCTACTCCTACCCGTGGGCCGGCATCCAGACCGTCGTCGCGTACAACAAGAAGGCGACCAAGGGGAAGGAGGTCACCAGCGTCTCCCAGCTGCTGGACGACCCCGACCTGAAGGGCCGGGTCACCTTCCTCTCCGAGATGCGCGACAGCATCGGGATGGTGCTGCTCGACCAGGGCAAGGACTCCGCGAAGTTCACCGCCGACGACTTCGACGCCGCGATCGCCCGGCTGCAGAAGGCCGTCGACAGCAAGCAGATCCGCCGCTTCACCGGCAACGACTACGGTCAGGAACTCTCCTCCGGCGACATCGCGGCCTGCATCGCCTGGGGCGGCGACCTGATCCAACTGCGCGCCGACAACCCGGACATCGAGTTCGTCATCCCGGAGAAGGGCTTCCTCTCCTCGACCGACAACATGCTGGTTCCGGCCAAGGCGCAGCACAAGGCGAACGCGGAAAAGCTGATCGACTTCTACTATCAGCCGAAGATCGCGGCGCAGCTGGTCGCGGGCATCGGCTACGTCTCCGCCGTCACCGGGATGACCGACGAGCTCGCCACCCTCGCCCCGGACACCGCGGCCAACCCGCTGGTCGTACCCACCCCCGAGATGGCGGCCAAGGCGCACGTGTTCCGCACGCTCACCGAGAGCGAGGAGAGCGACTTCGAGCAGAAGTTCTCCAAGCTCATCGGCGCCTGACCCCCACTCCCGGCAGAGAAACCCAGGAAGACACCACTCCATGACAGACCAGCAGCGCGACGCGGCCGCCGGCGGAGACGTCCGGCTCACCGGCATCGGCAAGACCTACGGCTCCTTCACCGCCGTCCACCCGCTCGACCTGACCGTCCCCCAGGGCTCCTTCTTCGCACTGCTCGGCGCCTCCGGCTGCGGCAAGACCACCACCCTGCGCATGATCGCCGGCCTGGAGGAGCCCACCAGCGGCACCGTCCTGATCGGCGGCCAGGACGTCACCGCCCTGCCCCCGTACAAGCGGCCGGTGAACACCGTCTTCCAGAGCTACGCGCTCTTCCCGCACCTGGACATCTTCGAGAACGTCGCCTTCGGCCTGCGCCGGCGCGGCAAGAAGGACGTCAGGAAGCAGGTCGACGACATGCTGGAGCTGGTCGAGCTCGGCCAGTACGCCCGGCGCAAGCCACACCAGCTCTCCGGCGGCCAGCAGCAGCGCGTCGCCGTCGCCCGCGCGCTGATCAACCACCCGCAGGTACTGCTCCTGGACGAGCCGCTCGGCGCGCTCGACCTCAAGCTCCGCCGCCAGATGCAGCTGGAACTCAAGCGGATCCAGACCGAGGTCGGCATCACCTTCGTGCACGTCACCCACGACCAGGAGGAGGCCATGACCATGGCCGACACCATCGCGGTGATGAACGGCGGCCGGGTCGAGCAGCTGGGCGCGCCCGCCGAGCTGTACGAGAACCCCGCCACCACCTTCGTGGCCAACTTCCTCGGCCAGTCCAACCTGCTGCCCGCCGAGGTCACCGGCACCGAGGGCGGCGACCTGCTGCTGAGCGCGGGCGGTGTCCGCCTCGCCGTGCCGAAGGCGCGCTGCGCCACCGACGCCAAGCGCGTCCACCTCGGCGTGCGCCCGGAGAAGCTCACCATCACGCACGCCTCCGAGGAGGTCGCCGACGGCCGCAACAAGCTGTCCGGCACGGTGCTCGACTCCAGCTTCATCGGCGTCTCCACCCAGTACGTGGTGCGCATCGACGGCGGCCAGGAGGTCACCGTCTTCGAGCAGAACATGGAGCGCGACGCCCGGATCGTCCCCGGCGCCGCCGTCCGGCTGCACTGGAACCCGGCGCACTCCTTCGCCCTGGACGCCTCGCAGGCGATCGACGCGGGCACCGCGGAGGAGGCCGCATGACCGCCACCACCCCGGCCGCGCCGCCCCAGGCCATACCCCCCGACGGCAGCCCGCTGCCGACGGCCGAGCGCAAGCCGAAGCGCAAGCTCACCCCGTACTGGCTGCTGCTGCCCGGCGTCGCCTGGCTGGTCGTCTTCTTCGCCGTCCCGATGCTCTACCAGGCGTCCACCTCGCTGCAGACCGGCTCGCTCGAAGAGGGCTTCAAGGTCACCTGGCACCTCTCGACGTACTGGGACGCGCTGGTCGAGTACAAGTGGCACTTCGTCCGCTCGTTCTCCTACGCCGCTGTCGCCACCGTGCTCTGCCTGGCCGTCGGCTACCCGCTCGCGTACACGATCGCCTTCAAGGCGAGCAAGCGCTGGCGCAACGTCATCCTGATCCTGGTCATCGCGCCGTTCTTCACCAGCTTCCTGATCCGCACGCTGGCCTGGAAGACCATCCTGTCCGACGGCGGCCCGGTGGTCGGCGCGCTGAACGCGCTGCACGTCCTGGACCTCACCAACCTGGTCGGCCTCACCTCCGGCGACCGGGTGCTGGCCACGCCGCTCGCGGTGGTCTGCGGCCTGACCTACAACTTCCTGCCGTTCATGATCCTTCCGCTGTACACCTCACTGGAGCGGATCGACCCGCGCCTGCACGAGGCGGCCGGCGACCTCTACGCCCGGCCGTTCACCACCTTCCGCAAGGTCACCTTCCCGATCTCGCTGCCGGGCGTGGTCGCGGGCACCCTGCTGACCTTCATCCCGGCCTCCGGCGACTACATCAACGCCCAGCTGCTGGGCTCGCCGAGCGAGCAGATGGTCGGCAACGGCATCCAGAAACAGTTCCTGAACGTGCTCGACTACCCCACGGCCGCCGCGCTGAGCTTCATCCTGATGGCCCTGATCCTGGGCATGGTGACGGTCTACATGCGCAAGGCCGGGACGGAGGAACTGGTCTGATGTCCCGGATTCTGAAGTGGGTCCGCGCCCACCTGGTAGTGCTGGCCGGCCTGCTGGCCCTCGCCTACCTGGTGCTGCCCAACCTGGTCGTGCTCGCCTTCTCGTTCAACAAGCCGGTGGGCAAGTTCAACTACGAGTGGAACGAGTTCTCCACCGACGCCTGGACCAACCCCTGCGGCGTGGCCGACATGTGCCAGTCGCTCTCGCTCAGCCTGCAGATCGCGGTGTTCGCCACCATCGGCGCCACCGTGCTCGGCACCATGGTCGCCTTCGCACTGGCCCGCTTCCGCTTCCGCGGCCGCTCCGCCACCACCGCGATGATCTTCCTGCCGATGGCCATGCCCGAGGTGGTCATGGCCGCCTCGCTCGGGACGCTCTTCCTCAACATGCGCATCCCGTTCGGCTTCACCACCATCCTCATCGCGCACATCATGTTCTGCCTCAGCTTCGTGGTGACGGCGGTCAAGGCGCGCGTGATGAGCATGGACCCGAGGCTCGAACAGGCCGCCCAGGACCTCTACGCGACCCCCACCCAGACCTTCCTCCGGGTCACCCTGCCGCTGGCGGCGCCCGGCATCGCGGCGGGTGCGCTGCTCAGCTTCGCGCTCTCCTTCGACGACTTCATCATCACCCAGTTCAACTCGGGCCCGACCACGGTCACCTTCCCGATGTTCGTCTGGGGCGCCTCGCAGCGCGGCATCCCGGTGCAGGTGAACGTCATCGGCACCGCGATGTTCCTCGCCGCCGTCGCGCTGACCGTCGCCGGCCAGGGGCTCGGCAACCGCAGGAAGGCCACCGCCTGACGTACGGTCGGTCAGCGGTGGCCCGACATGACACCTATCCGTGGAAAGTGGCTGATAATGCATGGACTCCGCTCGCGCACTCAGTGACGCCAGGCCCACCCCCTTCTGGCTGGAGGACCCGGGCCGGCCGGCGGCACTGCCCGCCCTGGTCGGCGACACCACCTGCGACCTGCTGGTCGTCGGCGGCGGCTACTCCGGCCTGTGGACCGCCCTCATCGCCAAGGAACGCGACCCCTCGCTGGACGTCGTGCTGGTCGAGGGCAACGAGGTCGGGTGGGCCGCGTCCGGGCGCAACGGCGGATTCTGCGCGGCCAGCCTCACCCACGGCTTCGGCAACGGCCTGGAGCGCTGGCCGTCCGAACTCGCCCAGCTGGAACGCCTCGGTGCCGCCAACCTCGACGGCATCGAGGCCACCCTCAAGCGCTACGGCATCGACGCCGAGTGGGAACGCACCGGCGAGATCGACGTCGCCACCCAGCCCCACCAGGTCGAGGAGCTCCACGAGGTCGCCGAGGCGGTCGCCCGCCACGGCCTCGACATCACCGTCCTGGACGCCGACCAGCTGCGCGCCGAGGTGAACTCGCCGACCTTCCTCGGCGGCCTCTGGGACAAGGAGGGCGTGGCGATGGTCCACCCCGCCAAGCTCGCCTGGGGCCTCAAGGACGCCTGCCTGAGCCAGGGCGTGCGGATCCACGAGCACACCCGGGCCACCGACCTGCGGGAGTACGGCAGCGGCATGGCCGCCCGCACCTCCTACGGCCGGGTCTTCGCCCGCCGGGTCGCGCTCGGCACCAACGTGTTCCCGTCCCTGCTCAAGCGGGTCCGCCCGTACATCGTGCCGGTGTACGACTACGCGCTGATGACCGAGCCGCTCAACGACGAGCAGCTCGCCTCGATCGGCTGGCGCGGGCGGCAGGGGCTCGGCGACAGCGCCAACAAGTTCCAC
The DNA here is from genome assembly GCF_055575755.1 of Kitasatospora sp. NPDC034035. Taxonomy (NCBI): domain Bacteria; kingdom Bacillati; phylum Actinomycetota; class Actinomycetes; order Kitasatosporales; family Streptomycetaceae; genus Kitasatospora; species Kitasatospora sp. NPDC034035. The sequence continues at coordinate 4,042 of NZ_JBVISA010000020.1, read as the reverse complement.
TACTTCCGGCTCTCCGCCGACAACCGGATCCTCTGGGGCGGCTACGACGCGGTCTACCACTACGGCGGCCACGTCCGGCACGAGTACGACCAGCGACCGGAGACCTTCCGCACCCTGGCGAACCACTTCTTCCGCTGCTTCCCGCAGCTGGAGGGCCTGCGCTTCACCAACGCCTGGGGCGGCGCGATCGACACCTGCAGCCGGTTCTCGGCGTTCTTCGACACCGCGTACCGGGGCAAGGTCGCGTACGCGGTCGGCTACACCGGGCTCGGCGTCGGCGCGACCCGCTTCGGCGCCGAGGTGATGCTCGACCTGCTCGCGGGCGAGCGCACCGAACTCACCTCGCTGGAGATGGTCCGCAGCAAGCCGCTGCCGTTCCCGCCCGAGCCGGTGCGCTGGGCCGGCATCGAGATCACCACCCGGTCGCTGGAGCGGGCCGACCGCAACGGCGGCCACCGCAACCTCTGGCTGCGCACGCTCGACCGCCTGGGGCTGGGCTTCGACAGCTGACCCCCGCGACCCGTGTAATCGGGACCCGCCGTCCGCCTCTCCTTGGTGACGGCGGGTCTCGGCCTTTCCCGCCGCGCCCGAACAGTACGAGCGGCAAGAAGCGGGGACAGACATGGAGAGCACCGGACTGCACTGGCTCGCCCAGGTGGCGGCGGACCCGGAGTTCTTCCGGGAGCACTGGGAACGCACCGGGCTCGGCCTGATGCTGCTCCCGGCCGGCCGCCGCTGGGACGTCCTCTCCGTCCCCGGACGGCTCGGGCGCCCCGCCCTGGAGATCCTGGACACCGGCTCCTGCGGCCCCGTCCTCACCGACTTCGGCGAGGAGCACCTCAGCTTCCTGGTGCCGCTCGGCACCGCCGCCCGCTGGGTCGGCACGGGCGTGCGCAGCGCGGGGGAGGGCACCTGGATCGTCGTCCCGCACCCCGAGCACAACAGCCGGGGCGTGCGCTGGCTCGTCCCGCCGGGCGGCTCCGGGCGGCTCAACGACCCGGTGCTGCTGGAACTCGCCCTGCACGAGGCGGCGGCAGGGCTCGGCGGGTGGTGAGGGGGGTCCGGCGGGTGGTTCGGCGGCTTCGGTGGGTGTTTCAGCGGGTGTTTCAGCGGGTGTTTCGGCGGGTGGTTCGGCCGGTGGTGAGGGGGCTGACGATGGCGCGCGGGACGGGCGGTCGCGTCAGACTGGAGGCGTGACCACCGCCCCGCACGCCGTCGACGCGTCCCTCCGACCGGGCCCCGCCCAGCTGCGCCTGGCCGGTCTGGCCGCGCCGGTCTGCGACCGGTACGGCCTCGCCCTGGCCGGTGGGCACGCGCTGCGCGCCCACGGCGTCGCGGCCTGCGCACAGGACGGGCTCACCCTGGTGACCGGCGGCGCCGACCTGCCGGAGGTCGCCGACGCGCTGGCCGAGGCGTACCGCGCGGCGGGTGGCGGAGTGGCCGAGCGACCGGGCACCCCGCGGCTGGAGCAGCTCACCGTCCGGCTGGCGCTGGGCGGCCGGACGCACTCGGTGGAGCTGCGCAAGGAACCGCTGGCCCATCGGCCGGTCCGGCTCGACCTCGGCGCGCCCGGGCCGGACGAGCCACCGGTGGTGCTGCCGGTCGTCGCCCTGGAGGACGTGGCGGCGCTGACCACCGCGCTGCTCGTGGACCGAGGCATGCCGCGCGACCTGATCGACGTCCACGCGCTCACCCGCTGCTACCGGGAGGGCGAACTGCTCGCACTGGCACGGGAATTGGACCCGGACTTCCAGCCTGCGGCGCTCGCCGACCGGCTGGAGACGCTCGCCGAGGCGGCGGACGGGCGGTTCCGCGCCCGGGGCGTTCCGGCCGGCGGGGTGGACGAGCGGAAACGGTGGGCGCTGGCGTGGGCGCAGGACCTGCGGCTGGACCTGCTGGAGACCCAGGAGGCGGCGGACGGGCTGCACGATCCTTACCTGGAGGACCCGGACCAGGAGGACCCGTACCCGGAGGACCCGGACCCGGAGGGTTCACCTTCGGAGGATCCGTCCCCGGAGGACGACGAAGCCTGAGCAACGTGGTGGGCGGAACACGTTCGGAGTAGCGACCGGACGACCTGTAAGGCTGAATCCGAGATCCCCGTCAGCCTGTTCGTTGAGCCGGGCCGAAGCGGCGAGCAGACTGGAGACGAGCGCGGTAGCCCCGTGAATTTCCGTCGCCCGGCCCACTCGCGGGCGGCGCCAGACCGGACCGGTGGCAGGACGCCGCCCGGGACTTCGGAGGCAGACGACCTTGAGCAAGCACATCATTCACTGGATCGGCGGCAAGCCGGTCGCCACCGCGGGTGCGGCGCCCCGTCGCGGCGACATCTTCGACCCGGCCACCGGTCAGGTCGCCGGTCACGTCGACTTCGCCGGGATCGCCGAGGTCGACCAGGCCGTGGCCGCCGCCGCCTCGGCCTTCACCGAGTGGCGCACCGCCTCGGTCGCCAGGCGGGCCACGGTGCTCTTCGCCTTCCGGGAGCTGCTGAACGCCCGCCGCGACGAGCTGGCCTCGATCATCGTCGCGGAGCACGGCAAGGTGCACTCCGACGCCCTGGGCGAGATCGCCCGCGGCCTGGAGGTCGTGGAGTACGCCTGCGGAATCCCGCAGCTCATCAAGGGCGGCTTCACCGAGCAGGCCTCCACCGGCATCGACGTCTACTCGATCCGCCAGCCGCTCGGCCCGGTCGCCATCATCTCGCCGTTCAACTTCCCGGCCATGGTGCCGATGTGGTTCTTCCCGATCGCCATCGCGGCCGGCAACACCGTCGTCCTGAAGCCCTCGGAGAAGGACCCGTCCGCCGCCGACTTCCTGGCCGGTCTGTGGAAGGAGGCCGGCCTGCCGGACGGCGTCTTCAACGTCGTGCACGGCGACAAGGTGGCCGTCGACCGCCTGCTGGAGCACCCGGACATCAAGTCCGTCAGCTTCGTCGGCTCCACCCCGATCGCCCGCTACGTCTACGAGACCGGCACCCGCTACGGCAAGCGCGTGCAGGCCCTGGGCGGCGCCAAGAACCACATGCTGGTCCTGCCCGACGCCGACCTGGACCTGGCCGCCGACGCCGCCGTCAACGCCGGCTTCGGCGCGGCGGGAGAGCGCTGCATGGCGGTGTCCGTCCTGGTCGCGGTCGACCCGATCGGCGACGAGCTGGTCGAGAAGATCAAGCAGCGGGTGGCCACCCTCAAGGTCGGCCCGGGCTGCAACGGCGACTCGGAGATGGGCCCGCTGGTCACCGGCCAGCACCGTGACAAGGTCACCTCCTACGTGGAGTCCGGTGTCGCCGACGGCGCCGAGCTCGCCGTGGACGGCCGCAAGCACCCGGTCACCGCCGAGGACAAGGACGGCACCCCGACCGCCGACGGCTTCTGGCTCGGCCCGACGCTGTTCGACCACGTGAAGCCCGGCATGTCCGTCTACAACGACGAGATCTTCGGCCCGGTCCTCTCGGTCGTGCGCGTCTCCTCCTACGAGGAGGGCCTGGCGCTGATCAACGCCAACCCGTACGGCAACGGCACCGCCCTCTTCACCAACGACGGCGGCGCGGCCCGGCGCTTCCAGTTCGAGGTGGAGGTCGGCATGGTCGGCATCAACGTGCCGATCCCGGTGCCGGTCGCCTACTACTCCTTCGGCGGCTGGAAGGCCTCGCTCTTCGGCGACGCCCACGCGTACGGCCCGGACGGCGTGCAGTTCTTCACCCGCGGCAAGGCCGTCACCCAGCGCTGGCTGGACCCGTCGCACGGCGGCATCAACCTCGGCTTCCCCACCAACAGCTGAGCCCGCACCGCGCGGACACGCCGGCCGGACCCCTCTCCCGGGGTCCGGCCGGCGTGCTCTTGCCCGCACGCCGCATCCGCGTTTGCATCAGCCTGCCGAAGCGCGTAGAGTTCTTCGAGCTGCTCGGCAGGGAGCACCGGACACGCATCGGCGCGGACGGTCCCGGGGTAGCCAATCCTCTGAAACACCACTTCCCAGGTTCGGGCTGGGTTGCGTCTGCATTTGTGCGTCGCGGCTCGGTTCTTATTCGGCGTGTTCGTTTTAT